>PKXB01000122.1:0-13693 GCA_003133345.1 Hyphomicrobiales bacterium | reverse complement strand
CCGAACCGGCTGCGGGATTACGAAATGCCTCCGGCGGACGTTCCGCTGATCTCGCACCTGATGGCACTGTTGTGATTGTCGGCCCAACAACGACTGAACAGGACGCGTCCATGAGTAGGTCCCTAACGATGCGCAGCTTGCGCGATTTCGTCCGCGACGACGGCGGCGCCACCGCCATCGAATACGCGCTGATCGCTTCCGGCGTCGCCGCCACCATCGCCGCCGTGGTCATGACCATGGGCACCTCAGTGCAGGACATGTATCAGAGCGTAGCCAACGCCTTTAACTGACGATTGGCGTCACGGCCGCGGCTTCTCGCCGGCCGGAATTTCCCGCGTACCGAGCGCGTCGGCGAGCCGCTGCTTTGCCGAGCCCGGCTTGAGCGGCTTCTGCTGGCTCTCGTGCGGCGCCCAACCCGACAACCATGCGATCTCGAACGTCGCGCGCAGGCGCCCGTCCGCGTCGGCGAAGCGCTCGCCATAGATCTCGACCATCCGTTGCAAGGTCGCACGCCTGAGCGGGGTGCGGCGGCGCTCGTTCAACACATTGGTCGCGCCCATGCGGCGCAAATCGCGCATCAAGTCAAAAACAGATTTGTAACGCACGGTCAGGCGATCGGAATCGACCACCGGCAAAGCGAGCCCGGCGCGTTGCAGCAGCGTGCCCAGCTCGCGTATATCCGCGAACGGCGCCACACGCGGCGAAGCCCCGCCTTCAACCTCGCTTTCGGCTTGCGCAAAGGCTTCGCGCAACTCGGCGAGGCTGTCGCCGCCGATCAATGCCGCCAGCAGCAGGCCATCCGGCTTCAGCGCGCGGCGAATCTGGATCAGCGTGCCGGGCAGGTCATTCACAAACTGCAGCGCCAGCGCGGACACCACCAGATCGAGCGAGCCGTCGGCGAACGGCAAAGCTTCCTCGTCGACGGCGACACGCAACGACGCATCGCGCGGCCCGGCCGCCGGCGCGGCGGAAACGATGGTCGCGACCTTGCCGCTTTCGGCCAGCACGCGGCGCACCGCGTCGGTGGGCGTGCCGAGATCGACGGCACGCTCGAACTGGCGCAGCACCACGGCGAGCCGCTCGCCCAGCTCGGCGGCCACCCGGTCAATCAGGAAGGTCTCGGCCCCAAGCGCGCGGGCGCGCTGCTGGCGCGCGCGCAGCAGCTTGCGGTCGAAGATGGTCGGGCTTTGCGGCATCTGATACATTTGCAGCATGAAGGAGCTTGTCTCGGCAAGCCAGGACGAAGCGCCCTCGCGGCTCACGCAATTCCGGGGCGGATTGCGGGCCGCGCTGCGCGTTGCCCTCGACGTGGCGCTGCCGCCGCTATGCCCATCCTGCCGCGCGCCGCTCGGCGACGGGGTCGGCCTGTGCGCTGAGTGCTGGTCGAAGCTGTCGCTGATCGAGCCGCCCTACTGCGCACGGCTTGGCATCCCCTTCACCTACGATCCCGGCCCCGGCCTGCTGTCGATGGAGGCGATCGCCAATCCGCCGGCCTATGACCGGGCGCGCGCCGCGGTGCGCTATGACGACATTGCCCGTGCGCTGGTGCTGTCCTTCAAATACGGCGACCGGCTCGATCTGGCGCCCATGATGGGGCGCTGGATGGCGCGCGCCGGCCGCGAGCTGCTCAGTGAAGCCGACGCGCTGCTGCCGGTGCCGCTGCATTGGCGCAGATTGTGGGCGCGGCGCTTCAATCAATCGGCGGCGCTCGCCGGGACGATTTCGGACATTGGCGGCGTGCCGGTGCTGCACGGCGCACTCAAGCGCGTGCGTGCCACGCCGCAGCAGGTCGGCCTGTCCAAGACAGAACGCGCCGACAATGTGCAGGGCGCCTTCCGCGTGCCGGCGGACGAAAAAGCCCATGTGGCCGGCCGCCGGCTGGTGCTGATCGACGACGTGCTCACCTCCGGCGCCACCGTCGATACCTGCGCCCGCGCCCTGCTGCGGGCGGGCGCCGCCCATGTCGATGTGCTGGTGTTCGCCCGGGTTGTCGCAGCCGTGCGCAGTCCCATATAACGGGGGCCGGATCGCCACAGAGCGCCCAAAGACCATAATGCCCCTTATCGAAATCTATACCACCCGCTATTGCCCCTATTGCCACGCGGCCAAGGCCCTGCTGAAACGCAAGGGCGCCGAGTTCACCGAAATCGACCTCGGCCGCGATTGGGGGCGCCGCGACGAAATGATCGAGCGCGCGAATGGCGGCATGACCGTGCCGCAGATTTTTATAGGCAGCGTGCATGTCGGCGGCAGCGATGAGCTGCACGCGCTCGATGACGCCGGCAAGCTCGATCCCCTACTCGCAGGCGATAAGGCCTCCGCATGACCGCCGGCTCCTTCAAGGCCGCGATGATCCAGATGCGTTCGGGCCTGGCGCCCGCCGCCAATATCGATGCCGCCGTGCGCATGATCGGCGAGGCGAAGTCGGCCGGCGCCGATTACGTGCTGACGCCGGAGATGACCAACATCATGGAGGTCAAGCGCGAGCGGCTGTTCGCCACCATCGTGGAGGAAGACGCCGACACCTCGCTGGCGACCTTGCGCGAGCTGGCGCGCAAGCTCGAGATTTACCTCCATATCGGTTCGCTGGCGATCAAGTTTTCGCCCGACAAGGCGGCCAACCGCTCGTTCCTGATCGATCCAAAAGGCGACATCGCCGCGCGCTACGACAAGATCCACATGTTCGACGTCGATCTTGGCAACGGCGAGAGCTATCGCGAATCGAACAGCTACCGGCCGGGCGAGCAGGCGGTGCTGTGCTATCTGCCGTGGGGCCGGCTCGGACTGACGATCTGCTACGACCTGCGTTTCCCGGCGCTCTACCGCGCGCTGGCGGAAGCCGGCGCCACCATGCTCACGATCCCGTCGGCTTTCACCCAGCAGACTGGCGAGGCGCATTGGCATGTGCTGATCCGCGCCCGCGCCATCGAGAACGGCTGCTTCGTGTTCGCCGCCGCGCAAGGCGGCAAGCACGAGAACGGCCGCGAGACCTTCGGCCATTCACTGATTGTCGATCCCTGGGGCCGCATCCTGGCGGAAGGCGGCAGCGAGCCGGGGGTGGTGATGGCCGAGATCGATCTGGCGGAAGTGGCCAAGGCGCGCGCGCGCATTCCTTCGCTCCAGCACGGCCGCCGTTTCGAGATCGTCGAGCCGATGGCGGAGCCGACCCACCTGCACGTGGTCAGGGGGGCCGAATGATCCGTTACGCCCTGGTCTGCAACAAAGGCCACGACTTCGAAAGCTGGTTTCAGGATTCTGCGGCTTACGACAAGCAGATCAAGCGCAAGCTGATCGCCTGCCCGCATTGCGGCTCGGCCAAGGTCGAAAAGGCGATCATGGCGCCGCGGCTGGCAGGCAGCCGCAAGCGTGAGATGACCGCCGAGCCGCCCGTTGCCGCGCCCGCGCCCGAAAAGGCGCAAGAGAAAGCGCCGGTCGCCATGATCTCACCGCAGGAGAAAGAGTTACGCAGCAAGCTCAAGGAACTGCGCGAGCACCTCACCAAGAATGCCGACCATGTCGGGTCGAAATTTCCCGAGGAAGCGCGCAAGATGCATTACGGCGAAACCAAGCACCGCTCGATCTATGGCGAGGCTTCGCCAGAGGAAGCCCGGCGGCTTGCCGAGGAAGGCATCGAATTCCACCCGCTGCCGATTTTGCCGGACGAGCGCAATTGAAGAGCGAATAGGGAGTGGCGAGTAGCGAATAGGCAGTCGCTGCTCGCTTTTCGCTACTCCCTACTCCCTACTCCCTACTCCCTATTCGCTATTCGCCGGTTCAGTAAGCCCACACCAGCAGCGCGACGCCGACCACCACCAGCACGATGCCGACGGCTTCGCGCGCGGTGGTCGGCTGCTTGAAAATGAATTTCGAGATGGCTTGCGCGAACAGCACTTCGACCAGCGCCAGCGTGCGCACGCTCGCCGCGGTGGCGATGGCGAAGGCGAGGAACCAGAATTGCGAGGCAAGCGCGCCCATGAAGCCGGCGAACAGCGACGGCCGCCAAGCGCGCATGATGTCGTACAGCACTTTGGGGTCGCGCAGCCAGAGATAGAGCGACAAGAGCGCCGCTTGCAGCACCAACCCGACCGCCAGCGTGAAAGTCGCGGCCAGCACGAAGTCCGGATGCTGGAGCGCCAGAATCGCGCCGCGAAAGGTGATCGCCGCAAGCGCGAACATGCAGCCGGAGCCAAGCCCGATCAGCGTCGAACGCGTGGTGCTGACACTGCCGGCGCCGGGCTTGAGCGAGATCACGATCACGCCGGCGGTCGCGATCAGGATCGCGGCGGCGGCAAGCAGCGTGACGCTATCGCCGAGGAAAATCAGGCCGAACAGCGCGACCTGCACCGGCTCGGTTTTGATATAGGCGTAAGCGACGACGAACGAGCGCTCGCCCATGGCGGAAAGCATCAGCGCGGTGGCGGCGATCTGGGTGAAGGCGCCGGCGATCACCCACGGCCAGAACGCGAGCCCCGGATGCGGCAGGGCCGAGCCGGTCACCAGCAGCACGCCGGCCAGGAATATCAGCGCGAATGGAAAGCCGAACAGGAAGCGCACATGGGTGGCGCCGACCGTGCCGAGCGTCGCGGTCAGCTCGCGCTGCATGGCATTGCGCGCGGTCTGCGCCGCCGCGGCGATCAGCGTAAAGACGGCCCAGAGCATGGTCGTTGACTAGCGGCGCGCGCTCAGGCGGCGGCCAGTTCGGCGGCGGCGGGGAATTCGGTGAACGTGCCTTTTTCGTTGTCGATCAGCAGGAACAGATCGAAGTAACGGATGGTGGGGGCGCTACCCGTACGCTTGATGATCGACTGCCGCCATGTCTCGTCATGCGCCTTCTGCGCGGCCTGCAACGTCGGCCAGATATAGACGCCGGCGCCGGTCTTGCCGTTGAGCTCGAGCAGGAAATGCTTGCGCAAAAGTTCCTTGTTAGCCTGCCAATGCGGGATGACGTTGCGGGCCTCTTCGGCCACCTGTTGGCGGCTCCAGCCCTTCGGCGAGTTGAATTCGACCAGTTCGAGAATCATGTGGTTTTTTCCTTAGGTTTTGCCCGTTCGGCGACGAGCATGTAGTTCACATCCATGTCGGACGACAATTGCCAGCGGTCGGCAAACGGATTGTAGATGACGCCGCGTTCGCCGATCACCCGCAAGCCGCCGCGCTCGAACGCCAGCTCAAGCTCGTTCGGGGTGACGAACTTGTCCCATTGATGGGTTCCGCGCGGCAGCCAGCGCAGCACATATTCGGCGCCGACGATCGCGAGCGCGAAGCTCTTCAGCGTGCGGTTCAAGGTTGCCGCGATCATCAGCCCGCCGGGCTTGACCATCGAGGCGCAGGTGGCCACGAAGGCGCCAACGTCGGCGACATGCTCGACCACTTCCATCGCCAGCACCACGTCGAAACGCTCGCCGGCGGCCGCGAGATCCTCCGCCGTGGTGGCGCGGTAGTCGACGGCGACGCCGCTCTCCTGCGCATGCGCACTCGCCACGGCGATGTTCTCCCGCGACGGATCGGCGCCTACCATTTGCGCGCCCAGCCGCGCCAAAGGCTCCGACAGAATGCCGCCGCCACAGCCGATATCGAGCATGCGCAGCCCCTTGAGGCAGTCGAGCTTCTTGGGCTCGCGCGCAAACCGCTCGGCGGCTTTATCGCGGATGTAAGCGAGCCTGACCGGATTGAACTTGTGCAGCGCCGCCATCGGCCCGCGCGCGTCCCACCAATCGGCGGCGTGGCGCGAGAAGCGCTCGACTTCGGCGTGGTCGATGGAGGATGCGCGGCGATCCATTCAGCGCGCCGTCACGTGGTTGCGGAAATCGAGTGGCGCGCTGATGCGGTACAGCGGTTCGATACCCTCGCCGGTGCCCCGAATGGTGATGTCGCCGTAGTTCAGCATGCGGCCGAAAACCGACTGGTCGACATCGACGCTTTCGACCTTGTCCATGTTCATTTCGACCGTGTGCCGCTTGATCAAGCCGCACTTGTATACGATGCGCCGGTTGGTCACGTCGATCTCGGTGGTCCAGCGCCTGAACCAGCCCGAAACGAACGCAACTCCGGCGCCCAGCCAGCAGGCGATGGAGAAAATCAGCCAGCTCAGGCCGGTCGGGCCGCTTTTCGCTTGCGTGAGCGCGGCCAATGCGACCAGCGCCAGGATCATGGCCGGAAGATAGATAACCCAATGAATCTTGCCCGAGTAGACCAGCGTCTCGCCCGGCTGCAGAATTCGCTCGATATATCGCATCGCCAGCACCCGAATGATTAACGCGGAAGAGGTCCGCAAGGCTCTTAATGTTGCAGTCTCGGCACCCCGCCGGTATGTATACGCGCCTTTTGCGGCCGGCANNGTGATGAAATTCGGCGGAACGTCGGTCGCCGATCTCGACCGCATCCGCAACGTGGCGCGCCACGTCAAGCGCGAGGTCGACGCCGGCCATGACGTGGCCGTCGTGGTCTCCGCCATGTCGGGCGTGACCAATCAACTGGTCGAGTGGTGCCGGCAGGCCGCCATGCTGCATGACGCGCGCGAATACGACGCGGTTGTCGCCACCGGCGAGCAGGTCACCGCCGGGCTCTTGGCCATCGTGCTGGAAGGCATGGGTGTCAATGCGCGTTCCTGGCAGGGCTGGCAGTTGCCGATCTTGACCGACAACGCGCATGGCGCGGCGCGCATTCTGGAGGTGAACGGCGCCGAGCTGATCCGCCGCTTCAAGGAGATGAGCCAGGTCTCCGTGATCGCCGGTTTCCAGGGTCTGCACAAGGAGACCGGCCGCATCACCACGCTCGGCCGCGGCGGCTCGGATACCTCGGCGGTGGCGATCGCCGCCGCCATCGGGGCCGAGCGCTGCGACATCTATACCGACGTGGACGGCGTCTACACCACCGATCCGCGCGTGGTGCCGAAGGCGCACCGCATGGACAAGATCGCCTACGAGGAAATGCTCGAGCTCGCCTCGCTCGGCGCCAAGGTCATGCAGGTGCGCTCGGTCGAGCTCGGGATGGTGCATAACGTGCGCATCTTCGTGCGCTCGAGCTTCGAAAAGCCGGAGGACATCGATTCCTCCAAGGCGCCGTCCGGCACACTCATTTGCGACGAGGGAGACATCGTGGAACAGCAAACCGTCACCGGCATCGCCTTCTCCAAGGACGAGGCGCAGATCTCGATCCGCCGCGTGCAGGACAAGCCCGGGGTCGCCGCCGCGATCTTCGGCCCGCTCGCCGACGCCAGCATCAACGTGGACATGATCGTGCAGAACGTCTCGGCCGATGGCGCCACCACCGACCTCACCTTCACCGTGCCGTCGGCCGACTACGAGCGCGCGCGGGTCACCGTCGAGAAGGCCAAGGGCTCGATCGGCTATGAACGGATGGACGGGGCGACCGACGTCGCCAAGGTGTCGGTGATCGGCATCGGCATGCGCAGCCATGCCGGCGTCGCCTCCCAGGCGTTCAAGGCGCTGGCCGAGAAAAAGATCAATATCCTCGCCATCACCACCTCGGAGATCAAGTTCTCGGTGCTGATCAAGGCTTCGCAGGCCGACCTGGCGGTACGTACCCTGCATACGCTGTATGGGCTGGATAAGGGCTAGCAGCCGCGCCGTCCGCTGCACCGCAGCGCATTTCCGACTAATAAACCGGAGCCGCCGGTTTGGCTTGCCCCTTGCATAGGCCATTGGCTATAGCCTGAGCAAAGTCGCCGTGGGTTCCGAGGCCCGCGTTCGCTATTCGTACATGATTGGGCCGTAAACGGGGCTGCGGCCCGAGCCGCGGCTAGAGCATGATCCCAAAAAGTGGGAACCGGTTTTTGGATAAGATCATGCTCAAGCAAAATGTTAGCTGAGACTCTGATCCAAACTGAACAGATCGGACTCTAAGGGACCTCGACAATGCGTGGCGCGCTCGGCGGTCCGCGCGTGCTGTTACGCCGGCTTCGCGAAGTGATGGCGGAGCCGGTCAGCGCGCAGGAACGCCTCGACAAGGTAGTGGTGCTGATCGCCGCCAACATGGTGGCGGAGGTGTGCTCTGTCTACGTCTTGCGCGTGGACGGAACCCTTGAGCTATACGCCTCCGAGGGCTTGAAGCGCGAAGCGGTGCACGAGACCGTGCTGAAAGCCGACGAGGGCCTGGTCGGCCTGGTCGCCAGCGAGGCCAACCCGATCAACCTGTCGGACGCGCAGGCGCACCCGGCGTTCTCGTTCCGCCCGGAAACCGGCGAAGAAATCTACCACTCGTTCCTCGGCGTGCCGGTGCTGCGCGCNNCGCTCGCCCGCCCCGGCGCCGAGCCGGTCGCACGCCACGCGATCAAATTTTCAGGCACCGCGCTGTCCGATGGCATCGCGCTCGGCCATGTTGTGCTGCACGAGCCGCGCGTGGTCATCACCAATGTCATCGCCGACGACATACCAAAGGAACTCAAGCGACTGGACGCGGCCATTGCTACGTTCCGCGCCGATCTCGATCGCCTGCTCGAGCACGGCGAGGTGGCCGACGGCGGCGAGCATCGCGAGGTGCTCGAAGCCTACCGCATGTTCGGCTACGACCAGGGCTGGCTGCACAAGATGAGCGAGGCCGTGATGACCGGCCTCACCGCCGAGGCCAGCGTCGAGCGCGTGCAGTCCGACACCCGCGCGCGCATGCTGCGCGCGTCCGATCCCTATTTGCGCGACCGCCTGCACGACCTCGACGATCTCGCTAACCGGCTGATGCGCGTGTTGATGGGGCAGGATCACGCGCCGTCGCGGGATCAACTGCCGGAGAACGCGATCGTGGTGGCGCGCTCGATGGGCCCGGCGGCGCTGCTCGACTACGATCGCAAAAGACTGCGCGGCCTGGTGCTGGAGGAAGGCGGACCCACCTCGCATGTCTCGATCGTGGCGCGCGCGCTCGGCATTCCCACGGTCGGCGAGATCGCCAACGCCACCGGCCTGGTCGAGCCGGGCGACGCCATCATCGTCGACGGCACCACGGGCGACGTGCATATGCGCCCGCCGTCCGACATCGAAAGCGCCTATGGCGAGCGGGTGAAGTTGCGGGCCAGGCGCCAGGCGCAATACCGCGCGCTGCGCGACCGCGCCTGCGTCACCAAGGACGGCCATAAATTCGCGCTGATGATCAATGCCGGTCTCACCATCGACCTGCCGCATCTCGACGAGACCGGCGCCGCCGGCATCGGCCTGTTCCGCACCGAATTGCAGTTCATGGTCGCCGATACGCTGCCACGCACCAACGAGCAGCTCGCGCTTTACCGCACCGTGCTCGATGCCGCCGGCAAGCGCCCGGTGACCTTCCGCACCCTCGACATCGGCGGCGACAAGGTGCTGCCGTATCTGCGCAATATCGAGGAGGAGAATCCGGCGCTCGGCTGGCGCGCCATCCGGCTCGGCCTCGACCGGCCCGGCCTGTTGCGCAGCCAGGTGCGCGCGCTGCTGCGCGCCGCCGGCGGGCGCGAATTGCGCCTGATGTTCCCGATGATCGCCATGGTGGAGGAGTTCGACAAGGCCAAGTCACTGGTCGAGGTCGAATTGACGTATCTGCGTCGTCACGGCCACGCGCTGCCCGAGCGGGTGCATATCGGCACCATGCTGGAAGTGCCCGCGCTGCTGTTCCAGCTCGATGAATTGCTTGAGCGCGTCGATTTCCTTTCGGTCGGCTCCAACGACCTGATGCAGTTCCTCTATGCCGCCGACCGCGGCAATGCCCGGGTGTCGCAGCGCTTCGATCCGCTGTCGGCGCCGGTGCTGCGCGCGCTCAAGGACATCGCCGACAAGAGCCGCAAGCACGGTAAGCCGGTGGCGCTGTGCGGGGAACTCGCCTCGCAGCCGATCGGCGCGCTGGCGCTGGCGATCCTCGGCTACCGCTCGCTGTCGCTGTCGCCGTCGGCGGTCGGCCCGGTCAAGGCGCTGCTGCTCGATCTCGATTGCCGCAAGGGCGAGACCGCCATCCTGCCGCTCCTCGAGCAGCCGGTTGGCAGCGTGTCGATCCGCCACAAGCTCGAGGCCTTCGCGGCGGCCGAGGGGCTGCAACTTTGATCGCGCTGCCGCAACACCGGCTCGATGCCCTGCTCGCCCGCCACGAACTGGTGGAAAGCGAGCTCTCGACTAATTTGAGCCGCGACGACTACGTCAAGCTGTCGCGCGAATTCTCCGAGCTTGGTCCCGTGATCGAGGCGATCAAGGCCTATCGCGCCGTCACCGCCGAGATCGCCGACCTTGAAGCGCTCGCCGCCGATGCTGCGACCGATGCCGAGATGCGCAAGCTGGCGGACGCCGAGAAGCCCGCGCTACAGGCGCGCAGGGACAAGCTCGAACAGCAAATCCAGCTTGCGCTGATCCCGAAAGACGCGATGGACGATCACAACGCCATCCTGGAAATCCGCGCCGGCACCGGCGGCGACGAGGCCGCGCTGTTCGCCGGCGACTTGTTCCGCATGTATGAGCGCTACGCCGCCCAGCAGGGCTGGAAGACGGAAATCCTGTCGATCAGCGAAGGCAGCAAGGGCGGCTTCAAGGAAATCGTCGCCGAGGTGCGCGGCCGCGGCGTGTTTGCCAAGCTCAAATTCGAATCCGGCGTACACCGCGTGCAGCGCGTGCCCGACACCGAAGCCTCCGGGCGCATCCACACCTCGGCCGCCACCGTCGCGGTGTTGCCCGAAGTGGAAGAGGTGGACATCAAGATCAACGAAGACGATCTGAAGATCGATACCATGCGCGCGCAGGGCGCCGGCGGCCAGCACGTCAACAAGACCGAATCCGCCATCCGCATCACCCACCTGCCGAGCGGGATTATCGTCTTCGTGCAGGAGGACCGCTCGCAGCATAAGAACCGGTCCAAGGCGATGACGATGCTGCGCGCCAAGCTCTATGACACCGAACGCAGCAAGCTCGATGCTGCGCGCGCCGCCGAGCGGCGCGGGCAGATCGGATCGGGCGACCGCTCGGAGCGCATCCGCACCTATAATTTTCCGCAAGGCCGCGTCACCGACCACCGCATCAATCTGACCTTGCACAAGCTGCCGCAGGTGATGGAAGGCGAGGCCTTGCACGAGGTCATCGATGCGCTGGTGACCGAGCATCAGGCCGAGCTGCTGGCAGCCGAGGGCGCGACGTGACGCTTACCGCCATGCGCACCATCGCGGCGGCACGCCGCGCGCTGGCCGACAGACTTCGCCAGGCCGGAATCGACTCCGCCGACGCCGATGCGCGCCTGCTGATGGCGCATGCGCTCGGCATCGATCGCGCCGAGCTGATGGCGAACGGCGAGCGCGCGCTAAATGGTGACGAGATGAAGGCAATCGACGCATTGGGCGAGCGCCGGCTCAAGCGCGAACCGGTGGCGCGTATTTTCGGACGCAAGGAGTTCTGGAGCCTGAGCCTGCAAGTCAGCCCGGCCGTGCTGGTGCCGCGGCCGGAAACCGAAACCGTGATCGAAGCCACGCTCGACGCGGTCGTGCGCGACGCCTTGCAAACGGAAAAGTTGCGCATCCTCGATATCGGCACCGGATCGGGCGCGCTGCTGCTGGCGCTGCTTAGCGAACTGCCCAACGCGGTGGGCACCGGCAGCGATATCAGCGCGGCCGCTTTGGAGGTGGCGCGCGCGAATGCCGAGCGCAACGATCTCGCCGGCCGTTGCACCTTCGTCGCCTGCGATATCGCCGCCGGCCTGCAAGGCCCGTTCGATCTCATCGTCTCGAACCCGCCCTATGTGGCGCGCAGCGACATTGCATCGCTCGCACCGGAGGTGCGCGGCTACGACCCGGCGCTTGCGCTCGACGGCGGCCCCGACGGCCTGGATGGTTACCGCGCCATCGCCGCGGACGCCCGCCGCCTGCTGGCGCCGGGCGGCCGCTTGATCGTGGAGTTGGGAATGGGCCAGGAACCGGCGGTTCGCGCGCTGTTTACCACAGCGGGATTAATAGTCGCAGCCGCGCATGACGATTTGGCCGGAATTCCGCGCGCATTGAGCGCGACCGTCGCGCCATAACCATGTCGTAATTCGATCCGGTGAAAAGCGCAGACCTCCGTTGCAGGCAAAAAAACCACTTGGAATGTGGCGCGGAAACGACTAGCTTCCGCTCAGGAATCGACCCGAGCGGGTTGCATCGCCAGGAACCCCGGAGCAAGCGGCTCTGTGCGGCGGCGGTGCTAGTCCGATGAAATTGGCCGATGACGAACAGCCGCCTTTCAGAAGACGGCTAACGAAATCGCCAGAGACGGGTTCGAACGCTTCACCGGTTGGGCGCATTAGATTTTTAAACCTTGACGATGCGCGTAACGAGAGGTTGGCAACGCCGCGACAGGATCGCGGCCATGGGGTTGCTGCGGCTATCGCGATAAAGATCGCAAATGTTCGAGCATTCGCGCAGGAAATCGGCGCCAGCCATGGCCGCGCAGCGGGATGTGTATGGACTTGAGACTGGTTTGAACTTCGGTGCAACGGTTGGCGGCGCGTGCCGCGGTAAAGCGAAAGGTCGGCGAAAAGGCACATCATGAGAAACGGTCAGAAACGCATGCGCGGGCGTAACAACAACAACAACCCGCACCGCAAGAGCCAAAATCCGCTGACGCGGGTCTACGAGTCGAACGGGCCCGACGTGAAAATCCGCGGCACCGCCTCGCACATCGCGGAGAAATACATACAGCTCGCGCGCGATTCGCAGAGCTCGGGCGATCCGGTGGCGGCCGAGAATTACTATCAGCACGCCGAGCATTATTTCCGCCTGATCGCCGTCGCGCAGGAACAGTTCCGCCAGCAGAACCCCTATTACAATGCGCAGCCGCAAACGGGCCAAAGCGGAGCGCAAGGCGCGGCCGACGACAACTACGACGACGACGACGACGACGGCCAGCCTTTCATGGGCCAGAACGAGCCGGGCTTCGCGCCGCAGCCGCCAGCGCCGCAGGCGCAGCCCTATCTGCCGCGCGACGCGCAGCCGTTTCCGCCGCGCGATCAGCAGCAACACCGCCCGCAACCTCAGCCGCAGCAGCAGCCTTATGCGCAGCCTTCGGTTCAGGGCGGCAATGTGGCCGTCGCGGACCCGAACGCGTTGCCGGCCTTCATCACCGGCGGCGGCCAGCCGCAGCAGCCTGTGAGCCAGAACACCAATCAAGGCTCCGGGCAGAACGGTCATGAGCAGGGCGACCGCCAGGATCGCTTCGGGCATCGCCGGCGCCGGCGTCATCGCGGCGGCGGCTACCGCCCGGACCGTCCGGATAATTTCGGCAACGCCAATCCGCAGGGTGCGGCGCCGCAGCCGATCCCGGGCGACGGCGGCGACGAACCGCCGCGTCAGCCGGAATAATCGAAGCGCACTCCGCTCATTCCCGCCCCCGCCTATGCGGGGGCAGGCTCCAGCGGGAATCCAGATCTTTGACCTGTACTGGGTCCCCGCTTCCGCGGGGACGAGCGTATCTGTTTAAGTCCCCGGCGAAGGCGCCAGCGCCGGCTCGAGCGCCGGCACCAGCCGGCGTTTGACGCGCAGCGCGGGGATCGCGCGGTAGACCTGCTTGGTCGCTTCCACCATGTGCACGCCGGCGAACGGTGCCGACAGTGTCGAGCCGGTGCGCTCCCACGCCACCGCCGAACGCAGGAACCAGCCGCGCGCGATCGGCGGCACGTAGAGCGCCTCGCTCCATCCGGTCGGCGTGAACCAGGTCTCGCGCAAGAGCTGATTGATCTGCGAGCGCGAATAGGGCCGGCCATGGCC
>PKXB01000175.1:3152-4132 GCA_003133345.1 Hyphomicrobiales bacterium | reverse complement strand
AAATTCGTCAGGTCAAAAATAGCGGTCCTGGCACTCGTTGCCTCTACTGTCCCCTCGTTGGCAGGGGACATGGGGACCGTCAAATTCCGAAATTGCACGTGGTGCCACGGAGAAACGGCGCAAGGTTATGGGGCCGCGCCACGATTGGCCGCGCAGAGACCCCAATATATTGAGAACCAGCTTTTGAGTTTTCGCAAGCACACGCGCGACAATCCATTTTCAAAACAATATATGTGGGGTGCCGCGGCGAATCTCAGCCCCATGACGATGCGCAATTTGGCGATTTATTTTTCAACGCTGCCCCCTCAAGTCGCCAACGATGGAGATAAGGAACTCGCAGCCACAGGAAGAGCGTTATACGAACACGGGAATCCGGATTCCAATACTGTGTCCTGCGCTGTTTGTCATGGTCCGAATGCTGAGGGCATTCGACAAATACCTCGTCTAGGAGGATTGTCGTATTACTATTTGAAACAGAAACTCGAGCAATGGGGCGAGGGATATCATGCGGCCGCAGAGCCTCCAATGCCTCGAATTGCAAGTACATTGTCTCCTCGCCAAATTGATGCCCTCGCGTCGTACCTCAGTTTTGTAAAGTGAACGAGCCTAGTGTAGCGAATTTCGGCTGAGATATTCTAGAATCTCGAAGGCATCGGAGATCGGATTATGAAGGGCAGGAGCATGCGATTGGCGTTGCCAACGGCAATTCTAGTAATTGTCCTTTCCGCACCGGGTCGAGCGGAAGACGCGGTTAAGGCCGACTTTTCGCCGCAAGCCCTTCAGGCCAAGATAGAATATTGCAAAACGTGTCACGGGGTGTCGGGGCAAGGTTTTCATGGATCTACTCCGATCCCACGACTCGCGGGACAACAAACCGAGTACCTCGAGAACCAGTTACGGGCCTTTATCGAGCGCCGGCGGGAAAATAAATATATGTACAACGTAGCGCATGTTTTGAACCCGGCGATGCAAACGGCTCT
>PKXB01000175.1:2888-3110 GCA_003133345.1 Hyphomicrobiales bacterium | reverse complement strand
GAATTTCCTCGTTTAGCAGGTCAACTGCATGACTACATCTTCAACAAATTGGTGAACTGGAGCTCAGAGCGGGGTCAGGATCCGAAAAACCCGGACTCATCAGCCATCATGCAACCGATTGCGCACAATCTGACCAAGTCACAAATTGCAGCCATCGCGGCTTATCTCAATCATCTGGAGTAACTCCTTCGTTTTCGTTCAGATAACGCCCGGCATGGCTAC
>PKXB01000175.1:634-2797 GCA_003133345.1 Hyphomicrobiales bacterium | reverse complement strand
GCAAAAGATCGACCCGCAGACGCAGGCGCGCATCCTGTCGGAGGCGCTGCCGCACATGCAGCGCTATGACGAGGAGATCGTCGTCGTCAAATACGGCGGTCATGCCATGGGCCAGGAGCAAACCGCCCGCGACTTCGCCAGCGATATCGTCCTGCTCGAGCAGACCGCGATCAATCCGGTGGTGGTGCACGGCGGCGGCCCGCAGATCGAGGCCATGCTCAAGAAGCTCGGCATCAAATCCGAATTCGCCGCCGGCCTGCGCATCACCGATGCCGCCACCGTCGAGATCGTCGAGATGGTGCTGGCCGGCTCGATCAACAAGCAGATCGTCAGCTACATCAACGCCGCCGGCGGCAAGGCGATCGGGCTCTGCGGCAAGGACGGCAACATGGTACAGGCGCGCAAGGTGACGCGCACCGTGGTCGATCCGGATTCCAATATCGAAAAGGTGGTCGATCTCGGTTTCGTCGGCGAGCCGGAGAAGGTCGACCTCACCGTGCTCAACCACGTGCTCGGCAAGGAGATGATCCCGGTGCTGGCGCCGGTGGCGACCTCGGCGAGCGGCGGCACCTTCAACGTCAATGCCGACACTTTCGCCGGTGCCATTGCCGGGGCACTCAAGGCCAAGCGCCTGCTNNGGCGTACTCGACAAGGACAAAAACCTGATCACCGACCTGTCGGTTGCCGACGCGCGCCGCCTGATCGCCGACGGCACCATCTCCGGTGGCATGATCCCCAAGGTCGAGACCTGCATCTATGCGCTCGACCAGGGCGTCGAGGGCGTCGTCATCATGGACGGCAAGATCCCGCACGCCGTGCTGCTCGAATTGCTGACCGACCACGGCGTCGGCACGCTGATGCATCGGTAAGTGGCGATGGCACCATCGCCGCTCGTCACCACCGCATGGCTCGAAGATCATCTGGCGGATCAAAATCTCCGCATCATCGAGGTCTGCTCGCGCGACGACGACAAGGTCTACCGCGAGGGTCATATCCCCGGCGCTGCCTGGGTCTACTGGAAATCGGCGTGCTGGCACGAGACCGACCGCCAGTTCATTTCGTCGCAAGCCATGGCACACCTGTTCGGCGGCATGGGCATCGGGCCGGATACCACCGTCGTGCTCACCGGCGATCCGGTTCAATTCGGCACCTATGCCTTCTGGGCTTTCACCATGGCTGGGCATCGCGACCTTCGCCTGCTCGACGGCGCGCGCCGCAAATGGCTGGCGGAAGGCCGGCCGCTCACGCGCGAGGTTGCGCGCTTTTTCCCGGTTGGCTATCCCGCGCCGGCCGGAAACTCGTCGACGCGCGTCGGCCGCGACAACGTGCGCGACAATCTTAAGAAGCCCGGACGGCTACTGCTCGATGCGCGCTCGCCGGAAGAATATGAAGGCAAGCGCGTCGCCGACTATTCCTTCGCCTTCGACCATGGCGCCGAGCGCTCGGGGCGCATTCCCGGTGCAGTGCATCTTTATTTCAAGCAGTTTCTCAACCAGGACGATTCATTCAAGTCGCCGGGCGAGATTCGGGGCGTGCTGGCCGCGGCCGGGATCGCGCCTGCCAAGTTCGAAGAGGTCGTCTGCTATTGCCGGCTGAGCCATCGCGCCACNNCCGATCGAGAAATAGCTCCCCGCCCCTCGCGGGGGCGAGCGGAACGAGGATCGATTCCGCGCGCGCCGAATGCGCACTAGCATGGCCGAATGATTCGCCGGTTGATCTGGAGCCTTGCGGGATTGTGCGCGGCCTTGGCCGCACACCCGGCTTATGCCGAGCTCACTTTGTGCAATCGCACCAGCTATCGGGTGGATGCGGCGATCGGGCTGGAAAAACGCGCCAATGTCGCGACCCGCGGCTGGTTCCGCATCGATCCCGGCGCCTGCCGCCAGGTNNCGGACATGCCGAGCTGTGCATTCGCGACGGCGATTTCGAGATCGCCAATGCGCGCGGCTGTCCGGTGAGCCAGCAAGCACGTTTCACCGCCGCGCAGCCGTCCGATTCGCCGAAAGGCCCGGCGGTCAATCTTGCGGAGGAAGCCGACTACGACGACGCGCAGGCGCGTCTGGCCGGCATCCAGCGCCTGCTGGCGATCGCCGGCTACGACGCCTATCCGATCGACGGCGTGCAGGGCGCCAAGACGCAAGCCGCGCTGATGAAATTCTTGAA
>PKXB01000175.1:241-622 GCA_003133345.1 Hyphomicrobiales bacterium | reverse complement strand
GTCACCCGCGGCTGGTATCGCGTGGCGGCCGGCCAATGTTTGCGGCCGGACCTGCACGGCGATCCGCACCGGCTCTACAGCTATGCCGAGGCGGTCGACGATAACGGCCACACGATCCGGCAAGGCGATGCGGCGCTTTCCTGGGGCGGCAATGTCGCGCTCTGCACCCGCGACGGCAAGTTCGAGCTGAGCGATCACAAGGACTGCGCGGCGCGCGGCCTGAATACCGCCGGCTTTGCTACCATCGATGTCAAGCCCGCGACCGTCGTGCGTTTCAAGGAACCGTAACCCAGTGCAACAGTCGTCCCATCGCAAGCCGCGCGATTTCGGCAATATCGAAACCTGGGTGTTCGATCTCGACAACACGCTCTATCCGCATCA
>PKXB01000175.1:0-143 GCA_003133345.1 Hyphomicrobiales bacterium | reverse complement strand
CTCATCCTCACCAACGGCACCCGCAAGCACGCCGATGCGGTGATGCGGCGGCTCGAAATCGATCAGCACTTCGAGGACGTGTTCGACATCGTCGCCGCCGAGCTCGAGCCCAAGCCGGCCACGAAAACCTATGAACGCTTCCT
>PKXB01000099.1 GCA_003133345.1 Hyphomicrobiales bacterium | reverse complement strand
GTACGACACGCGGTCTTACGAGAAATGCCTGACCGAGAGCGTCGCCGCCATCGTGCGTGAGCAGGCGCAGGCCGGTATCGACGTGGTGAGCGACGGCGAGTTCGGCAAATCGATCAGCTGGTCGCAATATGCGCTGGAGCGCTTGAGCGGCTTCGAGCGGCGGCCGATCAAGCATGATGCCGCCAATCCGTTCAAGCGCGGCGCCGACCGCGAGCATTTCGCGGAATTCTATGCCGAGCTCGATGCGCGCGAAGGCGTCGCCACCACCATTGAGGCAATTTGCGTCGGGCCGATCAAGTACACCGGGCAGCCGGAGTTGCAGCGCGACATCGACAACTTCAAGGCTGCACTCAAGGGCGTACAAGTGGAAGAAGCGTTCTTGCCGGTGGCGGCGCCGGCAAGCGTCATCCCGGACCGCAAGAATGAATTCTATAAAAGCGAAGACGCCATTATGGCGGCCATCGCGGCGGCGATGCACACCGAATACAAGATGATCATCGATGCCGGCTTCCTGGTGCAGCTCGACGACGCGCGCAATGCCGTCACCTATGACCGCATGGTGCCGCCGGCAGCGTTCAATGACTATCGTCGCTGGATGTCGCAACAGGTGGACGTCATCAACCACGCCATCGCAGGCCTGCCGGCCGATCGCATCCGCTATCACGTGTGCTGGGGCAGTTGGCCCGGCCCGCATGTCAGCGACGTTCCGCTCAAGGATATCGTCGATCTGATCCTGAAGGTGAAGGTCGGCGCCTACGTGATCGAGGGTGCCAATCCGCGCCACGAGCACGAATGGAAAGTCTGGAAAGACGCCAAGCTGGGAGCGGGGCAGGTGCTGATCCCCGGCGTCATCAGTCACGCCACCAATGTGGTGGAACATCCCGAACTGGTGGCCGAACGCATCGTGCGGCTCGCCAAGATCGTGGGGCGCGAGAACATCATAGCCGGCACCGACTGCGGCTTCGCNNGGCGCCCGGCTTGCGAGCAAGGAACTGTGGTCTTAGTCTCTTTGTTGACCGGTTCGAAGAAGCCGGCGATCAGGGAGCTAGCCTATGAATATCAGTGCTCAGCCGAGCAGCGGCCTCGCGATCCCGTTCGATCACACGCGTCTCGACCGGCTGATGGACGAGGCCGGCATCGACCTGGTGATCGCGACCTCCAAGCACAATGTGCAGTATCTGCTCGGCGGCCACCGCGCCAATTTCTTCGATTACATGGATGCCACCGGCGTCACCCGCTATCTGCCGGTGTTGGTCTATCCCAAGGGCGCGCCGGAAAAGGCCGCCTATATCGGCCACCGGCTGGAAAAGTTCCAGCGCGAGGTCAAGCCGATGTGGACGCCGGAGACACAAACCTCCACCGCCGGTTCGGTCGACGCCATGCAGAAGGCGGTCGACTACATTCGCAAGGCCGGCCTGAAGACCAAACGCATCGCCGCAGAATTCGGATTCCTGCCCTATGACGCCTCGATCGTGCTGCGGGCGGCGTTCCCTGATGCCGATTGGGTGGATGCGCTGTTCGTGCTGGAGCGCCAGCGCGCGAAGAAATCCGCCGACGAACTGGCAAAACTGAAAATCGCCTCGCAAGCGGTGCTCGCGTCCATGCAGGCGGTGATCGCCAATCACGGACCAGGCGCAACCAAGAGCGATGTGGTCGAGGCGCTGCGGCGCGAGGAGACCAATCGCGGCCTCACCTTCGAATATTGCCTGATCACCTGCGGCACCAGCCTCAACCGCGCCCCCTCCGACCAGAAGTGGGAGAAGGGCGACATCATGTCGATCGATTCCGGCGGCAATTATCACGGCTATATCGGCGACATTTGCCGGATGGCNNTCCAGCGCGCGGCGATGAAGCCAATCCGTCCCGGAGCGATGGGACGCGAAATCTACGCCGCCGCTAAGCCGCTGGTATCAAAATCGAAGCACCACAATCATCTCGAATTCCTCGGCCACGGCATGGGGCTCGTCAGTCACGAGGCGCCCAGGCTCACCGACCGCGGCCCGGTGCCCTATCCGGCGACCGATGCCGACCTTCCGCTCGAAGCCGGCGAGGTGATCTCGGTCGAGACCACGCTGCTGCATCCGACGCGCGGCTTCATCAAACTGGAAGACACCGTGGTCGTCACCGATACGGGCTACGAGGTGTATGGCGAGGGCGCGCGCGGGTGGAACCGGGCAGGGACGGCGGCCCGCGCATGATCCCGAAAAGTGGGAACCGGTTTTCGGGCAAGATCATGCGCAAGCAAAAAGCCGCCTAAAGTTTTTTCGCCTTGGCGTCAATCTGCTTGGCGAGTGCGCTGAGCGCGTCGGCGATATTCACCGGATATTCGAAGCCGCCTTGCAATCGCGCCAGCGGCCCGGCCAGACGCGTGAGATCGCGCGCGGCGCGCTCGCGAATCTGCGCGAGGGTCGGCGCGCCCGCGATGCGTTTGCCCGCGCGCATGACCGGCACGACCAGGGCTTCGCCCGGCTGGTTGTCGCTCTCGAGTGACAGGATGTCGCCGCGCATGCGGCCGTCGGCATCGTAGGCGCGCCACACCTGCTTGCGGCCGGGCCAGGTCGCCTTTCCTTCCGACAATTTACGTTTCGGTTTGCCGGCATACTCCTGCAGCTTGTAGGCGCAGTCGAGCGCGGGTACGTCGACCGAGGCGGCGAGATTGACGCCGATACCGAAGCCGTCGATCGGCGCGCCGGCTTTTTTCATCGTTTGCAAGACGTCCTCGTTGATGCCGCCGCTCACCAAAATAAGGACATCGCGCAGGCCGCCGTCGTCGAGAATGCGCCGCACTTTCTTGGCCATTGCGGTCAGGTCGCCGCTGTCGATGCGCACGCCGCGGATGGCGATGCCGTCGGCCTGCAGGCGCGGCGCTAGCTCGACCACTTTGCGCGCGCCTTGCTCGGTGTCATAGGTGTCGATCAGCAGGATAACGCCTTGCGGCCGCGCGCGCGCGAAATTCTCGAACGCCTGCATCTCGTCGTCGTGCACTTGCACGAAGGAATGCGCCATGGTGCCGACGATCGGCACGCCGTAGCGTTCGCCCGCGAGCACATTGGCCGCGCCGGCAAAACCGGCGAGGTAGCTCGCGCGCGCCGAATAGAGACCGGCCTCGGCGCCGTGCGCGGTGCGCAGGCCGAAATCGGAGAGGATTTTGCCAGGCGCGGCCAGCACCATGCGTGCGGCTTTCGACGCGATCAGCGTCTGGAAATGCAGGATGTTGATGAGGCGCGTTTCGACGAGCTGCGCCTGCGGCAGCGGCGCGGTAATGCGGATCAGCGGCTCGTTGGCAAAACAGACCGTGCCCTCGGGGATCGCATGCACGTCGCCGGTGAAGCGNNGTCTCGAGATAATCGAGCGCATCGTCGAGGCCGGCGGCGAGCAGGAAGGAGCGCCGCGCCGGCAGCCGCCGCACGAAAAACTCGAAAACCGCCTCGCCGTCCTCGCCACGATCCAGATAGGCCTGGATCATGTTGAACTCGTAGAGATCGGTGAGGAGCGGACTGGTCGAGGGCATCATGGCGCCTCGCGAAGGGCGAGCTTTTAGACGGTCGGAAGGAAAACGATGGCTCCTCGGGCTGGGATCGAACCAGCGACATTTCGATTAACAGTCGAACGCTCTACCGCTGAGCTACCGAGGAACAAACCGGTTTTTACGCATCGGCCTATAACAAAGCCCCGTTTGCTTTGCAAAGCGTGAAGGCCCGCCTTCGTTGCTCCCGCAGCGACGGCGCGGCAGCCTTCGTACGAAGGGCTCGCCGAGCCGAAGCTCCACAGGAGCGAAGGCTGGTGGAGGCCACGGCCG
>PKXB01000222.1 GCA_003133345.1 Hyphomicrobiales bacterium | reverse complement strand
ATTGCCCGGTGGATCGCTGCCCAATAGACGCTAGGATCGTTGCGCAAATCAAAACCGAGATGACTGGAGATGTTGTTTGGTGCACCCAACGCGAAGGTCCCCACCAGATTTCGAATCTGAGGGTACGCAATCAGAGTTTTGCAGCGCGAAAATGGATGCAACACATTTGCAACATCGGGGCGTAAGTCATTGAAAGGCTGATAGGCAAAACGGTTTCCTAAACCGAAGGNNCGACTCCTCTCGGGACCGCCATGATTTCAAATGACAATTTTTATTTGTAGCCCCGACGAATCTCGCTACGCTTTCGCAGGTACCGCCCAGGGCCTGCGTTTCTGATCCTCAGCTTGGAACGCCCCTATCCGGTCCCGGTTGCTTTCGGTTAGATCGATATCGTCCCAGCCATTGAGCAGTTGATTGCGGCTGACCGGATCGACGGCAAACGTATAGGTGCGGTTGCCGCGGGAAATCGCCTGCTGCTCGAGATCGATGCTGAGGGGCAGTTCGGCATCGGCGGAAATCGCGGCCGCGAGCTCGGCCACATCCGCCTCGGGCAGGACCGCGATCAAGAGTCCATTCTTCACCGCGTTTTGCGCAAAGATGTCGCCGAACGACGGCGCGATCACGCAACTTATGCCAGCATCGTACAGGGCGTAGACGGCGGCTTCGCGCGATGAACCGCCGCCGAAATTGCGTCCCGCGACCAAAATCTTGGCCTCGCGATAAGCCGGCTGGTTGAGCGGAAAGTCGGACCGCTCTTTGCCGTCGGCATCGCAGCGCAAGTCCTGGAACAGCACGCGGCCGAGATTCGCGGAGCGCGGCCACTTGAGATAGCGAGCGGGCAGAATCTGGTCCGTGTTGAGATTGCTCAACGCGAGCGGGCAGGCCGTGGCGGTAAGGCGGACGAATTTCTCCATGCGTGCCTCCTACGGCGTGCGTCCGGCCAGCAACGGCCGGACGTCGGCAAGATGCCCGCTGACCGCGGCAGCAGCGACCATTGCTGGCGACATCAAGTGCGTGCGCGCGCCGGGACCTTGCCGGCCGCGGAAATTGCGATTGGTGGTCGAGGCGCAACGCTCGCCGGACGCTACTATGTCGCCGTTGATCCCTACGCACATCGAACAGCCTGAATCGGCCCATTCCAGCCCAGCATCGCGGAAAATACGGTCGAGGCCCTCTTCTTCGGCCTGTCGTTTCACAATCGATGAGCCAGGCGAGATCAATCCCGGCACCTTGCTGACACGTCCAGCGAGGACAGCGGCCGCCGCGCGCAAATCCTCGATGCGCGAATTGGTGCAGGAGCCGATGAAGATACGATCGATCGCAATTTCGGTCAGTTTCTTGCCGGCGGTGAGGCCCATGTAATCGAGTGCGTTGCGCAGGTACTCGGCCCGCACGGGGTCAGTCTCCCGCGCTGGGTCGGGCACTCGGGCATCGATCGGCAGCGCGTCGTCCGGGGTGGTACCCCAGGTGATAATTGGCGCGATGGTCGCGGCGTGAAGCGAGACCTCCCGGTCGAACGATGCGCCGTCATCGGAGACGAGCGCGGACCATGCCTCGACGGCCTGATCGAAAGCCGCGCCACTGGGCGCATAAGGCCGCCCCTTCACATAGGAGTAGGTGGTCGCGTCAGGAGCAACCATTCCGCATCGTCCGCCCGCTTCGATCGACATGTTGCACAGCGTCATGCGGCCTTCCATCGTGAGCGCGGTGATCGCACTGCCGGCGAACTCGATGGCGTGACCCTGCGCGCCATCGGCGCCCACCTGCGCGATGATCGCGAGTGCGATATCTTTTGCCCCGACACCGACGGCAGCCTGGCCGTCGACCGTGACGCGCATGCGCTTCGGCTTCTTCTGCCAGAGTGTCTGCGTCATCAGCACATGGGCTACTTCCGAGGCGCCGATGCCGAAGGCATAGGCGCCGAAGGCGCCGTGCGTGGACGTGTGGCTGTCGCCGCAGACGATGAGCAGACCAGGCAGCGTCAATCCCTGTTCCGGCCCAACCACGTGCACGATCCCCTGACGCGGGTCGTCGAGCCCGAACAGCGTGATATGGCTTTGCGTCGCATTCGTCTCGAGATTGTGCACCATCGCGGCGATCTCGGGATTGGCGATCGCGTGCCCGCGGCCGCGCGTCGGCACGTAATGGTCGGCGACGCCGAAGGTCAGTCCTGGCTCGGCGATGGCGCGCCCGTACGCTTTCATTTGGCTAAAGGCGTGGAATGAACCTTCATGGATGTAATGGCGATCGACCCAGAGCAGGGCGGCATCATCTTCGCGTTGCGTGATCGTATGGGACGACCACAACTTGTCCACCAGGGTCTGTGGCTCGTTCATGCGCGCTCGGTTTGCATCAGCGTTTGTGGGCTTGTCGAGGGTCTGCAATATTGTATGCTAAAAGATACCAAGTAAAGCGTCTGCCGGTGACGGCGTGCGAATGGGTCGGGGAACGCGGCGTGCGTGATTGGCTCGGCGAGGCGAAGGCGAAACAGGTCTATCTTGTCCTGCGCGACCGTATCCTCGGTGGCGCCGCTGGCTACGGCACCAAGCTACCCAATGAGAATGAGCTGTCGAAACTCCACGGCGTGTCGCGCGTCACGGTGCGGCGTGCGCTCGGCGAACTTGCGCGCGAGCGGCTGATCGAGCGGCGCCGTAGCGCCGGGACGCGCGTCATTTACCGGCCCTCACCTGCACCGATGACAGCCAACATTTCGGGTGTGCTCGCCAATCTCACCGATATGGGCCGGCGCACGGTGGTCAGGCTTCTGTCATTCGATTACGTCCCGGCCGAAGGCGTGGTCGCGCAGGCGCTCGGCGTCGCATCCGACCAGTTGCTGCAGCGCTCGGTGCGCGTCCGTTCGGTCGATGGCGTGCCGTTCTCTTATCTTACGACCCACGTTCCCGAGAGCGTCTCGGTGACATTCAGCCGCCACGAGCTGGCCTCCCGCCCGCTACTCGAGTTGCTCGAGCGCGCCGGGGTCAAGGTCGAGCACGCGCGCCAGCGCATCACCGCAGGCCTCGCGACCCCGGATGTCGCCGAGGCGCTAGACGTACGCACCGGATCACCACTGATCGAGCTGGTGCGCGTCGTTCACGACCAGGCCGGCCGCGGCGTCGAGCATCTGCATGCGCTCTACCGCCCCGATCGCTATGCCTTCGAAATCGACCTCGTGCGTTCGGGCCAAGCCGACCCCAAGACCTGGTCGCCGGTCGTAGGTTTCCAGCCGAACGCGAAGACGTCAAGCAGTAAGGGTTCAACCAGCAAAACCGAGTCCGCGGGAATCGCGCCGCGCTAATCGAGAGAGGGAGAAGGCCATGTCGGATCGAATCGATTCTTTCAGCCGTCGCAAGTTTCTTGCTACCACGGCGCTTGGCGCCGTCGCCGCCACTATCGCCATGCCGTCTGTCCTGCGCGCGCAGGGCGCCGGCGTGAAACTCGGCGTGCTGCATCCCGTGACCGGTGCGCTATCCTATTCCGGCCAGCAGGGCCGTCTCGGCGCGACGCTTGCGATCGAGGAGATCAATGCCGCTGGCGGGATCAAGGCGCTGGGCGGCGCCAAAATAGAGCCGGTCCTGGGCGACGCCCAGTCGACGCCGGAAGGCGGCAACGCCGAAGTCGAGAAAATGAACTCCGCCGGAGTTGCCGCAATCGTCGGCGGCTATGCGAGCTCGATCTGCCTCGCCGTGAGCCAGGCGGCCGCGCGTTATGATCTGCCTTACGTCGTCGACGTCGGCGTCGCCGACAACATCGTCACCCGCGGGCTCAAGAACACGTTCCGTTTCGGCCCCGGCTTCGGCGTCATCGCCAAGACCGCGCTCAACAATCTCGTGGCGATCAACAATCAGGCCGGCAAGCCGGCCAAGACGGTGATGATCGTTCACGAGGATTCGCTGTTCGGCTCCGGCCTCGCCAAACTGCTTAACGCGCAGCTGCCGCAGCAGGGCTTCCAGATTTTGGAGACAATTCCGCATCCGACGCCGACGCGCGACTTCAATAATGTAGTGCTCAAGATCAAGGCGCAGAATCCCGACATCGTCATCCCTGCAAACTACTACAACGAGTACGTCTTGGTCGCCCGCACCATGCAGCAGCAACACGTGAGGCCGAAAGGTATCTATTCGGTGCTCGGCGGCGCCGCCTCTTCCTACAAGTTCGTCAAGGAGTTCCCCGACGCGGCCAAGTACATCATGGATTGCAATCACTGGTTCGACCCGCGCAATCCCAAAGCGTTGGCGCTGAAGAAGAAGGTTGAGGAGAAGGGTCAGTTCTATACCTACGAAGTGTACATGAACTACAGCTGCGTCCTGCTGGTCGCCGACGCGATCGGGCGCGCCGCCTCCGCCGACCGCGCCAAGGTCACCGCTGCGCTGGAGAGTTCGACCTTCGCCGGCCATGTGATGCCCTACGGTCCGACGAAATTCGTCAACGGCCAGAACCAAGGGGCGGCGCCGGTCAACACGCAGGTGCTCGACAATGACATCAAGGTGATCCTGCCGCCGGCCTTCGCCAATGGGAAGCCGGTCTTCCCGATGCCGGCCTGAGCGTCGCGTGCTCGCGGGCGGCGCTGGGGCGCCGTCCGCGTCCGCGATTTTAAAGCATCGTGTCCATGCTATCGCCCGCCATCCTGATTCCCGCAATTCTCAACGGCCTTCTGACCGGTGCGGTCTACGCGCTCGTCGCCCTCGGACTGACGCTGATCTACGGCGTGCTGCACATCATCAATTTTGCGCATGGCGCGCTTCTGAGCGTCGCTCTGTTCGCCGCCTTCTTCGCTTATCAAGCGCTCGGTCTCGATCCATATCTCGCGATCATCTTGCTAGCGCCGGGGTTTTTCGCGTTCGGTTATGGGCTGCAGCGCTTCGTCATTGGTCCCGCCTCGCATGGCGATGATCGGAACATGCTGCTGATCACTCTGGCGATCGCCATTATTCTGGAAAACGCGCTGCTCTACGCCTTCCGTGCCGATACCCGCACCATCGACGTGCCCTATGCGTTCGAAACCATCGATTTTGGTTTCACGTTTCTCGCGGTTCCACGCGTGATCGGGTTCGGCGCGGTATTCATCGTCGCGCTGCTGCTCTGGCTGATCATGGGCTGGACCGATATCGGCAAGGCGATCCGCGCGGTCGCCAAGGAAAAGCTCGGGGCCGAGCTCGTTGGAATCGATGTGGCGCACGTCTACGCCGTCACCTTCGGCTTGGGCACCGCCTGTGTCGCCATCGCCGCCTGCCTCTTGATTCCGACCTATTATCTCAACCCGCACGTGGGCAATGCCTTCGTCCTCATCGCCTTCACTATCGTCGTACTCGGCGGCATGGGATCGGTGCCCGGAGCGCTGGTCGGCGGTCTTGTCATCGGCGTGATCGAGAGTCTCTCCGGCCTCATTCTTGGGGAATCGCTTGGCCAGATCGGCATCTTCCTCCTCTTTATAGCAGTGCTGCTCGTTCGCCCCAGTGGACTGTTCGGAGCGCGGGCATGAAGAGTGTTTTGCCCATCGTCTCGGTGATCGCGGCGCTCGCCGTCGTGCCGCTGTTTGTTCAGTCGAACGTGACGCTGAATTTTCTCGTCGTGACACTGCTGATCGCGCTGGCGGGGCAGGGCTGGAACATCCTGGGCGGCTATGGCGGCCAGTATTCCTTCGGCCACGCCGCCTACTTCGGCACCGGCGCCTATGTCACCGCCATCCTGCAAGTGCGCTATGGCGTCAATGCATGGATCGGCTTTGCCGCCGGCATAGCTGTCGGCGCGGCGGTCGGCGCGATCATCGGCGGACTCACATTCCGCTCCGGGCTGCGCGGTTCTTACTTTGCACTGGTCACGCTCGCTTTCGCCGAGGTCCTGCGCATCGTCGCCAGCGTTGCTCCGATCACGGGCGCCGGGGTCGGCACCTTGATCAAGCTCGACTTACGCGCGCAGGCCCTTCAGTTCCAAAGCCGGGCAGCCTTTTATTGGCTCATCCTGGCGCTGGTCGCTTTGTCACTGCTGATCGCGTGGCTGCTCGAACGCTCGCGCTTCGGTGCCTGGCTGATCGCTGTGCGCGAGAACGAGGATGCGGCTATGGCCCTCGGCGTCGACGCCACGGTGGTCAAGCTTGGAGCGATGGTTCTTTCCGCCGCCATCACCGCCGCCGCTGGCTGCTTCTACGCGCAGTACTTCTTGTTTATCGATGCCGGCATCGCTTATGGCACGTGGATCTCGATTGAGGCGCTGCTGACGCCGATTATCGGCGGGGTCGGCACTGTGTTCGGGCCATTGTTGGGTGCTCTCGTCGTCAAGTCGCTCGGCGAAGGCGCCAAGCTGGTAGCGGGCGACGCACCCGGTCTTGATCTCGTGGTCTACGGCATCGTGCTGGTGCTGGTCATTTGGTTCGCGCCGCGTGGCCTCATCGGCACCGTCGCCGACGCACGGAAATGGGTGCTACACCGCTCATCGCGTTCCGTCCGGGAGGCGGGCCATGGCTGAGCCGTTGCTCGTCGTCGATCGCGTTTCCCAGCGTTTCGGAGGCCTGCTCGCCGTCGATGCCGCATCGTTATCCGCACCAGCCGGGCGAATTACGGCGCTGATCGGCCCAAACGGCGCCGGCAAGACCACGCTGTTCGCCATCATCTCCGGCTTCCTCAAGCCGAGCGCAGGCTCGATCCGCTTCAACGGTGAAGAGATTACCGGCGAGCCGCCACACCGTCTGGCGCGGCGCGGCATTGCCCGCACCTTCCAAATCGTCCAGCCGTTCGCGGGGCTGTCGGTGCTCGAGAACATCCTGGTGGGCGCGCACCTGCGGCATCGCGCGCGCACTGTCGCGCTCGCCGCTGCTGAGCAGGTGGGGCGCGAGATAGGGCTCGGCGACATGCTCGGCCGGTCGGCCGATACATTGACCGTCGCTGGGCGCAAGCGGCTGGAGCTGGCTCGTGCGCTGGCGACCGATCCAAAACTCCTGCTTCTCGACGAAGTGCTAGCGGGATTGAATCCGTCCGAGATCCGCGACTTCGTTCCCGTCATCCGCGGCCTCTGCGCCCGCGGCATCACCATTCTAATGATCGAGCACGTCATGCAAGCGGTGATGAGCTTGTCGGAGCACGTGTTCGTGCTTGCCGAAGGCCGCATTATCGCCGAAGGATCGCCTGCCATGGTCGCGGCCGATGCGGCTGTCGTCGAGGCCTATCTCGGCCACGGCGCGGCAGCGAAGCTCGGAGCGTCCCATGGACTCTAGCCCACTTCTTGATGTGCAGGGTCTGTGCGCTGGATACGGCGAGACCAAGGTGCTGCGCGGTGTCGAGCTGAGCGTTAGTCCCGGTGAGATTGTCGCCGTGCTCGGCTCCAATGGCGTGGGGAAATCAACGCTCAATCGCACGATCTCGGGCGTCGTGCGCGCGCGCGCGGGCTCGATCCGTTTCGACGGCGCCGCTGTCGAGCGCGAGAAGCCCTCGACCATTGTCGCACGCGGCCTTATCCACGTGCCGGAGGGACGGCGAATTTTTCCCAATCTGTCGGTACGCGAGAATCTCGACCTCGGCAGTTATCGCCGAGCCACTGAGCGACGCGCCGCCAACCGTAATCGCGTGTTCACCATCTTCCCGCGCCTGTACGAGCGGCAGCTCCAGGGTGCCGGTACTTTGTCGGGCGGCGAACAGCAGATGCTCGCCATCGGCCGCGGCCTGATGGCCGAACCCAGGTTGCTCATCCTCGACGAGCCTTCACTCGGGCTCTCTCCGCTGCTGGTCGAGGAATTGTTCGCGCTCATCGCGCGCATCAACGCCGATGGCGTGTCGGTGCTGCTGGTCGAGCAGAACGTGGTGCAGAGCCTCGACGTTGCGCACCGCGCCTACATCATGGCCGATGGTAAATTCGTCATGTCCGGCACTGCCGCCGACATCCGCGCCGATCCTGCGCTCAAACGCACCTATCTAGGACTGTGACACATGACTGAAAACACGCTTCGCACCCGCCTCGCACGCCGGCCCATCTTGATTGCCCCGGGCGTCTACGACGCGCTCACCGGGCTGATCGCTGAGCAGGCGGGCTTCGAGGCGCTCTACGTCTCAGGCGCGGCGATCGCCTATACGCGCCTCGGGCGTCCCGACATTGGGCTTGTGAGCATGAACGAGGTGGTCGAGACCGTGGCGCTGATCCGCGATCGGGTCGGCGCCCAGCTCGTCGTCGACGCCGACACCGGCTACGGCAACGCGCTCAATATCCAGCGCACCGTTCGCCTGTTCGAGCGCGCCGGCGCCAATGCGATCCAGATCGAGGATCAGGATTTTCCCAAGCGGTGCGGCCATCTAGACGACAAGAGGCTGATCCCGGCAGCGGAAATGGCCGGCAAGATCAAGGCGGCGCTCGATGCACGACACTCACGCGAAACCCTGGTGATCGCTCGAACCGACGCAATAGCCGTGGAGGGCTTCGAGCGCGCCATCGCACGTGCCGCAAGCTACCGCGAGGCGGGTGCCGATATATTATTTGTTGAGGCGCCGAAATCGCGCGCCGAGCTTCAACGCATTCCGTCGGCGCTCAATGGCGTGCTTTTGGTGGCCAACATGGTCGAGGGAGGCAAGACTCCCCCGCTCGCGGCGGCGGATCTGGAAGCGATTGGCTTCTCGCTTGTAATTTTTCCTGGCGGCATCGTCCGCGCATTGGCGCGCACTGCGAGCGAATTTTACGCCTCACTTGCCGCCCATGGTACCTCCGAACCGTTCCTTGATCGAATGTATGACTTCGCTGCTCTTAATGACGTAATCGGCACACCGGCATTGATCGCGCTCGGCAAACAATATGAATCGGCGGCTACGCCGAATAGCAAGAAAGGTGACGACACGTGATGCGGCACCAACAGGCGCAATACGAAGAGATCGCCAGTGAGCAAAGGAACGTCTCGCATGGATAAACAGTTCGATACCATCATCAAGAACGCCCGAGTGGTTCGACCGAACAAGACCTCGGTCGATTGTCTTGATATTGCGATCAAGGATGGAAAGATCGCTCGGCTCGGGCCGGAAATTCAGGCCGATCTCGCCAGCCAAGTCTTTGACGCCAAGAATCGGCTCGCGTTCCCGGGTTGCGTCGATGCGCATATGCATATCGGCATATATGCGCCGCTCGCCCAGGATGCAGTTTCGGAGAGCAAGGCTGCGGCGATGGGAGGGGTGACCTCAAGCCTGAATTACCTACGCACAGGACACTACTACCTCAATCGAGGTGGCTCTTACCTCGAGTTTATGCCCGAAGTGTTCAAGCAGTCGGCGGGCCGGTTTTGGGTCGATTATGGCTTTCATCTTGCGCCGATCGAAGCGAGGCATATCGATGAGATGGAACCTCTCGTCACTGAACATGGGGTGACCTCATTTAAGATCTTCATGTTTTACGGAGGCTATGGGCTGCACGGACGCTCGTCGCAGCAAAATGATTTTTTGATGATCGGCCCCGACGAGCAATATGACATCGCGCATTTCGAGTTCATTATGCGGTCGGCCCAGCGCTTGATGGACAAATTCCCCGATCAAGCCGCCCACATCAGCGTTAGTCTGCATTGCGAACTCGCAGAGATTCTTAATGCATATACAAAGATCGTGGAACGAGAAGGCAAGCTGACCGGCCTACATGCTTATAGCGCAGCGCGTCCTCCACATTCCGAGGGTCTTGCCATCTGGATTGCATCTTATCTGGCAAATGAAACCAATTGTCTGAACATCAATCTATTGCACTTGAGCTCACGCAAAGCAGTGGATGCCGCGTGGACCATGCAACAGGTTTTTCCGCACATCGCTTTCCGCCGCGAAGTGACAGTTGGTCATCTTCTTCTCGATACCGATTGCGAATGCGCCGTGCACGCCAAAGTGAATCCGCCAATCCGCCCGCGCGAGGACGTCGAGGCTCTGTGGCAGGCTGTGCTTGACCGAAAAATAGACTGGATCGTCAGCGATCATGCGTGCTGTTCAGCGGAGCAGAAGTGGTCAAAAGACGACCCAAACAATATTTGGCTAGCCAAATCTGGATTTGGCGGCACCGAATATCTCCTTTCAGGCGTTTTGAGCGAGGGCAGCAAGCGTGGCATGTCATACAATCACATGGCCGAGCTTTTGAGCTGGAAGCCAGCGCAACGTTTCGGGCTGCCAAGCAAGGGGGATATCGCTCCAGGCTATGACGCGGATATTGTGATCGTCGATCCGCACGAAAGTTTCGTGGTGCATGCCGCCGAATCTGAATCCGTGCAAGGCTACTCACCGTTCGAAGGTGTCGAACTCAGCGGTCGGGTGAAGAGTACGTTTTTGCGAGGCGCTCTTGTTTATGACAGCGGGAACATCGTCGGGCCAGCGCGCGGAAAATATTTGCGGAGGTCCGCCGTCGCTCGTACGCAATGAACTGTTTTAATGCGCGATGATGCTTGACTTTGAGGCATAATGAGCACGGTGACGATTACAGCGGACGAAGAATTCACCGGCGAAACACCGCTGCTGATCGTCGGTGCCGGCGCTGCTGGGCTGTGCGCGGCGCTTGCCGCCAAGGAAGCCGGAGTCGATGCGGTGCTGATCGAGCGCGACGCCGTGCCGGCGGGATCGACGGCGCTGTCGGCCGGGCTCATTCCCGCCGCAGGCACGCGTTTCCAGCGCGCCAAAGGCATCGCGGACAGCCCGCAACTGTTCGCCGCCGACATTCAGCGTAAGGCGAAAGGCGAGGCGGATGGCGCCGTCGTCGATGCGGTCGCGCAGGGCGCAGGCATGCTGATCGAATGGCTGGCGGATCGCTACGGCTTGCCGTTCGACGTGATCGACAATTTCAACTATCCGGGCCACTCGGCCATGCGGATGCATGGATTGCCGACACGCACCGGATTGGAATTGATCAATCGGTTGCGCAGCGCCGTCGAAGCCAATGACATTTCCATTTTATCCGAACGCGTGGCTGAGGTGCTGTTGACGAAGCCAGATGGTCTTATCAGCGGCGTGGAGATCGTTGCCGCCGACGGTACGCGCGAACGCATTGGCTGCGAGGCGTTGATCCTTGCGTGCAACGGCTATGGCGGCAATCCCGAGCTGGTTCGCCGCTTCATTCCGGAAATGGCCGACGCGCTCTATTTTGGCCACCCGGGAAATCGCGGTGATGCCGTCATCTGGGGTGACGCACTCGGCGCGCAACTTGCTTATCTCGGCGCCTATCAAGGCCACGGGTCGCTCGCGACGCCTCACAATATTCTGATCACCTGGGCCGTGATTATGCAGGGTGGCATTCAGATCAACCGCGACGGCCGGCGTTTCTGCGATGAATCGCGGGGCTATTCCGAACAAGCCGCGGACGTCCTTCGCCAGCCAGGTGAAATTGCCTGGAGCGTATTCGACGCGCGCATTGCATCAGTTGCGCGGCAGTTTGAGGACTTCCGCGTCGCGGAACGGGCTAGTGCGATTCTGACCGGCCGCAACGTTGAAGACCTCGCGGACGCCATGCACATCCCTGCCACGGCTTTCGCGTCGGAGTGGACGGAAGTCGAAAGTCTAAAGGCAACGAGCGGGAAAGATCGCTTCGGGCGTCAATTCGCGCCGGGGCAGCTTTGTCTTGCTCCTCTCTGTGCGGTCAAGGTGACCGGCGCATTGTTTCACACCCAAGGCGGTCTCTCGATCGATGCCGTTGGTCGTGTCAGGCGCAGGGATGGAACATCTTTTTCAAATCTATTTGCGGCTGGCGGAGCGGCGGCCGGCGTATCGGGCTCAAGCGCGGCGGGTTATCTGTCCGGCAATGGTCTTTTGACCGCAACTGTCCTTGGCCGTTTGGCCGGCCAGGCTGCGGCCGCTCAAGCATCTCGTTGATCGCAAAATGGCATTGGCCGCTCCGGGGACGACGATCGCCTGCCGGGCCGAGAGGATTGACTTGAGTCGCTGAGTAGGTCGAACTTGTGACGGGATCATATTACCCTCTCCGCTCGGTCGGGTCACAGTAATAGGATGCCCCGGCCTTGAGGTAGCAACGATAAATAAGGGAGGAGTGTCATGAGCATCCGCGTCACCAGGGTGGCCGCGCTGTCGGTCGCAGTTCTCGTCGTCGGCACGATTTCGGCGGCCGCGGTCGATCTCAACGTGACCCATTTTGGCACCGGCATGTATGGCGTGCCCTATGCCATCGCCAAGGAGAAGGGTTATTTCAAGGAGATCGGCCTCGATGTTACAGGGTTCCTGACGTCGGCGGGCGGTGGCACCACGGTGCGCAACGTGCTTGCATCCGAACTGCCCTATGGAGAAGTTGCGCTTCCCGCTGTCATCGCCGCAGTGCAGCAGGGCGTGGAGATGACCATCGTCCACGCCGGCGTGCTGAGCGTCGCCGACCAGGTATGGTTCACCAAGAAGGGCGACGAGCGCATCCGGACGGTCCAGGACCTTAAGGGCAAACGGCTCGGATATTCAAGCCCGAAGTCGGTAACCGACATGGTCACGACCATGATGCTCGACGCCAACGGGCTGACCGGGCAGGTCGAGCGCCTGTCGGTCGGTAGCATCGGCGCGGGGGTAACGGCGGTGCGCGAAGGTGGCGTCGATATTACCTATGCGACGCAGCCGGTATGGGCGAAGGAAAAAAACAACTTCCGGCCGGTCTTCAATTCGGCAGACTGGGCGCCGCGCGTGACTCAGACGGTTGGTGTCGTAGGGACCGATTTTCTCAAGAAGAACCCCGACCTGATCCGCGGCATTATTCAGGCACGGCGCAAGGGCGTTGAGTTCATCAAGCAGCACCCGGATGAAGCCGCCACGATCATGGCCAAGGAGTACAAGATCGACGTGGCGATCGCGAAAGCGGCAATTGCCGATATCCTGGCCGTGAAGGGTACTTACTGGAGTGCCGGTGATTTCGACTATGAGGGCATGAACGTGATGCTGAAGGGGCTGCAGCTGGTCAAGGCGATCAGTGCGGGTCCATTCGATTGGTCGGCGATCGTGGACGAGAGCTATCTGCCGGCCGATTTGAAGTCCGCAAAACCGCGCAACTGATCTGGTCACCACGCCCGGGATGAATACGTCGTCCGTCCAGTTGTGCTTGCGTGGGGTCACGCGCGTATTTCCTGCGGTCGAACAGCAGAAGCCTCTTCATGCGCTGGGCCCGCTCGATCTCGATTTGCGGCGCGGCGAATTCTTCTCAGTCGTTGGTCCGTCCGGCTGCGGTAAATCGACTCTGCTCGATCTGGTCGCCGGGCTGGCGCGCCCCACCGCCGGCACGATCACCTTCGAGGGACGTCCGGTCGCCGGCGAAGTTCCCGACGGCATCGGCGTGGTGTTTCAGGAGGATGCCAGCTTCCCCTGGCTCTCCGTGTACGATAACGCCGCGTTTGCATTGCGCCGCGCCGGCATGGCCGAGAAGGACATCCGCGAGCGGGTCGATCCGACGCTCGCGGCCGTGGGCCTCCAATCCTTCGCCGGCGCCTACCCGGCACAGTTGTCGGGCGGTATGCGCCAGCGTCTGTGCATCGCCCGCACCCTGGTGACCCGGCCACGGCTGCTACTGCTCGATGAACCCTTCGGCGCGCTCGATCAGCAGACCCGCTTGCTGATGGGCGACGAGCTGCTCGATTTGTGGCGGCTGACCGACGCTACAGTTTTTCTCATAACCCACTCCCTCGACGAGGCCGCGCTGCTATCGGACCGGATCGGCGTTATGTCGGCGCGCCCGGGTGTCTTCATCGATCTCGTCGACACGGCCTGGCCGCGCGAACGCGACAGCCGCATTGTCTCCGATCCCGCCTTCGGCCGTGTCACTGGCCGTCTCTGGGAAATGCTGCGTGGCCAATCGCTCAAAGCGCTCGCGGGGGGATGATGACGAGGCCCGGCAAGCTCCGGTGGGCACTGATCATCGCGGCGCTTGCGCTGCTCGAAGGCGCCTGCCGGCTCGGTTTCGTCAGCCGCCAAACGATCATCGCTCCGACGGCGATGGCGGCCGGTGCCTGGCAGGCGCTCGGCTCCGCCGAGATGCGCGGGCACATCCTGATCACGCTCGCGAGCGTGGCTCAGTCGATCGGTCTTGCGATCGTCGTCGGCTTCGCGGTTGGGGCGGCACTATACCGTCTGCCGCGACTGCGCCGCACGCTCGATCCATTTCTGGCGAGCTACTACGCGGTGCCTGCCTTCGTGTTCTATCCCGTGTTCATCGTGCTATTCGGCCTCAATCGTTGGCCATTGGTGGCGATCGGCTTTGTCTTCGCAGTGACGGCGGTCATCATCAACACGCTCGATGGACTGTCGCGGGTTCCGCGCGGCGTGCGGCGCACAGCGGCGGTGATGAAGCTGACGCCGTTGCAGCATATCTTTTTCATCATGCTGCCGGCCGCGGCGCCCTGGCTTTTCACCGGCGCAAAGTTTGCCGTCGTCTATTCCTTCATCGGTGTGATCGCGGGCGAGTTCGTACTGTCGGGCGCCGGACTGGGTCACGCCATCGCCTTCGCCTACAACTCGTTCGACAATGAGACGATGTATGGCCTTATGCTGCTGCTGTTCTTGATCGTGGGCGGCATCAACATGCAATTGTGGATTTGGGAGCAGCGGCTCTATGCCCGGCGCGGTGGATATTGATCCGGCGGTTCCGGCGGCAGAGCACGCGCGGTCGCGTGGTTGGTCCGCGCTCGCCGATACCGTGCTGCTGATCACGGGTATGCTGATCGTGTGGCAGGTCGCCACGCTGATCATCGGGCACGAGGTGTTGACCTCCCCGCTCGAAACCGCCCGCCGACTCTCTGCAATCATGGCGGATCCCGACTTTCCCGCCCACGCCTGGGAGACCGGCCGTGCATTCGGCACGGCGCTGATCATCGCGCTCGCCGGCGGCTTGACCATTGGCGTAGCGCTCGGCGCGCACCGACTGTCCGGACAGGTGGCGGCGCCGATCCTGGTCGCGCTCTATTCGATTCCCAAGATCACGCTCTACCCCGTCATCCTATTGCTGTTCGGCCTCGGTATTTCGGCCAAGATCGCCTTCGGGGTGATCCACGGGATCATCCCGGTCATCATTTTTACCATGAACGGCGTGCGCAACATCAACGGCGTCTATTTCCGTGCCGCGCGCGCCATGCGGCTGAGCGGAATGCAGACCGCCTCGAACATCATCGTTCCCGCCGCGCTGCCGGAGATTGTTTCCGGCTTTCGCATCGGTTTTTCCTTGACCCTGTTGGGGACGCTGATCGGGGAGATGTTCGCATCGCAGCGCGGCATTGGATACATGCTGGTGAAAGCAATGGAAACGAACGACGTTGCCACCGTGATGGCGCTAGCGCTCTTTCTCATAGTGCTCGCAACCGCCGCTTCTTCCGTGCTACTCGTGATCGATCGCCGTCTGCACCAGAGCGTGATTGCACAATCGGGAGACTCGCAATGACAACTTCGCTGCATCTCAAGGACATTCTCGGGCGCGGCGAGTTCGTGGTCGCCCCCGGGGTGTTCGAGATGATCTCTGCCAGAATCGCCGATCGTATTGGGTTCAAGGCCCTGTATATGACGGGCTATGGCGTGTCCGGCTCGCATCTCGGATTGGCCGACGCCGGACTCGTGACCTACCGCGACATGGTCGAGCGGGCGCGCACCATCGCCGAAGGCACCGCCACGCCCTTGATCGCCGATGCCGACACCGGCTTCGGCGGCCTTCTTAACGTGCGGCAGACGGTGCGAGGATACGAGGCGGCCGGGGTGCAGGCGATCCAGATCGAGGATCAGGAAATGCCGAAGAAATGCGGCCACACCCCGAACCGCCGTGTCATCCCGATTGCCGACATGTGCCGCAAGATCGAGGTCGCAGTAGACGCGCGCAGGCACGCCGATACGCTGATCATCGCTCGTACCGACGCGCGTACTGGGCTCGGTCTCGCAGAGGCGATTGCGCGCGGCAAGGCCTATGCGGGTGCCGGCGCCGACATCGTCTTCGTCGAATCGCCGGAGAGCGATGACGAATTCAAGCGCGTTGGCGGCGAGATCGAGGCATGGCTGATGGCCAACATGGTGCCGACCGGTAAGTCGCCGGTGGTGTCGGCGGAGCGGCTCCAAACCTACGGGTTCAATGTGGCGATTTATCCGGTCGCAGGCATGGCGGTAGCATGCGCGGCGATCGAGGCGAACTTTCTCTATCTGCAAGAGCATGGCTCGAACGAGGGATCGCCCGTGGCGGCATATACGATGGCGCAATTGCATGAGCTCATGGGCTTCGCCGACGTGTGGGAGTTCGAGCGGCGCTATGCCGAGGTGTGATGGCAGGCGGGACTGGCAGCTTGGCCGTGGCCCCGCCATACGAATCTGGTAAGTGCGATCAGAATTCCCGGCGTCGAAATGGATGCAACACATTTGCAACATTTGGGCGTAAGTCATTGATAAATTGATGGCCGAAACGGTTTCCTAAACCGAAGGTCGGAGGTTCGACCTCCTCTCGGGACCGCTAGCATCTTCAGGAATTATTCTCACGTTTTCAAAGCCTTGAAGCCGACCACTATTTTTTCAGGCGCTGGTTTAGGCTATCGGGCCTAATTTCGTCCATTACAATAAAGTCCGCGTGTTTCAGCGCTTTTTCGTCGCGTGCAATTTTCTCCATGCAACACGGATGCAACATGGATGCGATGAAAGTCTTATTTTGTTCTCCCCACGCTGCCATCCAATCTGATAGGCATTCGCGACCGCCATGACTCGGCACCTCACGCCCGCCACCGCGACCTTCATCGGCGCCGCCGGCAATAAACTCGTCGCCGACGTGTTCGGCGACAGCGGCTCGCCTGTGCTGTTGCTGCATGGCGGCGGCCAGACCCGCCACGCCTGGCATAAAACCGCGCAAGAGATCGCGCGCAAGGGTCATACAGCCTATGCGCTCGATCAACGCGGCCATGGAGACTCCGACTGGGTGGCGAACGGCGCCTACGAATTCTCGGATTATGCCGCCGACGCAAAGGTCGTTGCCGCCAAACTCGCCCGCCGCTCGGGCGCAAAGCCGATAGCAATTGGTGCCTCACTCGGCGGCATTGCTTCGCTTCTCGCTGAAGGTGAGTCCGAACGCGACAAGGGCGTTCATGTCTTCTCCGCGCTGGTTCTTGTCGACATCACCCCGCGCGTGGACCTGAGCGGCGTTGCAAAGGTTCTCGGCTTCATGCGGGCAAACGCCAAGGAAGGGTTCGCGTCGATCGCCGAGGCTGCGCAGGTGGTCGCCGACTATCTTCCGCAGCGGCCGCGGCCGAAGAGCAATGAGGGANNCGATGGCCGCTGGCGTTGGCACTGGGATCCGCGCTTCCTCGATGGTCCGCGCGCAGCCGGAACTGACCGTCGTGCGCTCGAAGCCACGTTGATCGAGGCTGCGCGCCGAATCCAGATCCCCGCCCTGTTGGTGCGCGGCGCATCCTCCGAGCTTGTGAAGGAGGCGCATGCCAAGGAATTTCTCGAACTGGTACCGCACGCCGATTACGTCGATGTCAGCGGCGCGCGGCATATGGTGGCGGGCGATCGCAACGACCACTTCTCCGCCGCCGTCCTTTCCTTCATCGGACGGCTGCCGACGGCGGCGTGATTTCAGGCCAGTGGGCAGAAAGCTCATTCCGCCGGCCGTCGACGGCGGCGGAGCCTGCGTCGGGCGTCGCTGCCGACGCGAGCGGGGCCGCTGGCTTCGTCGCGACCGGCGCTGTCGCAACGCCGCATGCAGCGCAAGATGGAGTTAGGGATGCAGGCGGCGCAGGTCGTGGTCCTCCGCCTGAAAAGTGGTCCGACCTGAGCTATGTCTTTTGACATGAAGGAGGACCGAGATGCCGAAGAAGAAGCACAAGCCTGAAGAGATCGTCGCGAAGCTACGACAAGCCGATGTCTTGATATCGCAGGGCAGGACATTGCTGATGTCATTCGTCAGATCGGCGTGAGCGAGGTTACCTATTACCGGTGGCGCCAGGAGTACGGCGGGCTGAAGATTGAGCAGGTGAAACGCCTGAAGGAGCTTGAGACGGAGAATACCCGTCTGCGCAGGGCGGTCTCCGACCTGGCACTGAACAAACTCGTCCTGCAGGAGGCTGCCCGGGGAAACTTCTAAGCCCCGCGCGCCGCCGCGCCTGTATCGAGCAGGTTATAGAAGTCATGCATGTCTCCGAGCGCCGCGCCTGTGCGGCGCTCGGGCAGCATCGCTCGACACAGCGCAAGATCCCGCGGGGCCGTGATGACGAAGAGCTGCTCACCGCCGACATTGTTGCGCTGGCCCGCCAATACGGCAGCTACGGCTATCGCAAGATCGCTGGGTTGCTGGAGCAGACGGGCTGGATCGTCAACGACAAGCGGGTCGAACGGATCTGGCGACGCGAGGGGCTGAAGGTCCCCCATAAACAACCCAAACGCGGCCGGCTCTGGCTGGCAGACGGATCGTGCATCCGGCTGCGGCCCGAGCACCGCAATCACGTCTGGTCCTACGACTTCGTCGAGGACCGCACCCACGATGGACGGAAGTATCGAATGCTCAATGTGATCGACGAGTTCACCCACGAATGCCTGGCGATCCGGGTTGCCCGCAAGCTCAAGGCCATCGATGTAATCGATGTTCTCTCTGACCGCTTCATCCTGCGTGGGGTCCCTGGCCACATCCGGTCCGACAATGGGCCGGAGTTTGTGGCCAAGGCTGTTCAGGAGTGGATCGCAGCGGTCGGAGCCAAGACTGCCTACATCACACCAGGCAGCCCCTG
>PKXB01000001.1 GCA_003133345.1 Hyphomicrobiales bacterium | reverse complement strand
TAGTGTGATTTCATCAATGTAATTACTACCTCTTCACCGAGGGGCCTGCTATCTTCGCGGGCTCGGTGGAACGACCGCGTGCGCCGCATCAGTGTCGTGTAGGAGTAGCAGGTGGGGGAAATTCGGAGCAGAAGGCTCGCGACTGTCCCCGAGCAGCTCTACGCTGAGCTTACCGCTGAGGTTGCTGATTTGGCTGAAGCGGTCGCACGCGTGGCACTCCACGTCAAAATTAATGCTGTGATTGCTGATGCAGCCGAAGTGGAGCGTACCGCGGAAGCGCTCCGCACTGCCTCGGGACGCGCGACTGAATGGGTAGAACCGCAATCGAGGCGTGAGGCTTCGTCCGTTGACATCGTAATCTCGCACGACGCGCAAGTCAGCCGCATCGCGGAATCGGCGACTATTGGAAATTCGCTGCAGCGGAACGGCTGGATAGATGACGCGAACAAAAATGAAATGGACGTCGTGGATGAGCTCTGCGCAGCACGCAGCGATCTCGCAAAGGTCGACGCGGCGCTCGCCGAACCTAAGGACGCGAGCCGCGGAGCGGAAAACGCCATTGCGGCGCGTGTACTCGAACTGCATGACCGGCTTGGCGGCTTTATAAAACCTCATCTCCTCCCTCTGTCGTAGCCGCCTGATCGAAACACCTGATCGGATTTCGGAGAGACCGCCGCGAGGTGGTCTTTCTTTTTGCGCTCAAAGATCAAGAGAAGCGTCCAGCCTTCCAACGATTGGAAGCCAGCGTGAGGAATTTTCACGTGTTGGCCCGAATTTTGCGTTGCTACTAGCAGTCGAGGTGGCCAATGCCCCGAAGCGAGACAATTTAACGAGGCCGTCCATGAGAGCGAACCAAAGTCAGCGTTTGCGCCGGAGTAAAGAATTTGAAGTCGGTCAGAATCGCTGGCGAGCGAACCAAATCGAAACAATGATCGCTGCGTTCGATCGGATGTGTATCGATCTAGGACATCAGATCGAAGCCGAGGAGATACGTGCTCGAATCTACGACCCGAAACATTTCGCGTATCCAACATATGCGAAGGCAGCCCGAGAGCGCCGCGCGAAGCTTCAGCGGTCAACAGATGCCCTCAGGATTGAGCTCGAAAGGCTAAGATCCGAGGCGGACGAAGGTCCCAATCGGCAAATTGCTGCCTAGTTTTTCAAAGCCCTAGTCAGGTTCGCCGGCTCAACCCGGCGGGTTTTCGTTTGCCAGCGCGTGTGAGCAGGCGGCAGAGCCTGCTCATTGATTGCCGGGCGTCGAACCAACGGGAGGCGGCGACGGGCTTTGGCCCGGAGGCGGATTGGCGTTCGGCGCACCATCGGGATTCAGTCCCGCCGTCCCGGCGTTCTCCTTCATGCTCATGACCTTGTCGACGAGCTCGCCGGCCGCCTTGACGCAGCGCTCCACATCCTCATTGGCGGGGCATTTGATGTCGATCCGGGCGTTGCCGCGAGTGAAGCGGAAATGCGCGCCGCCATCGTGCATGGCGCCGCGTCCCCAGGCCTGATGACCCATCCAGCCCGCATGCGGACGCATCCCGCCGCCCTGTTCACCCCATTGGTGGCGCCAATTCGGCTGCCGCTGCCGGTCCTGATCACGGTCCCAATCACGATTCTGTTGGTCGGGACCGTTCATGTCGGATTGCGCCTGACTCCCGGCGCTACTACCAGATTGGTCGTACGGCTGTGCCAGCGTCGGTTGCGCCGAACAGACGATGGCAGCGAGTGCCATCGCTGGAGCCAGTGAAAGGATCTTCATGATTGATGCTCTCGGGTTGTGCCCCCAAGCTCAACGTGCCGCCCATGGCGACGTTCCGTCAAGCTGCAATTAACTCGCAGTATGGGCGTTCCTCTGGCGATCTGCAGGCCCCGCGTGCGTCCACATGATGCGGCCGATGCGGCGGTCGCCGTCGAACACGTCGTAATCATCGTCCGACCATTCGCCGCTTGGGCGAGATTTAGAAGCGCGTTTCAGAACGAGCATGGGTCAGATTAGCGGTGATCGCAGCCGCGACCGAGGCACCACGCGGCGAGCGGTCGCACGCAGTTCGCGCGCATGTTGAGGGGTAATCGGAACGTCATGTTCTGCCGCTTGGCTGGCGGTTCGGAGCAAGCTGCTGTCTGTAATGTCAGCTCACCTAACGCGGGCCCGGCTTGTCCGCCGCGTCTTTCCATTGCTTGATGCTGTCGGCGAAGACCTTCATCGCCGTTGTTGCCGCGTGGCTCAGGCTGGCGTAACCGGCGACCTCCCGGCTGACGCGTACGCCCTCGTTGCGCAACATGTCGCGCACGCTTTCCAGCTCGCGAATGACCCGGTCGATTTCCTCCAATGACGCGCCGGCGACGCGCCGGATCAGCTCATTCAGGTTTTCGGCGGCCGGGTCATTGGCCGCATCGACTTCGCTGCGTTGCCGGTGCAGGACCGAGACGTCGCGCCGGACGAACTCACGGATCTCACCCTCGAACGCGTTCGCCGCCGCCTGATCGACGTCAATCAGTTTTTCCGGTGGACGCCGGTCGGGCGGAGCAAATTTCTCCGGGCCGGATTTCTCTGCCATCGTCTACCCCTACACAGGCGCAACCGTTGCGCGATAAACTTGCGTCGTCGTCTTTTGTTGTGGCCGTACCGTCTGGCGGCCTTTTCCTCGACGTATCTCAGAGTGTATGCGGCAGCCCGTCAAGCAGCTTGAGCTTAGCCGTTAGCATCTCTTCGATCGAGAAAGGTTGTCACTCCCACGACGCAACACTCGCTACCAGGCGGGCGCTACCCCCTACCTGGGCCGGACATTCACCGGCTGGATCTCGCCAGCTTCCTGGCGCACTAGTGTCTCAGTTTGATTATGGCCAATGGCGAGAACGGTCGATCTGATCCGCTAAATTAAACAGGTGCTCAGCTATTTCCCGCATCAGAGAAGTGCTTGGAATCTTCATTCCGGACGGCTGGTTGCCCTCCATGCCGCCGTAATAAATCCAGGCACCACCGCCCTTCTATTAGGTAAAATCCCGTTGGAATCCCCTCCCTGATCTTGAAATCAAGATCCTGTGGAATGTGGACAAATGAACTAAATGGCTTCCGTTTCGGCATTCTGATGCCCCGAGTTTTATGCTATTCTTACCGTCAAGCAGGAGGCGGCCCATGCCAACTATTAAAACGCGATCACTCAAATATGACGAGGGTGAGGAACACATATTGCGCCGACTCGGCGGCGCCCTCGCTGTTCATTGGAATACGCTACCCGAGATAAACCGCACAACGCTGCTGGAACAGGCCGTTTTCATGCACGACCGTTATCCGACAGTGCACCTTGAGCAGCAAATCCAAGCCTTCATCGTGAAGCACCAAGATAATGGCTAAAGGCCCCAAAGGCGAACGCCGCCCTGCCGACGTGATCGGCAACGCCGTCAAGGTTATGCGCATTGCCACCGGCCAGGAACCGGAGGATTACGGCCCGACGGCCGAATCAGAGGGCAAGAATGCCGCCGCCGTGGCCCTAGGGCGTATGGGTGGGAAGGCTCGCGCCTCAAGTCTTTCTAAGAGTCTGTCCGGAGAGATCAT
>PKXB01000044.1 GCA_003133345.1 Hyphomicrobiales bacterium | reverse complement strand
CGTTCTCGCCGCTGGTATTATTATATTAGAGCCAAAAATCGATCATTTTTTGAGGCAAGCTTCCGCGTTTCTCAAAGCGGCAATTTATATTTATAGCTTCTTTGTCTTTGTAAATCTTTATAGGGTTCTTATTGGCTACATACGATGGACGTTTCAATCGATAGAGCTTAAAGGTGCTCGATCTACGCAACAAAAACATCGACGATTTTGGGCATTCTTAATTACCGCCGTCGCCATTCCGCTGGCCATTACGTTGCTTACCGGCAAATGAGCTATCGCAAATAACGAACAGAGATTTTGGCTCTGCGCGAGATGGCGAAGGGGGTATGAGCGCCGAAAATGCGTGCACAGGCCGGCGCATAAATTCGTCATTAAATTTGAGCGGCGGAAAAATTTAGGGGCCCGTGAAGGGCCCCTGATCGTCAATGATGAAAAAAGCTGGAACCGCCCACTCAGCGTTCGTTGTCCGGCCGGGCGTTCGGATCGAACATCCGGTTGGGGTTGTAGCGCTGGTCGAAGGTACCCTGCTGGCCGCCGAACCGGAGGGTGGTGTTGCCCTGCTGGATCGTGGTCTGGCCGTTGCCGGAACCCGAGAAGCGGGCGTCGGGATCGGCGTAGCGCGCCGAGCCGTCGCTATTGGTATTGCTCTGGTCGTCGATGGTGAAGGCGTGCGCCGCGGGCGCGGCCAGCAAGGCCAAGCCGAAGGCGGCGGCCAGCACGGCCAGGCGATGACGCGATGGGGACGGCGGCAAATGCTTCATGACGGCCTCATGGATGGTCGAAGCGGCAAGGCAGCCAGAACAATATGGCTAGATGGCGGCGAATGCAAATTCCCCCCGCCCTTGCGGGCGAGGGGAACAGTGCCGTCAAGACGGACGCTATCTGGCGTTCGTCACTTGGCGGGGGCGGAACACATGAACGAGCCGATGTGTTTGGTCCACTTCGGGTCGAGCGTGGGATAGGAACCGGCGCTCAGCCGCATCATTTCGCCGGCATAGTCTTCGTCGGAATAGAAGTCCCAGGTTCCCGACTTGATTTGGAGCGAGGCGATCTCGTTCTGCCAGCCATCCTCGCTGAGAGAAGACTGATTTTCTGCGGACGGGGCCGACAGGCCCTTGAAGTTGGTCTCCGAGTAGATCAGCAGCTCGCAACCAGTCGCGGGCGCTGCACCCGGCTCGGGCGATGCCACGGCCGGCTCGTTAGCCGGGCCGACGCCAGTGGTCGACGGCGGGGCCGGTGGCGGCGCTTCCTCCACTGGCTCCTCCGGTACCGTGATCTCCGTGACGGTGCGATTACGTTGCGTAGAATACGCTACGCACTGATATTCGCTGCCGCCGTCTTCGGTCGGCACCGCCATCCAGCGCAGCCGGGAGCCGTCTTCGGCGTAACCGGTGCAAACGGGCTCCGCCATCGAAACATAGCCGTCGGCATAGTACGTGTCGTCGTCATACATGAACGTGCCGAGCGCGATGAGCGGGATCAGCGTACGCCACCGATTGTTGACGAAGATCCTGCGGCGGTCGCGGTTGATGCCGATGCGACGCCGTCCGTCGGTCTTGGCAAACTTGCCGGTCTTATCCCGGGGTCCCTTGGTCAGGCCGATCTTGCTGGTCTTATCTCGGGGTCCCTTGGTCAGACCGAGCTTGCCGGTCTTATCCCGTGGTCCCTTGGTCAGGCCGATTTTGCCGGTCTTATCCCGAGGTCCCTTGGTCAGGCCGATTTTACCGGACTTATCTTGAGGTCCTTTGGTCAGGCCGATTTTGCCGGTCTTATCCCGAGGTCCTTTGGTCAGGCCGATTTTGTCGGTCTTGCTGCCGGGTACTTGCGTCAGAGTCTTTTTGCCACTCGGCACTTGCGTCAGGGTCTTGTTGCCGCTTGGTACGTGCGTCAGGGTCTTTTTGCCACTCGGTACTTGCGTCACAGTCTTCGTGCCGACCGCTGTGATTGGCTTGGTCGATTTCACAACGCTGCGGGTCGTCGAAGTCGGATGCGTAACGCTGCGCGTCACGGTCGGGCGCGAAACGCTGCGCGTCACGGTCGGGCGCGAAACGCTGCGCACCACTGGCGCGCTGCGCACCGGCGCTGCTCGTACGACATTTGGTTTCTTCTGCTGAGCAGTGAGACTTATCGTACCGCCCGCGTCCTTCGATGCCGCCGTGGTCTGTGCGAACGCACGCGGCGATGTCTGCACCGCCGCCGCGACCGCCAAAGCCGCAATCAAGATGATGAACTTACGCATGTGCGCCCCCTTTTCTTTTTTCGTTTTCCGCCGGACCCGTTGCGCGAGCGCGAACGGCAAAACGTCATGGATGCATTTGAGCGTTTATACAGATTTTATTCTTTGAATATGACCTGCATCAAATTGGCGCTTTTGTCGCACCCCCCGTGGATCGGGTGCGAATCTCAAATTGGCGCAGTATTTGCTTTCTCAATGGCGAAATGAAATCGGGCCACCCGTATGCGGGTACGCCGGACGCGCCGGCGGGCGCGGTGACGATTCGTTAGCCACCGCGGATCATACTTAGGTCGAACGTCTTGTTGCGAACTGCGTTGCGGGTTCTGAATACCGGGGAAAACTGATGGAGATACCCCTTGCCGACAACCTTGCCGCATCGACGCCGCGCTGACGAAAAACACTCGCCAGCGCGCATCGTCTTCGAGTTCCTGTTCAACGCCGCCATGGTGGTGAGCGCGCTCATCCTGACGTTCATCGTGCTGGTGCGCGAGGAGCAATACGCTTTCGGCCAGTTGCAAAGCCCGGCTCAGGTGATCCAGCAGGGCCCGCTGGATGCCACCGGCGAAAGCCTGGTCATTCCACCTTCAAATTGAGCTTGCGCACGAGCGCGCTCCACTTGGTCTCTTCCTGGTCGATGTCGGCAGAGTACTCGACCGGCGTCGAGGTCAGTGGATCGCCGCCCTCGAAGTGGATGCGCTGCTTCACGTCGTCGCTGTCGACCAGCTTGCGCAATTCGGCGCTGAGCTTGTCGACGATTTCCTTCGGCGTGCCGGCCGGCGCCAGCAAGCCGAACCACGGCACGGCTTCGAAGCCGGGAAATCCGGACTCGGCCATGGTCGGTAGATCGGGCGCGAGCGCCGAGCGCTTGAGCGAGGTGATGGCAAAGGCGCGCAATTTTCCCTCGCGCACCTGCGGCAGCACGTTCACGATATTGCCGAAGAACATCGTCAGGCGGCCGGCGAGTATGTCCGGCAGCACGGCGGTCGAGCCGCGATAGGCCACCGGCGTCACGTCGATGTGCGCCATGTATTTGAACAGCTCGCCGGCGAGATGCTGCGACGTGCCGATGCCGGCATGGCCGTAGGTGAGCTTGCCCGGTTGCGCACGCGCCAGTGCGACCAGCTCCGGCAAGGTCTTGGCCGGCACGTGGGGATGAACCACCAGCAGATTCGCCGCAACGAATACCTGCGAGATCGGCGCGAAGTCCTTAATCGGATCGAACGGCAGCTTGTCATACAGGCTGGGATTGATGACGAGCGATGGATTTCCGCCCATCAGCAAGGTGTAGCCGTCCGGTGTCGATTTGGCGACTCGATCGGTGGCGATGTTGCTGCCGGCGCCGGTGATGTCCTCGACCGTCACCGGCCCGCCACAGCTGTCCGAAAACTTGGCGGCGAGCAGGCGCGCTGCAACGTCCGGCGCCGTGCCCGGCGTGAATCCGACGATGATGCGCACCTGCCTGTTCGGGTAACCCGTTTGCGTGGCAACAGGGTTCGCGGTCAGCAGTATGGTCAGCGCAGCAAAAACCTGAAAGACGACCTTCATCGCTTCCCCCGCCGGTTTGAACGCCGCAGGGTGACATCGGCTCTGTCCGGCCGCAAGGGCAGGCGTTACGTCGGCGCCTGCTCGACCGACAGCACGCGCATGATGTCGTCGTGCATCGTACGCCGCTTTTCCTCGCTGGTGCTGGCGTCCAGACGCGTCTCATAGGCGATACGCGCCGGGTGGTGGAACACTAGCACGCGGTCGCCGATCTCCATCGCCTCGTTGATCTGGTGGGTGATGAACACCGCGGTCTTGTTGTTCAGCCGCACCAGGCGCACGAATTCGGCGCGCAGGTCGCGCGCGGTCATTTCATCCAAGGAAGAAAACGGCTCGTCGCACAGCAAAATCTCCGGATCGACCGCGAAGGCGCGCGCGATCGAGACGCGCTGGCGCATGCCGCCCGAGAGCGCGTGCGGATAATCGTTTTCGTGGCCGGACAGGCCGAGCCGCATGAGCCACTGGCGCGCGCTCTCGTTGGCGTGGCCGGCATCGGTATCGAGGATCTGCAAGCCGAGCCGCACATTGTCGAGTGCCGAGCGCCACGGCATCAGTCGGTCGTTCTGGAATACGATGCCGATCTTGCCGCGGAAAAATGCGAACTCGCGGAATGGGTCGTGGCCGATGACCCTGGCTTCGCCGGAGCTCGGCTCGATCAGCCCGGCGACGATATTGAACATGGTCGACTTGCCGCAGCCGGTCTTGCCCAGCACGGCGACGATCTCGCCCTTGCCGATCTCGAACGACAACTTGTCGACCGCGACAAAGTCGCCGCGCCCGTCCGGGCGGCGGAAGCTCTTGCTCACATCCCGGAAGCGAATGACCGGATCGGCGCTGGCCATGATCTACATGGCCCGCTCGGACACCGCGCGATAGCGCAGCGCCCAATTTTCGATCGCGTTGATAGTCTGCTGCACCACCAGCACGAACAGCACCAGCTGCAAGGTCCAGGCCATGGCGCCGGCCATGTCGAACAATTGCTGCTGGCGCAGCAATTGGTAGCCGACGCCGCCGGTGGCGCCCACCAATTCGGCCACCACCACCACGCGCGCGGCATTGCCGAGGTTAACCTTCCACGCGGTGAGAATGCCCGGCACGATGGTCGGCACGATCAGGAAGCGGAACAGCGTCCAGCGGGAAGGGCGAAACGCCATGGTCATCTCGAACAGGTCCTTCGACATCGAGCGGAAGGCGTCGAGAATCTGGAAGGTGAAGGCGGGCAGGGTGGTCATCACCATGATGAACAGCACGCGAAATTCGATGCCGTGAAACCAGATGATGGCGAATACCACCCAGGACAGCGCCGGAATGCCTTGGAAAAACGTGAGCACCGGCGCGATGAAATTCTCCGCCGTCTTCGACTGTCCGATCACCAGCGCCAGAATGCTACCCAGGATGAAGGCGCCGAACAGGCCGCCGAAGATGCGTCCGGCGGTGAGCAGCACGTCCACCAAGAGCGAGCCGGTGATCAGCACCTCGATGGTGCGTGAAATGATCTCAGGCACCGGCGGGAACAGATAGTGCGAAAAAACGTAAGACAAAATCTGCCAGCCCGCCGCCAGCACGACCATGCCGGCGACGGCTTGCAGGACGCGCATGGTGCGCGAGTTCGTCATTTCATCGGCTTGCTGTAGATCGTGTCGTTCGACGGCATCGTCTTGAAATAGCCGACGTCGACGCCGGCCTTATAGACCGCATCAATCTGCTTGGCGACCTCGCCCGCTGGCACCACGCTCATGCCGAGCCGGTCGTTGGCCTTGATCAGCGACACCAGCGCGGCGCGATCCTCCGGCGTCGATTTCGGCGCGATCAGCGCCGCCGCTTCCTCCGGATTTTTGGCGATGAACTCGCCGGCCTCCTTGTAGGTCGCGTAGAGCTTCGGGATCAATGCCTGGTTGGCCGCGATCCAGTCGTCATGGGCGGCGACGCCGAGATAGGGAATGCGCTCGCCGCCGGCAAAGCTCTTCCAGGTCTTGTTGATGCCGGTGTCGATCATCCGAATGTCGGGCTTTTTCGTCTTCAGCAGGGTATAGGCCGGCTCCCAAAGCTGGATCGCATCGGCGCGGTCGGCCAGCGCATAGCCGACCAGGCCGGGCGGCGCGGTGTTGACCACCTGCACCTTGGAGACGTCCACGTCGATCTTCTTGGCGAAGAATTCGAACATCACGAAATTGGTGGTCGAACCGGCGGCGGCGAGCTGCTTGCCTTCGAGGTCCTTGAGCGTCTTGATCTCCGGCCGCGAGGTGACGACCGTGCCCCAGAAGTCGAACAGGTTGAACAGGTACTTCACTTTCACGCCGCGCGCGTCGGCCAGGCCGACCGTGAGGACGGCGGCGCTGCCGCCGACTTTGAACTCGCCGGAATTGAACTGCGTCGTATAGGCGTCCGGCGGCCGCTCGACGAATTCGATGTCGAGCCCGTGTGCGGCGTCCATCTTCTTGGCCTTGATCACCGGCGGCATGAAGGCGCCGAGCGAGGGAAAGCCGAACACCACGATGGTGACCTTGGCCGATGTTTGTGAGGCGGCGGGAACGGGGCTTAGCGCCACCAAGGCGAGCGCCGCGAGGGCGCAGCCGGCGGCACGCATCAGTGCGGATAATCTTGTCATCTGATCCTCCCTAACATCGAGTGTCTCGATTGTTGTGCGTCGTTTCTTGTTATGGCGGCGCGGGCGATGCCGCGGTAACTTCGCGCCGCAGCGAGGTGAAAAACTGCTTGACCAGGTGTTTCGCGACGCCCTTCAGGATGCGCTGGCCGACGCCGGCGACCAGGCCGCCGATTTCGCCCTCGCCACTATAGCGCATGGAGGTTCCGCCGTTCTGGGCGTTGAGCGCAAAGGTCGCTGAGCCGCTACCGTGCCCGAGCGTGCCGGAGCCGGAGACGGCGACGTTGCATTGCGCCGGCGGCTGTTTGTCCGCCAGCGAAATCTCGCCCTCGAAGCTGCCGCCGACCGAGGCGACCTTCAGATTGAGAATGAGTTTGAAACGGTCGCCGCCTTCAGGGATCATATCCTTGCAGCCGGGAATGCACTTCTTGAGCACTGCCGGATCGTTGAGCGCGCTCCACAGCGCCTCGATCGGAACTTCGAAAGTTTCCTCGCCGCCGATGTCGAGCTTCATGGTTTGCTCATGAAATCTTGAACAGCCTCGCCGCCAAGGCGCCGTTGATCGACGCCGTCTGTGCCGGCGACAGGCCGGCCTCGGCGACGATCTTCATCGGCTCGCTATCGCCGATCGGGAACGGCATGTCGGAACCCATCATCAGGCGCTCGGTTCCCATCATTTCGATCACGAATTTGAGCACGCGCGCGTCGTGCAGGATGGTGTCGGTGTAGATAGCGCCAAGCGCGGCAACTGGGTCGCCGATGCCGGGCGTGATCGCGTGATTGCGCTTGAGGCGGCCGAGCACAAAGGGCAGCGCCGCGGCACCCATCGGCGCGAAGAATTTCGCGTTTTTGTAGCGCGCAACATGGCCGGCGCTGATCAGCCGCGCCAGCGCCACCGCCGCGTCGGTGATGCGGCCAAGCCCATTGGCGAGACCGAAATCGTTCACCCGCACGTCGCCGGCATCGAAACTCGGATGGATGTGGATCAGCGCGCCGGTCTCGTCCGCCGCCTGCCAGAACGGATCGAGATCGGCATGATCGAGCGTGCTGCCGACCCCGCGCGGCAGCGTGCCGATCATGGCGCCGGGAAAACCCGCCGCTATCGCCGCCTTCAGTACGCCGGCGGCGCGCGCGCCATCGCCCAGCGACACGGTCGCCAGCGGCACGAAACGCGGCTCGGTTTTGGCCGCGGCCAGCAATGCGTCGTTGGCGAGCCGGCTCCAGGCTTCGCTTTCGGCGCCCGGCAGTTCATAGCCGAACATGTCGACCCAGCCGCCGACGACTTGGCGATCGATGCCCTGATTGGCCATCCAGGCCACGCGGCCCGCGATGTCCGACAGCGGCTTGGACACCGGCCGCGTCGGCTTGCCGCCGGCGAAGGCCAGCGCCAGGCTGCAGCCATCCTCGATCAGCCGCACATTGGGAAACTTCGCGGCATCCTTGCGAATCGCGGCCAGCAATTCAGGCGGCACCAGATGCGCGTGGCAATCGACAATCATTCAGTTTCCCTTTTTGGCGCGCGCCTCGGCGATCAAATCGCCCAGCTTCGACAGTTTCAGCGGCAACGTGTTGATGGAAACGCCGAGCGGCTTGAGCGCGTCGTTGACCGCATTGGCCACGGCGGCGGGTGCGCCCAGATAGCCGGATTCGCCCGAGCCCTTTTGTCCAAGCACCGTGTTGGGCGACGGCGTGACGTGTTGGATGATCTCGACCGCCGGCACCTCGCGCGAGGACGGCAGCAGATAATCCATGAAGCTCTGCGCCATCAATTGGCCCTCGCCGTCATAGGCGAATTCCTCATACAGCGCCGCGCCGATGCCGTGCGCGATGCCGCCCATGGTCATGCCGCGCACGATCTTCGGATTGATCACGGTGCCGCAATCGTGCCCGACCCGGTAGCGCAGGATTTCCGGCGTGCCGAGATCGGGATCGATTGCGAGCAGGACCAAATGAAACTCGAACGAGAAGCAGGGATACATCTGCACGCGCCCGTCCGCCGTCGGCAGCGTGCCGCCGGTCGGCACCTGCATCACGTGGCTCACCGCCAGGCCCGGCTCGAGCCCGTCCGGCATGCGGTGATAATTGCGGAAGGCGATCTGCACCAGGTCGCCCCATGCGCGTTTGTTTTGCGGCGCGTCGCGCTCGCTCACGGTGCCGTCTTTATACACCGCGCGCTCGGGCGGAATGCCGAGGTCATGCGCGCCGATCGCGGTCAATTTGGCCTTGAGCTTGTGCGCCGCATGGAACGCAGCACCGCCCAGCATGATCGCCATGCGGCTGCCGACCGGCGTGCCGCTCGGCAATGAATTGAGTGAATCCGGCCGCGTCACGCGAATGCTATCGGGATCGACCTGCAACACCTCGCCGATCACGGTGCCGAGCAGCGTTTCGTGACCCTGGCCGGAGGAGGTGGTGTGCATGCTGGCGGTGATGGTGCCCAAGCCGTCCACATTGATGCGGCAGGAATCCATGAAGGTGGAGGTGGTGATGGCCGGATTGAGCAGCGCCTCGAAGGTGGCGTTGCCGCCGGATGGTTCCAGGCAGGCGGCGATGCCGATGCCGGCGAGCTTGCCGTCGGCGCGCAAGCGGTCGCGCTCCTTCTTCAGCTCTTCGTAGCTGGTATTGGCCAGCACCTTGTCGATCACGGTGTGATAGTCGCCGCTGTCGTAGGTGGTGCCGCTCGGGATGGTGTAGGGGAACTCCTCGCGCCGGATCATGTTGCGCCGGCGAATTTCCAGCCGGTCGAGGCCGAGCGCGTTCGCTACCTCGTCTATGGTGCGCTCGAGCGCCAGATTGGTCGGGCCCTGGCCGAAGCCGCGCACCGCCTCCTGCGTGGTCTTGTTAGTGACCACCGCCATGGCGCGGTACTGCACGCTTTTGATTTTGTACGGCCCGACGATAGCGCCGATCGGCTTGCCGAGCTGGAACGGCGAGCGCCCGGCATAGGCGCCGACATTCTCCAGCGCGCGCATCTTCATCGAGCGCACAATGCCAGTGTCGTCGAAGGCGACGTCAACGTCGAACAGCCGCTCCGGCCCATGGGCGTCGCCGCCGCGCATGTTCTCCAACCGGTCCTCGATCAGCCGCACCGGAAAGCCGAGCCGGCGCGTGAGATAGCCGCAGAGCACGGTATGCTTGATGCCGCGCTTGACGCCGTAGCTGCCGCCCACGTCCACGTCGTGATGCACGCGCACCGTGGCGCTGCGGCCCCATTTCACTCGCAGCGAGAGATGGCGCGGGCTGTCCTTGAAATCCTGCTCGACCTCGCCCCAGACGAAGGTCTTGTCGAGCAGCACGTTGGAGCCGTGCGCCTGGTGCACCAGCACGGCACCGGCTTGAATCGCCTGTTCGGCGTCGAGCACGAAGGGCAGCTTCTCGTAGGTGATTCTGACTTTCTCCGCCGCGTCTTCGGCAAGTGCGGGTATCGGCGACCACGGCCGCGACCCATTCGCCGGCATAGCGCGCCACATCGGTCGCCAGCGGCCTGCGCGGCACGTTCGGCGTGTCGAGCCCGGTCATCAGCGGCAGCGTGGCCTCCGCCAATTCGTGCCCATCCAGCACGTAATGCACGCCCGGCATGGCCAGCGCCGCGCTCTTGTCGATTGTCTTGATGCGCGCCGCCGGGTAGGGGCAGGTCACCAGCGCGACGTGGCGCATATGGGGCAGATCGATATCGGCGACGAATTGCCCCTTGCCGACCACGAAGCGGCGGTCCTCGCGCACGCGGCGGTCGGTCGAGACGTAGCGGCGGCGGTCGGCGCTCATTTGCTTAAGCTCCGAGGCCTATTGGCGCCGCGCATGCGCTCGGCGGCGAGCGCGATCGCTTCCACGATTTGCGCATAACCGGTGCAGCGGCAGATATTGCCGGAGATCGCCTCGACGATCTGGTCGCGCGTCGGCTCCGGATTGTCGGCGAGCAGCGCGTGTGCGACCAGGACCATGGCCGGCGTGCAATAGCCGCATTGCGTGCCGTGGGTTTCGCAAAAGGCGTCCTGGATCGGCGACAATTCGCCGGGGCCGGGCGTGACGCCCTCGATGGTGGTGATCGGCGTTCCCGCCGCCTGCGCAGCAAACATCAGGCAGGAGCGCACCGCCACGCCGTCGAACAGCACGGTGCAGGCCCCGCAGACGCCGTGCTCGCAGCCGGCATGCGCGCCCTTGAGATCGAGCAGGTCGCGCAGGCAATCGAGCAAAGTGGTGCGCGGTTCAACCTCGATTTCGTGCAGCGTGCCGTTGACATTGAGCTCAATGCGCATCCGCGTTCCTTTGGGCTTTTTTCCCTTGCGCGTGGCTGACGGCATCCGCAACGGCGCGGCTGGCGAGATTGATCGCGGCGCGGCGGCGGTACTCGGCCGAGGCGTGCAGATCGGCCAGCGCGTCGATATCGGCCAGCGCCTCGCGCACCGCCGCGTCCACCTCCTTGGCATCGAGCGTGCTGCCCGTGAGTTGCTGCTCCGCGCTATCCAGCCGCATCGGGAAATCGGTGGCCGCACCGACGCCGATGGCGATGCGTTTGCACTTGCCGTCGGCGCCGAGCTCGACCTGCGCCGCCGCCGACACGAAAGCGAAGTCGCTGCGCCTTGCGTTCACTTCGTGAAATCCGACGCCGATCTTTTCACCCTGCCAAACCGAGAAACGCACGCCGGTGAGGCACCCGCCGGCCGGCAGAGTTGTGATCATCGGGCCGATGAAGAACTCGCGCGCCGGAATCTCGGCGGTCTCTTCGCCGGCGCGGTAGCTCAATACCGCATCGAGCGTGATCGCAATCAGCGGCAGTTCCGCCGCCGGATCGGCATTGGCGAGCGAGCCGCCGATGGTGCCGCGCGCGCGGGTGGCGGCGTGGCCGATGTTCGGGATCGCGCGCGCCAGCAGGGGGACTTGGGCGGCGACCAGCGCATCGCGCTCGACCACGCATTGCCGCGTGGTGGCGCCGATGGCGACGCCGTCGCCATCGTTACGGATATAGGACAGGGCGGCGATGCGGTTGATGTCGATCAGCCGGGTAGGGCGCGCCAGCCGCATCACCATCATCGGCACCAGCGTTTGCCCGCCGGCGATCACGCGCGCGCTGTCGTCGGCCGCGAGCCACGCACAAGCTTCGTCGATGTCGGCCGCGCGGGAATACTCGAACGGTGCTGCTTTCATGAAACGCTACGCCAAGCCCGGTTGCGCGATCGTTTTGTTGTGCCCCGCCCCCACCGCCGCGCCAAGGGGCGCCAGCGTCGCAGTGCGATATTGTCGATCCGTCACCGATATGGTTAAAGTCCCTATCGCATTATCGCAACCGCAAAATTACCGATTCCTCGAACGGCTGCGGGCGCAGACCCTGCGCCGAGGCAACGGGAGACAGGTCAAGTGACGGTACGAACCAAACAGAAGCCCGCGAGCGGCCGGCTACCGCGGGCCCGTATTGCCGAAATCCGCGACTTCGGCGACGTGGGCGCCGGGCAGGCGCGCGGCGGTGTGCAGTCGATCGGTCGCGCCTTCGCGATCATCGAAGAGATAGCGCGCAACCGCGACGGCATCGGGCTTGCCGAATTGAGCAAGCGCGTCGGCCTGCACAATTCCACCACCTTCCATCTGGTGAAAACGATGGTGTCGCTCGGCTATGTGCGGCAGTTGAAGGACTCAAAGCGCTACCGCATCGGCCGCCCGCTGTTTGCGCTGGCGGCGAGCGCGCTCGACGAGATCGAAATGATGAGTCTCGCCACGCCGGTGCTCGACGACCTGGCGCGCGCCACCGGCGAAAGCGCGCATTTCTCGGTGCCGATGGGCGACGCCGTGGTGGTGCTGGCGCGCACCAGCGGGCCGGGCGCCTTCCAATTGACCGACCGCGTCGGCGTGGTGCGGCCGGCCCATTGCACCGCGCTCGGCAAGATCATGCTGGCCGCCTTGGCCCCCGACCAATTCGCACGCTATCTGCAACGCGCCGAGCTCAAGGCCTATACGCCGAAGTCGATCACCTCGGCCGAGCAGCTCGCGCGCGAGATCGCCGAGGTGCGGCGCGCGGGCTTAGCCGTTGACGATGGCGAGTTCGATTCGGAACTGCGTTGCGCGGCGCTGCCGGTGCGCAATTTCAGCGGACAGGTGATCGGCGCCATCGGCATATCCGGCCCGGTCTGGCGGTTGTCGATCGAGGCCTTGCAGAAACGTGCGCGCATCGTGCGCGCCGCCGCCGACCGCCTGTCGGCTGAATTCGGCTATGCTGGTGAACCCGAGCCGCGCATAAGGGCGGCCGTTTAGATGTTTGGATAAGGAGGCAGGCCATGCCACGGCACGCGAACTATGTTCCCAAGGGCGTGATCCCGGCGGTGCTGCTGCCGTTCGAGAACGATCTGTCGATCGACGAGTTGAGCTTCCGCAAGCATCTGCGCGACGTGGCCGCGGTCGAAGGTCTTTCCGCCGTCACCATCAACGCGCACTCGACCGAGGTCGCCTCCTGCACGTTCGAGGAGCAGCGGCGCGTGCTCGAGATCGCATAGGACGAAATCGGCGGCCGCCTGCCGCTGGTCAACGGCATCTGGGCCGATGGCAGCCTGGAAGCCGCGCGCATCGCGCGCATGGCGGCGCAGGGCGGCGCCTCGGCGCTGCTGGTGTTTCCGCTGGCGCCGTTCACGCTGGGCCAGTCGCCGGCGATGGCGCTCGCGCATTTCAAGCGCATCGCCGACGCCACCGACCTGCCGCTGATTGTGTTCCAGTATCCGCTCGCCACGGGGCAGGGCTACCCGAAGGACACGCTGCTCAAACTTTGCGAGGAGGTGCCGACCATCCGCGCCATCAAGGACTGGATCGGCAACGTGCCGCACCACGAGTGGCACATCCGCACGCTGCAAAATCTGCCGCGGCCGGTGAACGTACTCACCACCCACAGCTCATGGCTGTTGTCCTCGCTGGTGCTCGGCCCCAACGGCTTGCTCTCGGGTTCGGGCAGCGTGATCGCCGATCTGCAGGCGCAGATGTTTCGCGCCGTGCAGAAGAACGACATGGCGGAGGCCAAACGGCTCAACGACCGCATCGAGCCGACCGCGCAGGTGTTCTACGCCGACCCGTTCGTCGACATGCACAACCGCATGAAGGAAGCGCTGGTGCTGCTCGGCAAATTGCCGCGCGCGGTGGTGCGCCCGCCGCTGGTGAAGCTCGAGCGCGCCGAGATCACGCGCATCCGCGTCGCGCTGGTGGAAGCGGGACTTCTCGGCAAGGACGCTGGCCGCGACGCGGCGTAATCTTTTTTCTTCCCTCCCCCTTTCAGGCGGAGGGAACGGAGCGCTAATCGCAGCGCACCGTCATCCCGCCGTCCACCACGATCTCCGTGCCGGTGACGAAGCGCGCCTCGTCGGAGGCGAGGAACAACGCCGCATTGGCGGTGTCGCGGCCGTCGCCCATGAAGCCGGCCGGAATGCGCTCCAGCCGCTGCGCCAGCAAGGCTTCGATATCACCGCCGGCGCGCTGTTTGGCGAGCCGCGCCTCCACCATCGGCGTGTGCAACTGCCCCGGAATGACGGTGTTAACGCGGATACCCTTGGCGGCATATTGCACGGCCACCACGCGCGAGAGCTGGATCACGCCCGCCTTGGTGGCGGCATAGCCGACCTGGAACGCGCCGGTGAAGCGGATGCCGGAGGTCGAGGCCACGTTGACGATTGAGCCAGCCTTTTGATTCTCCATCACTGGCAGCACGTGCTTGCAGGTGAGGAACACGCTCTTCAAGTTGACATCGACCTGCGCGTCCCAGACCTCCTCGCTCATTTCCACCGGCCCGCCATGGGCCGAGCCGCCGACATTATTGACCAGCACGTCGATGCGGCCGAAGCGCTCGACGCAAGCCTTCACCATGGCGGCGACCGCGGCGCTGTCGGTGACGTCGCATTGATGGGTGACGATATCGCCGCCGGCCGCCTTCACCCGTTCGACCGTCTCGGCGACGCTGTCGAGATCGCGGTCGACCGCGAAAATCTTGGCGCCTTCCTCGGCGAAGCGCACCGCGGTAGCGCGGCCATTGCCCCAGCCGGGGCCGACACAGCCGGCGCCGGTGACAATCGCGATCCTGTCCTGCAAACGTCCGCTCATGATTTTGCTCCCGTCGCGGTGGCGCGCCGCTTGGCCGGCGCAAATCGATAGAGCCGCTGCGGATTGTCCACCAGCAGCGCTTGGCGCTGCGCTTGGCTGGGCGCGATCTCGGCCAGAATGTCCACCAGCGCGCCGTCGTCGGGGATCGGGCCTTGGTGATTGGGATGCGGCCAGTCGGTGCCCCAGACCACGCGGTCGCCGAAATCCGCTACCAGCTTGCGCGCGAACGGAATGGCATCGGCATAGGGCGGGCCCGCACGGGTGATGCGGTCGCAGCCGCTCACTTTGACCCACATTTTCTTGTCATCCATCAGCTTGAGCAAACTTGCGAACCCCGGCTGATTAAGGCCGAGCGAAGCATCGACGCGCCCGATGTGATCGATCGCCACCGGAACGGCCGAGCGTTTGATCGCGGGCGCGAGGTCGGCGATCAGACTTGCTTCCATGTGAATTTGCAGATGCCAGCCGATATCGGCGAGCCGTTTGCTGAAATTGATGGCGTCGTCGATCGAGGGGCCTTTGCTCAGGTGCTTCATGTAGTGGAAACGCGCACCGCACAGCCCGGCACCCGCGAGCCGCTTGAGCTCGGCGTCGCTCACGTCGGTATGCACCAGCGCAATGCCGCGATAGGCCTGTCCGGTCGCGGCAATCGCATCCTCGGTAACGGAATTGTCGTAGCCGTGACAGTTCGGCTGCACGATCACGCAATGCTCGATGCCGAGCCGCTCATGCAGCGCGAACAGCATCTCCTTGGTCGCGTCGGACGGCGTGTAGTTGCGGCCTTCCGCAAAGGGAAACGTTTTGCGCGGCCCGAAGATATGAACATGCGAATCCGACGAGCCACGCGGCAGCCTTAATTTCGGTTTCGACGGCGACGCCAGCCAATAGGGCGGATCGGCGGGCGTGTCGGCGGTGTGTGGTGCCATTATACGTGCCCCTTTATACGGCCGGCGCCCTTGTGCGCTCGAAGGCCGGCTCGTTCTTGGCGAAGGCCGCGAGCCAGGCGGCGAGCCGCGGATGATCTTGCCGCCATTCCCCCGGCTTGCGCCAGTCGAGATAACCGAGCGCGCAAGCGAGCCCGATCGTAATGATATCGGTCTTGCCCGGATCGGGCGGCGATTTTTCGAAAGCGGCGAGCGCGCGGGTGATCTTGCCGCGCTGATGGGCGAGCCAGCGTTCCGAATGGGCGCCCGGATCGCGGAAGCGGCCCTCATAGACCACCAATATCGCGGCCTCGGTAATGCCGTCGGCCAGCCGCGCCAGCGTCAGCGCCTTGAAGCGGGCAGGGCCGCTCGCCGGCAACAAGCGGTCGGTGCCAGCCACGTCAGCCAAAAACTCGATGATCACGCCGCTGTCGTAGATCGTGCTGCCATCGGCCAGCACGAGGCAGGGCATCTTGCCGAGCGGGTTCTGCTGCCGCAGCGTATCGTTCTCGTCGAGCGTATCGGCCGGCACCAGCGTGATGCGATCGTTGAGGCCCAGCACGTCGATCGCCATGCGCACCTTGCGCCCGAACGGCGAGGTCAGCGTCGAGCGCAGCACGAAGTTTTGCGGGTTGGACGACACCGTCCTATTTCTGGACCGGCACGCCAGCGTCCTTGATCACCATCGCCCATTTCTTGGTTTCGCTGGCGATATAAGACCGGAATTGCTCCGGCGTATCGCCCACCAAGATCGCGCCCTGGCTCGAAAGCTTGGAAATCACTTCGGGGTCCTTCATGGCCTCGACCGCCGCCTTGTTCAGCGCGGCGACGACCTGCGGCGGCGTGTTTGCGGGCGCGACCATGCCGTACCAGTTTTCCGTTTGCAGGTTCGGCATGCCGGCTTCGGTGGTGGTNNTTGATCTGCGGCAGCAAAATCGGCAGATCGAGGAACACCATCTGCACCTGCTGGCCGAGTAGATCGTTCACCGCCGGCGCGGCGCCGCGATAGGGCACATGGGTGATGTCGATCTTGGCGGTCAACTTGAACAATTCGCCGGCGAGATGCGGCATGCTGCCGGGACCGGACGAGGCAAAGTTGAGCTTGCCGGGCTGCGCCTTGGCCAGGGCCACCAGCTCTTTCATGTTGTTGGCGGGAACGCTCGTCGCCACCACCAGCATTTCCGGCACCTTGGCGACCAGCGTGATGGGCTGCAGATCCTTGAGCGTATCGTAGGCGACCTTTTCCATGCTGGGACTGATCGCCAGTGCGCCGGCGCTGACGATGCCGATCGTGTAGCCGTCGGGAGCCGCTTTCGCGACCAGGTCGGTGCCGAGCACGCCGCCTTGGCCGGCGCGATTGTCGATGATGATGGTCTGCTTGAGGATTTCGGACATGCGCTTGCCGACGACGCGGGCGATGATGTCGTTCGGTCCGCCGGGCGGAAACGGCACGATCAGCCTGATGGTCTTGTTCGGAAAATCCTGCGCCATGGCCGCGGCCGGGCATAGCAAGGCAAGCGCGATCAGCAGCGGTTTCAGGGCTTTCACGGCAATCCTCCCAATTCATTATTCAAGGCTTTGAGCAGAACGTAGCGGCGGCGTGCCGTTCCGTCTATATGACGCAAGGTCCGCGACGCACGGGGTAGGGGAGCCGATGACCGCTACGGGAAAAATCGACATCCTGGTGCTGGAAGGCGACGGCATCGGACCGGAGATCATGGCGGCGACGCTCGCCGTGCTGCGCGCGGCCGACGCCAAGTTCGGCTTGCACCTCGCCTTCGAGGCGGCGGCGGTCGGCTGGACCGCGCACCGCGCCGAGGGCATCACGTTCCCGCCCTCCGTGCTAAAAAAGGCCATGGCCGCGCACGGCGTGCTGCTCGGGCCAGTGTCGCACAACGACTATCCGCCGGTTGCCGAAGGCGGCCTCAATCCGTCCGGCGAATTGCGCAAGCGGCTCGACCTCTATGCTAATATCAGGCCGGCGCGTTCGCGCGAGGGATTTCCGCCGCGCTGCGGCTCGGCCGTCGATCTCGTCATCGTGCGCGAGAACACCGAAGGCTTTTACGCCGATCGCTCCATGCATCTCGGCCCGGGCGAATTCATGCCGACGCCGGATCTGGCGCTCGCCGTGCGCAAAATCACGCGCCAGGGCTCGACCCGCATCGCGGAAGCCGCCTTCAAGCTCGCGCTGCAGCGGCGCAAAAAAGTGACCGCCGTGCACAAGGCCAATGTGCTGCGCGTCTCCGACGGGCTTTTTCTCGAATGCGTGCGTGCGGTGGCCGCGCGCTATCCGCAGGTCGCGTACGAGGAGCGCATCATCGACGCCATGGCGGCGCTCTTGATCCGCGACGCCAGTCCATTCGACGTGGTCGTCACCACCAATATGTATGGCGACATTCTTTCCGACGAGGCGAGCGAGATCGCCGGCAGCCTCGGGCTGGCGGCTTCGCTCAATGCCGGCGCCGAGCACGCGGTGGCGCAGGCCCAGCACGGTTCGGCGCCCGACATCGCCGGTAAGAACATGGCCAATCCGTCCTCACTGATCGGCTCGGCGGCGATGCTGCTGGCCTGGCTGGGCGAGCGACGCAGGAACAAGAAACTCAACGACGCGGCGCAGGCGATCGAGGCCGCGCTCGACAGTGTCATCGCCAAGCCGGAGTGGCGCACACCCGACATGGGCGGCCCGCTCGGCACCGATGCCTTCGGGCAGCGCGTGGCGCAGGCGGTGAAAGAATAAGCCCGCGCGCTCAGCGCGCCGGCGCCCTTAGAGCGCCGCGACCGCCTGCATTTCGACCAGCAGCGACTCTTGCACCAGCCGGTCGATCATCAAAAGCGTGTTGGGCGGATAGGCGCCGTTGGCAAACATCTTGGGAAATTCTCGCAGGCGGTACGCCATGAATTTAGCAATGTCCTGCGAGTGCATCAGGTAGGTGGTGAACTGCACGATATGGCCCCAGCCGGCGCCGACCGATTTCAGCGCCGCCTCGATATTGGCGAAGGTCTGCACGCACTGGGCGTCGAAATCGTCGCTGACGACCTTGCCGTTCTTGTCGACGCCGACTTGCCCCGCGATGAAAACGAATTCCGACGCCTTCACGCGGGTGAGATGGGAGTATTGCCCGAGCGGCTTGCCGAGCGTATCGGGGTTGAGAAATTTGATGTCGGCCATCGTCGGACTCCTTCTCCTGTGCGCCACGGCATGGCCGCTGCGGCAATCGCTACGGCCTAGTTCACTGTGACACGCCGCTCGTCTTGATCGGCGCCGCCCACTTCTCGACTTCGCTTGCCGTGAACTTACCGAGATATTCTGGACTGCGGCGATCCGGCGCCACGATCATGGCGCCCAGGCCTTGCAAGCGGTCGCGTACGGACGGCGTATTCATCGCCGCAACCGTCGTCTCGTTGAGCTTCTTGACGATATCGGCCGGGGTTCCCTTGGGCAGNNGGCAGATTCGGCAGCGCCGGCGAACGCTCCGTGGTCATGATCGCCAAAGCCTTGACGCTGCCGCCGTCGATCTGCGCCTTCGCGGTGGTGATGATTTCGCAGAGAAAGTGAATGCGGCCGCCGATCAAGTCCTGCATGGCCGGGCCGGTGCCTTTGTACGGCACATGCACGATGTTGGTGCCCATCGCGGTATTGAGCACGACGCAGCCGAGATGCGTGGCTGAACCCGCGCCAGCCGAACCGAATTGCATCTTGTCGGCATTGGCTTTGGCGTAGGCGACGAACTCCTTGAGGTTGCTGACGGGCAAATCCTTGTTCGCGATCAGCACGATCGGAACCTCGGCGATCAGCGCGACCGGCGCGAAGTCGGTCACGGCGTTGTAGAGCGGCTTTTTGTAAAGCGTCTGGCCTTGCGCATGGGTGCCGACCGTGCCGAGCAGCATGGTGTAGCCGTCGGGCCTGGCGTCGGCCACGCGTTTGGAGCCGGTCATGCCGCCGGCGCCGCCGATATTCTCGACGATCACCGTCTGGCCGAGCAACTCACCCATGCGCTGCGCAATCACCCGGCCCAACACATCGGTTGGCCCGCCTGCGGCGAACGGGATGATCATGGTCAGAGTGCGGTCCGGAAAATTCTCTGCGCTCGCCGATCCGGCCAGTGCCAGCAGCATCGCTAGCGCGGTGCTAAGAATTGTTCTTTTCATGGGGTTCCTCCACATTATCTGGAAATTCTTGCGCCGGTTGTGCCCTGGCGGTCAAGCGCGCGGCTCGAATGGCTGCTATCCCACTTCGACGATTTGTTCCGGAAACTGGTGCAGCCGGTCGCCCGGGCCGTTGCCGCCGATCAGATAATTGTCGCACAGCCAGTTGAGATAACCGCCGTAAATATAGGTCGGGTGCACGACGATGTTCATGTCCTTTTCGATGGTCATCGGCTCGTCGTTGCGTATCAGCGGCCGCTCGACCAGGTCGTAGCCCTGGCCATGGCAGTAAAGCCGCGCCTCCATCGGCCGTCCGTTCTTGCGCATGAAGGCGTTGAAGCCGTCCCAGATGTCCTTGCANNCGGCCGAGCTCGGTGTACATGCCGCCGGGCCCGTTATCCTCGACCAGCAGCGCGATCTGGTCGCCGTTCTGGATCACGCGGTTTTGCAGATGCCGGTTGGCGAATTTCGATGGACTTCCGATCGGCATTGAGGCGCACAGATAAATCCCATTCTCGCTGCCGTGGCACTGGCTGTAAGCTTGCGCAACCGCGGCCACTTCGGTGTCGCGCATGCCGGGCTTCACCGCCGCGAAAGCCGCACGCATGGCGCCGTCCTGCATCAGCGCGGCGCGCTTGATCAGCTCCATTTCCTCCGCGCTCTTGATGACCTTGATGCGATCGACCAGGTCGGAGGCATCGACATAGTGCGCTTTCGGAAACGCGCGCTTGACGTAATCGAGCAGCGCAAACGACATCTGATAGGTGCCGACATAGCCAATGGTGGTGTTGCGGAACGGCGCCAGCGCCTTGGCGGCGAGCTCCGGGTCGTAGTCCTTGGTGTAATGCGCCGAGGCATAGCTCGGCGTGGTGAGGATGTGCTTGACGCCGCGCCAGGTCTGGTCGCCCTGCGCGGTCGCCTCGCCGCCGCCAAACGGTCCCTGACATACGACCGTCATCTCGCCGTCGCGCGGAAAGATCACCGTGTTGGGATAGCCGTTGGTCGCCGGCATGTCGGTTAAATAGCGGACATAGCCGCCCATGTGATCGTTGTTGTTCTGCATCAGCAACACGTCGATCTTTTCCGTCGCCATGGCGATGCGCACGGCGTGCCAGCGGCGCTCCAATTCGGCGGTGGAGATCGGCGTGTTCAGGCGTTCGGACAAAGCCATGGTTCAATCTCCCCAGGACGCAGGCTTGCGCACGATGTTGATCATGTTCTTGAGATCATTGCCGAGGAACTTGGCCATGTTGCCGGCGATGGTCGGCATGGCGCGGTCCTCGTAGCCCTGCGAATAGCCGCCGAGATGGGAGAAAATCGTTACGTTCTTGGTCTTCCACAGCGGATTGTCCGGCGGCAGCGGCTCTTGCGAAAACACGTCGAGGCCGGCGCCGGCGATCTGGCCGGCCTCCAGCGCCTTGATCAGCGCCGGCTCGTCGACCACGCCGCCGCGCGCGACATTCACCAGATAGGCGGTGGGCTTCATGGCGGCGAGCAGTTTCGCGCCGACGATGTTGCGCGTCTCGGACGTCAGCGGTGCGAGCACCACCAGATAGTCAAGTTCGCCGGCGACCTTCATGAGTTCGCCGCGCGTGACCATGCGGTCGAAGCCGGGCGCCGCGCGCGGGCTGCCGCTGATGCCGACCACCGTCATATGAAACGTCTTGCAGATCGGCGCCAAGTATTCCGCGATCAGCCCGACGCCGAGAATGCCGACGGTTTTGCCGGACAGGAGCTGCGACGGCCAGCGCTCCCATTTGGCGTTCTCTTGCGCGCGCACGGAGCGCGGCAGGTCGCGGGCGAGCGACAGCATGAACGCGATGGTGGCTTCCGACACCGGCGCGCCGTGGATGCCGCGGATATTGGTGACGACGACCTCTTTGCCGAGCGAGAGCAGGTCGACGATGTTGTCGACGCCGGTGCCGAGCGCCTGGATCCATTTCAGCTTGGGCGCGTCGCGCACCACATGGTCGGCCATGGGCGGGGAGAAGCACAGCAGGATGTCGGTGTCGGCAATGTACGGCTCTACCAGGGTATGGTGGCCGACCACGTTGATGGTCAGCTGCGGGAACTGTTCCAGCAGCATGGCCTTATAGCGGGCCCGCATCGATTCCTGGACTTCGGTGAGGATGAGGAGATTTGGCATGGCGGTGGAGGTATAATGACAAATTGAAGCTTGGGAAATGACCGGGCGCAGGTGACCTGCATCGTGGGTCTGGGCTAACATTCGGCGTCAATGCCGAGAGGAGAAAGAACGCTATGACAGCTATGCCGATCGATCTGGCGACCGTGGACTGGCTCTATGTGGTTGTGCTGGCGCTGTTCGTCTTCATCGCCACGCTCATCGCCAATATCCTATCCTTCGGCCGCCACATGCTAGGCGCCGTGCTGTCGGCGGTGCTGTTCGCGGCGGCCTTCGTGTTCTGGACCTATTACCCGCACCACTTGCCGCTGCCGACCGCGCTCACGCCGCCGAAGGCCGCGGTGACGACGGCGCCCGCTCCGGCCGCGCCAACGCGGCCGCGCAATCCGGTGACGGATATCACGCCGCCGGCCGCCCCAGCCTCGCCGCCGGCCACCGCGCCGGCAAATCCGCCCCCTGCGCGCTAGGCTTGCGTCGAACCGTCTTATTGATGTTCTCTCACGTTTGGGTAGTGTCAAAACTGTCCGGAGAAGTGGTGGAGTTGCATGAAAAAGGTCTATCCCGACGCTAAAAGCGCGCTCGCCGGTCTGCTCAAGGACGGCATGTTGATCCACGCGGGCGGCTTCGGCCTGTGCGGCATCCCCGAAACGCTCATCCTGGCGATCCGCGATTCCGGCGTGAAGAATCTCACGGTCGTGTCGAACAATGCCGGCGTGGACGGTGCCGGCCTCGGCCTGCTGCTGGAGACCAAGCAGGTCAAGAAGATGATTTCGTCCTATGTNNTCCGCGCCGGCGGCGCCGGCATCCCCGCCTTCTTCACCCGCACCGGTGCCGGCACCGACATCGCCAAGGGCAAGGAAGAGCGGACATTCGACGGCGAGCGCTACATCATGGAGCGCGGTCTGGTCGCCGATCTGTCGATCGTGCACGCCTGGATGGGCGATACCGAAGGCAATCTCGTTTACCGCAAGACCGCGCGCAATTTCAATCCGATGATGGCGACGGCGGGTAAAGTCACCGTCGCCGAGGTCGAGCACCTGGTGCAGCCGGGCGATTTCAATCCCGACCACATCATCACGCCGGGCGTTTACGTCAAACGCATCGTCCACGTGCCGAACGCGGTCAAGCATATCGAACAGCGCACCGTGCGCAAACGTCTTGCAGCCGCCGGCACCGGGGAGGAAGTCTAGCGCATGATCCCGAAAAGTGGGAACCGGTTTTTGGATAAGATCATGCGCAAATCAAAAATAGATTCGGACTTGAATTAAAGGAGCGCCTCTCATGCCTTGGACCCGCGATCAAATGGCCGAACGCGCCGCCAAGGAGCTGCGCGACGGCTTCTACGTCAATCTCGGCATCGGCATTCCGACGCTGGTGTCGAACTACATTCCGGACGGCATGACCGTGCAGCTGCAAAGCGAGAACGGCATGCTCGGCTTCGGCCCGTTCCCTTACGAGGGCGACGAAGACCCCGACCTGATCAACGCCGGCAAGCAGACCGTCACCGAAATCCCGACCACCAGCTTTTTCTCGTCGGCCGATTCATTCGCCATGATCCGCGGCGGCCATATCGACATCGCGCTGCTCGGCGCCATGCAGGTGGCCGAGAACGGCGACCTCGCCAACTGGATGATCCCGGGCAAGATGGTGAAGGGCATGGGCGGCGCCATGGACCTGGTCGCCGGCGTCAAGAAGGTGGTGGTGATCATGGAGCACACCGCCAAGGACACGCCGAAACTGCTGCACAAGTGCGACCTGCCGCTTACCGGCGCCGGCGTGGTCGACATGGTGATCACTGACTTGGGCGTGTTCAACATCGACCGCAAGAAGGGCGGCATGACGCTGATCGAGCTCGCCCCCGGCGTGACGGTGGACGAGATCAGCAAGAAGACCGAGGCGAGCTTCAAGATCGATGCGAAGCTGAAGCATTAGTGAGTTACGCATCGCCTGGCTCGCCAACAAGTGAGTGAAGCCATGAACATGCCACGCAACGCCTTCAAGCACGCGCTCGCAGCCGGAAAACTTCAGATCGGCCTGTGGTCAAGCCTCGCCAGCAACATCGCCGCCGAGATTATTGCCGACAGCGGCTTCGACTGGATCCTGCTCGACAGCGAGCATTCACCCAACGAAATCCCCGATCTGGTCACACAATTGCAGGCGATGCAGGCCGGCACCGCGACGCCGATCATTAGGCCGGCGTGGAACGACGCGGTGCTCGCTAAGCGCGCGCTCGATATCGGCGCGCAGTCGCTGCTGTTTCCTTATGTGCAGAACGCCGAGGAGGCGAAACGCGCGGTGGCCTCCACGCGCTATCCGCCGCAGGGCATCCGCGGCGTGTCGGTCGCCGCGCGCGCCAGCCGCTACGGTCGCACGCCGGGCTATCTGAGCAAGGCCAACGCCGAAATCTGCGTACTGGTGCAGGTGGAGACCGCCCCGGCGCTGGCCCAGCTCGAAGCGATCGCCAACGTCGAAGGCGTCGACGGCGTGTTCATCGGCCCGTCCGATCTCGCGGCCTCGCTCGGCCATCTCGGCAATCCGCAACACGCCGACGTGCAGGCGGCCATGAAAGACGCGGTGACGCGGCTGAAAGCGCTCGGCAAGCCGGCCGGCATCCTCACCGGCAACGAGGAGGAAGCCCGCCGCTATATCGACTGGGGCTATCGGTTCGTGGCGGTCGGCGCCGATGTCGGCCTGCTGGCGCGCAACGCCGACGCGCTCGCCAAGAAATTCAAAAGCTAGCGCTTCAGGCGGTGCGCCGCCGGCGAGGGGCCCTTCCTAGGCTATTTGAAATGCTCGCGAATCAGCTTACATGGCAGGAGTTATCCACAGGTATGCGTCGGCGTCATTGTGCCCCTGCTGGTCCTCACCGGTCCGCTCGATCGGCTGCCGGTTCAGCGCTCGCCACGGACCACGCATGCCGGCCTTGCCAGGCGCGCCCCGCCTTGATGAGATTTCACGCAAATGGCTCGCTCTCGCCGAGCGCCGGCTGGCGTATTTTGCCGAGCTTTATCGCAGCGGCCGCTGGCAACGCTACTACACCAGGGAGCGCTTCACCGTGCTCATGCGTGACGTGATCGGCGCGGTAAAGACCTGGAAACGGCTGGCCGCTCAGGCGCCGCCGCCCGCTGCCGGCAAGAACGATCTGCGTCCCGCCGCATGAAAGCGGTTCCCGCAGCCTTTCTGATGGCGCTGGGCTTGGCGATAACGTCGCATTCGGCTGCCGCCGAGGATCTCAAGCGCGGCGAAGCGCTGCTCACGCAGGCTTGCGGGTCCTGCCATGCGGTCGGCAGCGGCGACAGCCCGGACAAGAACGCCCCGGCGTTTCGCACCCTCGGCCAGCGCTATCCGGTCGAAGCCCTGGAAGAGGCTCTGGGCGAGGGCTTCATGTCCGGCCACCCCGACATGCCGGAATTCAAGTTTGACGCCGACGATGTCGGTGCCATCATTGCGTATCTGAAGTCCATCCAGCAGCACTGAGCCTTCACCGGCGCTGCCACAGTCGAGTATCCCCATCCCATGAGCAGCGCTCTTTTCTCTCCTTACAAGCTGGCCGGCCTCGAGCTTGCCAACCGCATCGTGGTCTCGCCCATGTGCCAGTACTCGGGCGACGACGGCTGCGCCAACGACTGGCACCTGATGCATCTCGGCATGCTGGCGAATTCCGGCCGCAAGGGCTCGGCGCAAAAGCCGTGGGAGGGCGGCGGCGCGCTTAAACCGGACGCCGATCCGTGGCCGACCATCGCCGCTTCGCCAATCCCGTTCGGCGAGGGCTGGCACACGCCACGCGAAGTGACCGAAGCGGACATGGAACGCGTGCGCGCGGCATTTGTTACCGCCGCGCAGCGGTGCTTGCGCATCGGCTTCGACGAGATCGAACTGCACATGGCGCACGGCTATCTGGCGCACGGCTTCATGTCGCCGATCTCCAACAAGCGCACCGACCAATATGGCGGCTCGTTCGAGAACCGCTTGCGCTTTCCGCTTTCGATCGCGCGCGCGGTGCGCGCGGTGGTGCCGAGCGGCCTGCCGCTTGGCGCGCGCATCACCGGCAGCGACTGGCGCGAGGGCGGGCTGACCGCCGACGACGCGGTGGCGATTTCCAAGGCGCTTAAAGGCGAAGGGCTCGACTTCATCTGCATCTCGTCCGGCGGCGTCGCCGCCGATATCCGCAACCCGAGCGAGCCCGGCTACAACGTGCCGATCGCCGCGCGCGTGAAGAAGGAAGCCGGCATTCCCACGCGCACAGTCGGCCTCATCGTCAAGCCCGAACACGCCGAGGCGATCATCGCGGAGGGCGAGGCCGATATGGTGTCGATGGCGCGCTGCTTCCTCGACGATCCGCATTGGGGCTGGCACGCGGCCAAGGCGCTCGGCGCCGAGGTGGCGCGGCCGGTGCAATATGCGCGCGCCGGCCCCAAGCTGTGGGCGCCCGCCGCCCGCGGCTGAGGTGGAAAACCTCGTCTTCCTTAGCGTGCTGTTCGCCGCCCTCTGCCATGCCGGCTGGAACGCGCTGATCAAGGTCGGGCTCGACCCGCTCTCGACCACGATGCTGATTTCGATCGGCTCCGGCGCGGTAGCGCTTGTGTTCCTGCCGCTCACCGGCATGCCAGCGTGGGACGCTTGGCCGTGGCTGATCGCTTCGGTGGTCATCCACCTGTTCTATTTCGCCGCGCTGATCGAGGCCTATCGCAGCGGCGACCTCGGCCAGGTTTATCCGATCGCGCGCGGCTCGGCGCCGCTAATGACCGCGACGGCGGCCACGTTCTTCGTCGGCGAGAAATTGAGCCTCATCGGCTGGGCCGGTATCGTCGTGCTGGTCGCCGGCGTGTTTCTACTGTCGGCGCGCGGCGGGCGCGAGCTCACCAGGATCGACCGCCGCGCCGTCGGCTTTGCGCTGATCACGGCGCTGACCATCTGCGCCTATTCGGTGGTGGACGGCATCGGCGCGAGATTATCCGCCAACCCGAACGCCTATTCGCTCTGGCTGTTCGTCGGCATTGCTTTTGTGATGGTGCCTTACGCGCTGCTTCGCGACGGCCGCGATGTGATCCCGGCCATGCGGACCTATTGGCGGCGCGGCTTTGCCGGCGGCGCGTTACAGGTTTTGTCCTACGGCATCGCAATCTGGGCCATGACCTTGGCGCCGATCGCCATCGTCGCCACGCTGCGCGAGACCAGCGTGCTGTTCGGCGCTGTTATCGCCGTGGTCGTGCTCAAGGAGCCGCTACGCGCGGTGCGTATCGCCGCGGCTCTGCTGATCGTGTGCGGATTGGTGCTGATCCGGTTGCAGTAACTAAAGCGCCATCTCCGGAAACATCACTTCAAATCGCGCAAGGTCGGCTTCAGTATCGATATCCCACAGGGCGGGAAGTTCGATCGACTTAAGGCCGAGCGCGGCAATGCGCGCTCGCGTCTCGGTCAGAACTGTCGGCGTGCCCCAGGCGATGCCGGAAAATAGCTGCGGATGCGCACCGCGCGCACCGATCAGCACATAGCCGCCGTCCTCGGCCGGGATCAGCACCACGTCGGCGTCCCGCAGCGCATGCGCCGCCGCGCGCAAATGCTCGGGGGTGAATGCGGGACAATCGGTGCCAATCACTATTGTGGGGCGGCCGCTGGCGGCCATGGCGGCGAGCATGCGGGTGCCGAGATCGCCGGCCGGCTGCCGCTTCAGCGTCACCGCGTGGCGCGTGACCAGTTCGCGAAACGAGGAATGGCCCGGATCGGGCGCGCACCATAGTGTCACCGGGCCGACGGCGGCGGCAAGCGCGGTCGCGACCGCTCGCTCGGTCAAGCGTTCCTGCAAGATGGCCGCCGCATGCGCGCCGATCGACGGGATCAGACGGGTCTTGGTCAGGCCCGGAACCGGCGCCTTCGCCAGGATGGCGATAGCGACGGGACTAGCGCTCAGCATAGCCGTAAGCCCGCGCCAGCTTCGCCGGGTCGGCGCCGAGGAAATAAGCCAGCCGCAACCTCCACATCAACAGCACGGTGCGCAGCGTTCCGTGTCGGCGCCAGCGCCGCGCCGAAGTGGTGACGCGCGCGCGTAAAGCGCAAGGGCGGCCGATGCGCTTGAGCCGCGCCGACAGCGCCACGTCTTCCATCAGTGCGATCGGCGGAAAGCCGCCCACACTGTCGAATGCCGCGCGCGTGACGAACAAGGCCTGGTCGCCGGTGGCGATGCCGGTCAAACGCGAGCGTGCGTTCATCGTGATGGCGACGACGCCCAGCAGGCCGCCACCGTCGATTCGCACGTCGAAACGGCCCCATCCGCGTCCCGATCGGGCCATGCCATCGAGCACCAGGCGGTCGGCGTTCTCAGGTAACCGCGTGTCGGCGTGCAGGAACAGCAGCACGTCGCCCGTTGCCGCCGCGGCACCGGCATTCATCTGCTCGGCGCGGCCGCGTTGCGCCGCGATCACGCGATCGGCGAGCGGACGCGCGAGTTCGGGCGTGCCGTCGCTGCTGCCGCCATCGACCACGATGACTTCGACACCGCGTCGGCGATAGGGCGCCAGCGCCGAGAGCGCGGCCTCGATCTCCGCGGCCTCGTCGAATACCGGCATGACGATGGAGAGTTCCATCATTCCGCCGCCTCTTTCAGCGCGCCGCCGCAGCTCGATCCCTGGCCGGCGGTGCAGCCATAGCAATGGCCGGCAACGCGGATCGGGTTACCCTTGATGTCGTCGTCGAGCAGGTCGGAAAGATGCACGCGGCTGCGCGCACCCCGCGTCAGCGGCAGATCGAGCATCTGGTTGAAATCGCAGTCGTAGACGAAGCCGCGCCAATCGACCGAGATCAGGTTGCGGCACATCACGCCGTCGAGATTGGCGTCGAGATGGGCGTCCTGCAGCAGTTGCAGATAGCCGTCGAACTCGCCTTTGTTGATCAGCATGGTGCCGAAGCGCTGGATCGGCATGTTGGCGAGCACGAACAGTCTGTTGAACACGATGCCGTATCGTTGGCCGAGAACGCGCTTGTAGTCGGCTTCGAGCGCGGCCTGCGGCGGCGGCAGCGCCGGCCCTTGCGGATTGTAGACGAGGTTGAGCGTTAGCTGTGGATCGCGGCCGAAGCCGAGCGCGTTAAGCTTCTTCAATCCGCGGAGCGAGCCGTCGAACACACCCTTGCCGCGCTGACGCTCGACATTGTCCTGCAGATAGCAGGGCATCGAAGCCACCACCTCCACCTGATGCGCGCACAGGAATTCGGCGAGGTCCTCCTGGCCCGGCTGCTCCATGATGGTGAGGTTGCAGCGGTCCATCACCTTGGCGCCCAGCTTGCGCGCGTCCCTAACCATGCGGCGGAAATTCGCGTTGAGCTCGGGCGCGCCGCCGGTGATGTCGAGGGTAGCGATGTGCCGGCGCTCGACGAAATCGAGCACTCGGTCGGCGACTTGCGCCGACATCTCTTCCGTGCGGTTCGGCCCGGCATTGACGTGGCAATGGAAGCAGGACTGGTTGCAGCGATAGCCGACATTGACCTGCAAAGTGTCGAGCTTGCCGCGGCGGATCGCCGGGAAGGGCACCTGGTCGAGCAGCGGCCGCGTGTCGCGCATGGGAATCCTCGTCAGCCTTGCCAACTTGCCACGGGTGCTGCGCCCGCGTCACCCCAAATTGGCGTGAGCTTATTTAGCGAGCGCGGTAGCGACCGGGGATTCGACGCCGATGCGGCCAAATCCCGGTAGCTTGACGCCCGGATGACGCAGATCGAGCCCGGCGACCAAGCCGAGCAGATTGACCTCGACGCCCTCGACCCAGCCGAGCTTCACGGCAGCAAAACCGGCGAGATTGAGCTCGACGCCGGTGCCACTGTCGGTGCGGCCGGCATAGAAGCCGGCGCGGAAATCGCGGCCGACCGCATTGGGCGGCAGCGCGACGCCCAGCTCGGGCACCGCGCGCAGCACCGCAGCGGTAAAGCTGTTGCTGTTCGGCCCCGGCCAGATGCGGTAGTCGCCGGCGTGGTTGAAGCGGTAGGCGTTGACCGTGGCTTCGATGCGCGGGATCAGCTTCTCGGCGTCGGGCCCGGAAATGTCGGCGATCGCCACCGGCGTGTTGCCGAACCAGCGGCCGTCCGGCGGCCAGCCGTTGGTGCGCACCGGGTTGCCCCAGCCGACCACGTCGTAGCGCGTCCAATCGTGCGCGCCCGCGGGCTTGAGCACGACCCAGCTATGCACCGCGAATATGCCTTTCCAGGCGCCGGCGGTGCCGGTGAACACGATCACGCGCGCCGCCTTGTCGTCGGCCGCCGGCGGCAGCGTGCCGGTGCTCGACCAGTCGGCGTCGCGCCAGCTGCGCGGGCCGTTGCCGGCGGCGTAGAGCGCGGCGCGGGCAACGAGTGGCATGAGAAACACGGCGAAAATCGCGAGCATGATGAGCTTTCGGCGGGAGGGGCGGGCGGTCGGCATACGGTGCAGATAGGGATGCATTCCGGCCTAAACGTGGCAGGCGACCGCGACCAGCACAGCGGCGCCGGCGCGCGTCAGATCGCCAAGTGTGAGCTTGCGGCGCTTGCCCGGCCGCCGCGCGGTGCGCGCGATCTTTGGCACGTGTACGAAGGCGGCAAGGCGCGGCCCGCCCTTTTTGCCCGCCGCCTCGGCGGCGCGCCAACACAGGTAGTTGCACAGATAGCGCCCGGCATCGCGCGACAGCGCGGCCGGCACGCCCGTTGTTCGGAAAGCGGCGAGTAATCGGTGCACAGGCGCCGGAAGGGCGATTGCCGCAGAGCCACCGGCGGCGATGGTGTGGCGGCTGAGCGAGGCGGCGGTCGCATCGGGCAATAGCGACACGGTATTGCGTGCGCGGGTCTCGATGCGCAAGGCGCGCGCCCGTGGCGCCAGACCGAACATCAAAAGCGCGTCCGGTTTGTGCTTTGCGAGCAGCCTGGGCAGATCGCGGTCCACCGCCGCGTAGCCGGTCGGGAAAATGTGCGGGACGATTTTAACATTCGCCAAATATGGCCGCCGCAATCGTGCCAAACGTTCGACCAGCGGCCCGGTCGGGTTGAACGGCGCGCCCGGAAATGGCCCGAAGCCGGTGACGAGGATGGTGGCGGCCATCACACCCCGAGCAATTGCGCGATCTCTTCCACGGCCAGCGTCGGCGCCAACCTGCCGGCGGCGACCGCGGCTTCCGCCTGCCGAACCTTGCCACGCACGGCGGGATCGCTGCGCAGCCGCGCGGTGAGCCGCTCCTCCAGCATGCTCCACATCCACTTCACCTGCTGCTCGCGCCGGCGCGCAGCCAGCTCGCCCGACGCGGTCATCAGTTTCTTGTGCGCCTGCACCTGGCTCCACAGTTCGCTGATGCCGTTGCCGGTGAGCGCCGAATAGGTGACGACCGGCGGCGACCAGGTCGGCGAGTGCGGTGCCAGGATATTAAGCGCGGCGCGATATTCGGCGGCCGCCAGTTTGGCGCGCGCGATATTGTCGCCGTCGGCCTTGTTGACCGCGATCATGTCGGCCAGCTCGACGATGCCTTTCTTCAGTCCCTGCAGTTCGTCGCCGGCGCCCGGCAGCATCAGCACCAGGAAGAAATCGGTCATGTCGGCGACCGCGGTTTCCGACTGGCCGATGCCGACGGTCTCCACCAGCACGACGTCATAGCCGGCGGCCTCGCACAGCAGCATGGTCTCGCGCGTCTTGGCGGCGACGCCGCCGAGTGTGCCGGAGGCGGGCGAGGGCCGCACGAAGGCGTTGGGGTCGCTGGCGAGCCGCGCCATGCGCGTCTTGTCGCCGAGGATCGAGCCGCCGGTGCGGCTCGACGACGGATCGACCGCAAGCACGGCGACCTTGTGGCCCGCCCCGGTGAGCGTGGTGCCGAGTACGTCGATGGTGGTCGACTTGCCGGCGCCGGGCGCGCCGGTGATGCCGAGCCGCACCGCCTTGCCGGTGAGCGGCAGCAATTCCTGCACCAGATGGTGCGCGGATTTGCGGTGATCGGCGCGCTTGCTCTCGATCAGTGTGATGGCGCGCGCCAGCGTCGCGCGATCTCCCGCTTTTATGCCGCGGGCTAGGTCGGTTGTTTTAAGGGTGCGCGAAGGCATCGGGTTCCGCCGCTAGGGACGGTGCTTCGACGGCCGCGCGTCGTCGAGCTGGATCGCGAGCCCGCCGTCGGTTTTCCGCTTCGCCGCCGTGGCGCGCGCGAACGTGAACAGTTGCTCGCGCGTCTCGATTCGGCAGGCCGCACCGCCCGGATGCTTGCATTGGGCGGCGCGGGTCGGCTCGTCGGCGTCGTCTTCGTCGATGGCGATGACCTGGTAGGCGCCTTCGGCCAGCTTGCGCATCAGTGCGTATTCGGCGATCTGCGGGTGGCGCAGCTGCGACGACTGGATGATGGTGTCGCCGGCCTCGAACGGGTGCACCCTGAAACTGCTGACATCCTTCATGCCGCCGCCGGAACGGACATAGCGCTTGCCGTCCCAGGCGAAACTCGCCCGCTCCGGGTCATGCGCATGGCCCTCGCGCAGCGAATAGAGCTGCAGATTGAGACGTGGCCCCAATATCGGCTGCGCATCCGTCAGGATCTGACCTGACGAATCGACGCAGCCCGTCAATACTAGGCCGCAAAGCGCGACGAACGCCGCGCGGACGAGGAAGGATTTCACTCCGCCGCCTCTTTTCCATGGCCCAAGCGTTTATTGAGCGTCTTAAGCAATTTCTCAGCCGCCTCCGCGATCACCGTGCCGGGCGGGAAAATCGCCTCAGCGCCAGCCATTTTGAGCGCGTCGTAATCCTGCGCCGGCACCACGCCGCCGACCACGATCATGATGTCGTCGCGGCCTTGCGCGGCCAGCTCTTTCTTGAGCTCCGGCACCAGCGTCAGATGCGCGGCGGCGAGCGAAGACACGCCGAGAATGTGCACGTCGTTCTCCACCGCCTGGCGCGCGGCTTCCGCGGGCGTGGCGAACAACGGCCCGATATCGACGTCGAAGCCCAAGTCGGCGAAGGCCGATGCAATGACCTTCTGCCCGCGATCGTGACCGTCCTGGCCGATCTTGGCGACCAGCAGCCGCGGTCTGCGGCCCTCCGCCGCTTCGAACGCCTCGACCGCAACGCGCACCCGTTCGACCGCGCCGGTCATGCCGACCTCCCGCTTGTAGACGCCGGTGATCGCTTTGATCTCGGCGCGGTGACGTCCGTACACCTTCTCCAGCGCCGAGGAAATCTCCCCGACGGTGGCCTTGGCGCGGGCGGCGTCGATGGCCAGCGCCAGCAAATTGCCGTTGCCGCGATCGGCGGCGCGGGTGAGTGCATCGAGCGCCTCCTTGAGCACGGCCGAGTCGCGCTCGGCCTTGAGCCGCTTGAGCTTGTCGAGCTGCATGTGCATGACGGCGGAATTGTCCACCTTGAGCACGTCGATCGGCGCCTCAATGGTCGGCTGATATTTGTTGACGCCGATCACCGACTGTAGGCCGGCGTCGATGCGCGCCTGCGTCTTGGCGGCGGCTTCCTCGATGCGCAGCTTGGGAATGCCGGCTTCGATCGCTTTGGTCATGCCGCCGAGCGCCTCGACTTCCTCGATATGGCCCCAGGCCTTCTTCGCGAGTTCGTAAGTGAGCCGCTCGACATAATATGAGCCGCCCCAGGGATCGACGATGCGGGTGGCGCCGGCTTCCTGCTGCAGCACGATCTGGGTGTTGCGCGCGATGCGGGCGGAAAAATCGGTCGGCAGCGCGAGCGCCTCGTCGAGCGCGTTAGTGTGCAGCGACTGGGTCTGCCCTTGCGTCGCCGCCATCGCCTCGATCATGGTGCGCGAAACATTATTGAACGCGTCCTGCGCGGCCAGCGACCAGCCCGAGGTCTGGCAATGCGTGCGCAAACTAAGCGAGCGCGCGTCTTCCGGTTTGAACGGCTTCATCAGCTTCGCCCACAACATGCGGGCGGCGCGCAGCTTGGCGATCTCCATGAAGTAGTTCATGCCGATCGCCCAGAAGAACGACACGCGCGGCGCGAACTGGTCGACGGTCAAGCCCGCCTTGATGCCGGCGCGCACATATTCGACCCCGTCGGCCAGCGTATAGGCGAGTTCGAGGTCCTGCGTCGCGCCGGCCTCCTGCATGTGGTAGCCGCTGACCGAAATCGAGTTGAACTTCGGCATCTCGGCCGAGGTGTAGGCGAAGATGTCGGAGATGATGCGGATGCTCGGGCCGGGCGGATAGATGTAGGTGTTGCGCACCATGAATTCTTTGAGNNACCGGCAGCACCGCGCCGTTCATGGTCATCGACACGCTCATCTGGTCGAGCGGGATGCCGGAGAACAGCGTGCGCATGTCGTAGATCGAGTCGATCGCCACGCCCGCCATGCCGACGTCGCCGGACACGCGCGGATGGTCGCTGTCGTAGCCGCGATGGGTGGCGAGATCGAAGGCGATCGAAAGGCCCTTCTGCCCGGCGGCGAGATTGCGCCGGTAGAAGGCGTTGCTGTCCTCCGCGGTGGAGAAGCCGGCATATTGCCGGATGGTCCAGGGCTGCGCCGCGTACATCGCGGGGTAGGGCCCGCGCAGGAACGGCGGCTTGCCGGGATAAGTGTCAAGGAAATCGAGCCCGGCCAGATCGGCCTCGCTATAGGCGGCCTTCACAGGGATGGCTTCTGGCGTGACCCAAGGTTTTGCCGAGCCGTTGCCGGCGGAAACCGGCGTATCGGCGAAATCGACCTTGGCGAAGTTGGGGACCTGACTCATTTAACATCCAGAATATCATGGGCGGCCTGCAAGGTCGAAACCACGTCGCAGCCCATGAATACGAAGGATTTCACCCCGGCCTGTCGCCAATTGGCCTCGTTTTCACCCGGCCGGCCGGCGAGGTGGACGGTCGCGCCGGCGGCGGTGAGTGCTTTGGCGGC
>PKXB01000171.1 GCA_003133345.1 Hyphomicrobiales bacterium | reverse complement strand
CGCTGCTCGCGCGCGCCGACGACGTGATCGAATGAGGCGGCGGGAATTCATCACGCTTCTCGGCGGCGCGGCGGCGGCATGGCCGCTGGCGGCGCGCGCGCAGCAGCCGGCGATGCCGGTGATAGGACTTCTGAACAGCACGTCGGCCGAAGCATACGCTTCCCGGATCATCGCGTTCCGACGGGGCCTGAGTGAAACTGGCTATATTGAAGGCCGGAATGTGGCGATCGAATACCGCTGGGCGGAGGACCACTACGATCGATTGCCGGGCATGGCAGCCGAACTGGTTCGTCGCCAGGTGGCCGTGATTGCCGCGATCACCACGCCTGCGGCACATGCGGCAAAGGCGGCGACCACGACGATACCGATCGTTTTCGAGATGGGGTCCGACCCAGTCGCGGCCGGACTGGTCGCCAGCCTCAGCCGGCCGGGTGGCAACCTCACTGGCGTAAGTTTGTTGAATGTGGAGTTGGGGTCGAAGCGGTTGGAGCTGCTGCATGAGCTAGTCCCCACGACGACTATCGTTGCCGCGCTCTTCAACCCGACCAATCCCAATGCCGAGACCCTGTCGAGTGAGCTGCAGGCGGCGGCCCGCACGTTCGGGCTGCAGCTCCATGTCCTTCATGCCAGCGCCGAAGGCGACTTCGACATGGTGTTCGCGACCTTACTCAAACTGCGCGCCGGCGCCCTCATGATCGGCAGTGATCCATTCTTCAATAGCCGCAGCGAACAGCTCGCCGCGCTGGCGATCCGCCACGCGGTACCGACGATTTACCAGTATCGCGTGTTCGCCGCGGCCGGTGGTCTGATGAGCTACGGCGGCAGTTTTACGGAGCCGTTCCGTCAAACAGGTGTCTACACCGGCCGGATTCTCAAGGGCGAGAAGCCAGCCGATCTACCAGTCCAGCAGTCCACGAAGGTCGAGCTGATCATCAATCTCAAGACCGCCAAGACGCTCGGCCTCACTTTCCCGCCCTCGCTGCTCGGCCGCGCCGACGAGGTGATCGAATGAGGCGGCGCCAGTTCATTTTGGCTCTCGGCGGCGCGGCGGCTACGTGGCCGCTCGCTGCGCGGGCGCAGCAGGTAGGGAAGATTCCGCGCATCGGCTTCATGGGCAATTCCACCGCGGCGATGGAAGCCAATCTCATCGGGCCCTTCCGGGACGGCCTGCGCGAGCTCGGCTACGAGGAGGGCCGTAACCTCATCATTGAGTTCCGCTGGGCGGAAGGAAAGTACGACCGCTTTCCCGCACTCATCGCCGAACTGCTCGCTGCCAAGGTGGATGTGATCGTCACCGCCGGGACACCCGCAACGCTAGCGATCAAGAAGGCAACATCGACAGTACCTCTGGTCTTTATCGCGGTCGGCGATCCGGTAGGCACCGGGATCGTGCCGAGCCTGGCGCGGCCGGGCGGCAACATCACGGGGCTGAGTTCGATCGCGCCGGACCTGGAAGGCAAGCGGCTGGAGCTGCTGCGGGAAGTCGTTCCCAAACTCGCGTACGTCGCCTTTTTCCTCAACCCGGCGAATGCATTTCATGCGGTATCCATGCGGCAGGCGCGCGTTGCGGCCCAATCACTGGGTATAAAGCTGCAGACTTTGGAGGTGGAGAAGTCGGAACAGCTCGACGGCGCATTCGCCGCCATCGTCAAGGAAAAGCCGGACGCGCTCCTCATCCTGGCGGACCGCGTATTCCTGCACAATCGCAAGCGCATGATGGAGTTCGCCACCCAACAGCGACTGCCGAGTGTGAATGCGTACCGGGAACTGGTCGAGGCCGGTGGCCTGATGTCCTATGGGCCGAGCTACGAGGACATGCACCGGCGCGCCGCGGTTTACGTGGACAAAATCATTAAGGGCGCCAAGCCCGCCGATCTACCGATTGAGCAGCCGACCAAGTTCACGCTGTACATCAACCTCAAGGCCGCCAAGGCGCTGGGTCTCACCGTGCCGCCGACGCTGCTCGCACGCGCCGACGAGGTGATCGAATGAGGCGGCGCGAGTTCATCACGCTAATCGGCGGTGCGGTGGCGTCTTCGGCTTCTTGGCCGCTCGCGGCGCGCGCACAGCAGGAACGTGTGCGGCGGATCTGTGTGCTAATGGGCTACGCTGAAAACGATCCGGAGGCACAAATCCGTTTCACGGCGTTCAAGCAAGCGCTTCTGGTGCTGGGATGGAGCGAGGACCGCAATCTGCTGATCGATCTTCGATGGACCTCGGGCGACGTCAATCGCGCGTCTACATTTGCAAAAGAGCTGGTGGCACTGCACCCCGAGGTGATTATGTCCAACACCACGCCGGCGACCGCCGCGGCTCAACGGGAGACGAAGACAATTCCGATTGTATTCACGGTTGTATCCGATCCGGTCGGCGCAGGCTTCGTCGAGAGCCTGCCGCGTCCCGGAGGCAACATCACCGGCTTCATCAATCTCGAGCCGACGATAGGCGGCAAGTGGCTGGAGCTGCTCAAGGAGATTGCACCCCGCGTAACGCGGGTCACCGTGATGTTCAATCCGGAAACAGCCCCTTATGCGGAATATTATTTGCAATCCTTGGAAGCTGCCGCGACAAAATACGGCGTGAAAACACTCACGTCGCATGTCCGCAGCGAAAACGAAATCGAAGCGATCATCTCAGCACTTGGGCGAGAGCCGGGCGGCGGCCTCGTCGCTATGACGGACGGCTTCATGACCGTCCATCGCAAATCGGTTATCGATCTGACGAAGCAGCACAAGGTGCCTTTGATGTTTTTTGTCAGCAGCGGAGCCCGGGAAGGCGCTTTAATTTCATACGGAGTCGATATTTCCGATATATTGCGGCGCTCGGCCTCTTATGTCGATCAAATCCTGCGAGGCGCAAAACCTGCCGAGCTCCCTGTGCAAATACCGACTAAATTCGAGTTGGACGTCAACCTCAAGACCGCCAAGGCCCTAAGCATCGATGTGCCCGCATCGATCCTTTTTCGCGCCGACGAGGTGATCGAATGACCGATCACGCGGCACCGCTTCAAGCAGGAACATCCGACACACCGGCGCCGCGGAAGATCCGCAGCCGTCTGTTCCTGAAATATGCCGGGCTGTTCGTTGCCGTGGTCTGCGTGGCGCTGCTGACCAACGGACTGTTTGAAATTTGGGTATCCTATCGAGAACATAAAGACGCATTGATCCAGATCCAGCATGAGCAGGCGGAGTCGGCGGCGGCCAAGATCGGCCAGTTCATCAAGGAAATCGAAAGTCAGGTGGGCTGGACGACGCAGTTGCTCTGGTCCGCCGGGACCATCGAACAGCGCCGATTCGATGCGCTACGCTTGTTGCGTCAGGTTCCTGCCATCACCGAGCTTGCGCAGGTCGATGCGAGCGGCAAGGAGCAGTTGCGTGTGTCGCGACTGGCCATGGATGTCGTCGGCAGCGGTCTCGACCTGTCGCAGGAGCCGAAATTCACTGATGCGGTGAAAAACAAGGTTTATTACGGCCCGGTCTATTTCCGCCGCGAGTCTGAGCCGTACATGACATTGTCGCTCTCCGGTACGCGCCGCGACGCCGGCGTGAGCATCGCGGAAGTCAATCTCAAATTGATCTGGGACGTGGTGTCAAAGATCAAGGTCGGCACGCGCGGCCAGGCTTATGTGGTGGATGCGCAGGGCCGTTTGATCGCGCACCCGGACATCAGTTTGGTTCTGCGCAAAACAGACATGACGCGCCTTGCTCAGGTTCAGGCGGCGCGGCAAGTCGCGACCAGCACCGCGGCGGCGGAGATCGAAAACGCCACCGATATCCAGGGCCGGCGGGTGCTGACGGCCTTTGCGCCGGTGGCCCCGCTCGGCTGGACGGTGTTTGTCGAACTGCCGGTGGATGAGGCTTATCAGCCGCTGATTACCTCGATCCAGCGCACGGCTCTAGTGCTGTTTGGCGCACTCTGTCTCGCGGCGCTCGCTGGGATCTTCCTGGCACGCCGGATGGTGGTGCCGATCCAGGCTTTGCGGGCCGGAGCTGCGCGGATCGGCGGCGGCGATCTCTCGCAACGCATCTCGATCAAGTCCGGCGACGAGCTGGAGGCGCTCGCCGATCAGTTCAATGACATGGCTGGACGGTTGCAGGAATCCTATGCCGACCTGGAAAATAAAGTGGAGTTGCGTACGCAAGAATTGTCCGAGTCGCTGGAGCAGCAGACGGCGACATCCGAAGTCCTCGGCGTCATTAGCAGTTCGCCGGGCGAGCTTGAGCCGGTGTTCCAGGCCATGTTGGCCAACGCCATTCGACTCTGCGAAGCCAAATTCGGCGAAATGTTCCTTTATGAGGAAGGTGACTTTCGATCTGTTGCGTTGCATGGGGTGCCGCCCCAATTTGCGAAGGTACGGGAAGAGAATTCGACCATTCGTCCGGGGCCCAGCATTCCCATTGCTCGGGTCGTCCAGACTAAACGGGTGGAGCACGTTGCCGATGTCAAAATGGAGCAAGGTTATATTGAAGGTTACCCACCGCTTGTTGCATTAGCCGAAACCGGTGGCGCCAGGACTCTGCTCATTGTGCCGATGCTAAAAGATAACGAGTTGGTCGGCACAATTAACATATATCGCCAGGAGGTCCGCCCCTTTACCGACAAGCAGATCGATCTGGTATCGAATTTTGCTGCGCAGGCCGTCATCGCCATCGAGAATACGCGGCTGCTCAAGGAGCTGCGGCAATCGCTGCAACAGCAGACCGCCACCGCCGATGTGCTCAAGGTCATCAGCCGCTCGGCTTTCGATCTGCAGCCCGTTCTCGATACCATCGTTGAAACTGCGGCCCGACTTTGCGAAGCCGAATTTGCGGTGATTTTCAGGCTACAGGGCGACAAGTACTATTCTGCAGCGGCTAACAATGCCGAGGATTCTTTCTTGAATCACGCGTCGCAACATCCGATTGCTGCAGAGCGGGGGTCGCTTATCGGCCGCACCGCACTCGAGAAGAAAACGGTTCATCTGCCGGATTGTCTTGCTGATCCCGAGTATACCTATCTCGAATATCAGAGCCTCGGAAAATATCGTTCGATGCTCGGGGTTCCACTCCTGCGCGAGGGCATCCCAATCGGCGTCATTGGTCTGATGCGCACTGTAGTTATGCCGTTCACGGAAAAGCAGATCGAACTAGTCACCACCTTCGCCGACCAGGCGGTGATTGCGATCGAAAACGTCCGACTGTTTGATGACGTACAGAAGCGCACCCGCGAATTGGGCAGGTCGCTGGAGGAATTGCGAACCGCGCAGGATCGCCTGATCCAGACGGAGAAGCTCGCTTCACTTGGTCAATTGACCGCCGGGATCGCGCACGAGATCAAGAACCCGCTCAATTTCGTCAACAATTTTTCGGCCATCTCGGTCGAGCTTATTGATGAATTACGGGAGGCGCTTGCCGGCGCCAAACTCGACAGCAAGCTGCAAGCACAGGTCGGCGAGATTTCGGATATGCTACAGGGCAATCTCGAGAAGGTCGTGCAGCACGGCAAGCGCGCTGACTCGATCGTCAAGAACATGCTGCTGCATTCGCGTCAGGGTTCCGGAGAGCGCCGGCCCGTGAATATCAACGCCGTCGTCGAGGAGAGCCTCAATCTCGCCTATCACGGCGCGCGGGCCGAGAAGCAGGGCTTCAATATCACGCTGAAAAGGTCCTTTGATCCGGCTGCCGGCGAGGTCGATCTGTTCCCGCAGGAGATCACCCGGGTGCTACTCAACCTGATTTCGAACGGCTTCTACGCGGCGACCAAGCGCAAAGCGGAAGCGAATGGAGGCGACTACGAGCCGACGCTTGCTGCCACCACCAAGAACCTCGGCGACAGCGTCGAAATCAGGATCCGCGACAACGGCACCGGAATTTCGCCCGAGGTGAAGGAAAAGATGTTCACTCCGTTCTTCACGACGAAGCCCGTCGGCGAGGGAACTGGTCTCGGCCTTTCGCTGAGCTATGATATCATCGTCAAGCAACATGCCGGGTCTATAGAGGTCGATACGAAGCCGGGCGAGTTTACTGAATTCAGGATTGTTCTGCCGCGTGGGGCTGCAACCACCGCCAAATCAGGAGAACGCACGTGAACCTTCTCATCCTTGTGGTCGACGATGAGCCGGATGTTGAATTGTTGTTCCGACAACAGTTCCGTCACGATCTTCGCGCCGGTCGGTTCACGATGGATTTTGCGCAATCCGCCAGCCTGGCACTTCAGCGCATCACCGAGGCCCATGACCAATCACTCATCCTGATCCTGTCCGACATCAACATGCCGGGGATGAGCGGCCTTGAGCTCCTGCCCAAAGCGAAGGCCCTGCGGCCGGATGTTCCAATCATCATGATCACGGCGTATGGCGATGCGGAGACGAAGCGCCAGGCGCTGGCGAACGGCGCCGAGGCGCTTCTGACCAAGCCGATCGATTTCGGGATGCTCCGCGGCGAAATCGAAACGCGGGTTGAACGCGCCGCATGACCGCACGGATCCTGGTTGTCGACGACGAGCCGGACCTGGAAACGCTCATCCAGCAGAAGTTTCGGCACCAGATTCGCGATGGCGGCGTCAGTTTTCTGTTTGCGCGCGACGGTGTCGAAGCCCTAACCGTGCTGGAGGCGAACCAGGACGTCGATTTGGTGGTGACCGACATCAATATGCCGAGGATGGACGGGCTGTCACTCCTCCAGAAGCTGCAGGAGAGCGACGAAAAGCTCTCCACCATCATCGTCTCGGCCTATGGCGACATCGCCAACATTCGCACCGCGATGAACCGGGGTGCGTTCGATTTCCTGACCAAGCCCATCGATTTTCTTGATCTCGAGACGACGATCGCCAAGACCCTTCGGCATGTCGAAGTCCTGCGCGAAGCCCGGCGGCGGCAGGCGGAAGCCGAACGGGCGCATGCATCGCTCTCGCGTTACTTCTCGCCCAATCTGGCTGAACGGCTTGCCAGCGACGCGGACGCGATCGATCTCGGCGGACAACGTCGCGAGATCGCAACGCTGTTCACCGACATTGCTAGCTTCACCGCGTTAGTGGAGACGCTCGAACCTGACGTGCTTGGGCCGCTTCTGAACGACTATCTCACGGGCATGACAGATCTCGTATTCGCGCACGACGGCACCGTAGCAAAGATCGTCGGCGATGCCTTGCATGTGCTTTTCGGAGCCCCTGGCGAGCAGCCGGACCATGCTGCCCGAGCTGTCGCTTGCGCATTGGCTTTGGACGAATACGCGCAAACATTCCGCGTGCGCTGGCACAAAAAGCGAATCTCTCTGGGAGTCACACGGATCGGTGTTCATGCCGGACCGGCGATCGTCGGCAATTTCGGTGGCGGCCGCTTCTTCGACTACACAGCCTATGGCGACACCATCAATATCGCGGCGCGGCTGGAAGCCGCCAACAAACAACTCGGCACCCGCATTTGCGTCAGCGCAATCCTCGCGGCAAAGGTAACGGACTTCCGGGGCCGTCCGGTGGGGGAGCTTTTGCTGCGGGGCAGGTCGGAGGTTCTACGCGCCTTCGAGCCTTTGCCGGCGAAACAGTACGATGATCCCTCGACAAAGAGTTATCTGGAAGCATTTGCCAAACTGGAAGCGGGCGACTCCGGCGCAATCGCGGCATTCGCAGCGCATGTTGGTAAGTACGCTGATGATCAGCTTGCCAGCTTCCACCTCAAGCGGCTGTTGAATGGCGCAACCGGCACGCGGATCGCCATGGACTAAAAACGCCGTCACGCCACAAGACTAAGCCGAAGTCCGCACCTGATGCGTGGAATAGCTCCGCCATTGCCCGCCAATCTTGATTTATGAATCCACGGCCTAATTGGCCGCTGCTTCCAGCGACCTCGGGCTCACGAAGCGCTCCAGCCGGCCGGATTGCGGATGCAGCTTGCTCCAGTTGTCGAAGGCGAAATCGATGATGACCAGCCCCGAGGTCGGCAGTTTCTCACGCAGCAACTCGCGCGCATCGATGTCGCCGGCGGCGACCAGCATCAGCGCGAGGTCGTGCAGCCCAGGATTGTGGCCGATGACCATGAGCGTATGGGCGGACGCCGGGGTGTCCTTGATGACCGTCAGAATGCAATGCGGCGTGGCGTCGTAGATCCGTTCCGCCGACATCGCCGCCGGCGCGGGATGGAACGCGGTGGCGGCGTACTTCCAAGTCTCCTGGGTGCGCGCGGCGGGCGATAGGACCACCCGGTCGGGAACCAGCGCATGGGCCGCCATATAGGCGCCGATCTTGGCGGCATCCTTGCGCCCGCGATCGATCAGGACGCGGGAAAGGTCTTTGGTTCCGGGCTCGGACCGTTCGGCCTTGGCGTGGCGTAGCAGTAAAAGGCGGCGCATTGGTGTATCGGGATAGTGGGGCAGCGGGACGCCGAAGCGTCGATTTCGAATCTGCGGCAGTCTAGCATGCGCGCCCGGGGCGAAGCAGCGCCGCGTCACTGTGAGCAAGTGTGGCAATGAGCGAAAACGATAATATGGCGGCGGGCTGGTACGAGGCGACCCGGGTGGCAAGCCCGGAGCGTCCGCGCCTGAATTTAGATATCGACGTCGATGTCTGCGTGATCGGCGCCGGGCTGGCGGGCTTGACCGTGGCGCGCGAGGTGGCGCGGCGCGGCTGGTCGGTGGCGGTGCTGGAGGCCAACCGGGTGGCGTGGGCAGCATCCGGGCGCAATACCGGCTTCGTGCTGCCGGGCTTTCAGGAGGATATCGACAGCATGGTCGAGCGCATCGGGCTCGATCACACCAAGCAGCTCTGGGCGCTGTCGGAACAAGGCCTCGACTATGTGCGGCGTACGATTCATGAGACCGGCATGCCCGGAGTCGATCCGGTTCCCGGCTGGCTGCATATCTCGAAGACCGACAATGGCGACGAGATCCGCAGCGAGGTCGAGCGGTTGCGCTGGATCGGCGCCAATGTCGAGGCCTGGCCGACGGAGCGCGTGCGCGAGGTGCTGCCGAACCAGCGCTATTTCAGCGCGCTGCATTTTCCCGGCGCCATCCACATTCATCCGCTCAATTATGCGCTCGGTCTGGCCGCCGATGCGGAAAAATTCGGCGCGCGTATCTTCGAGGACACGCCGGCGCTCGCGGTCGATCCCGCCGGCGTTCGCAAGCGCATCGACACGCCCGGTGCGCGTGTGCGTGCGGCGCATGTGGTGCTCGCCTGCAATGTGCAGCTCGGCGACCTGATGCCGCGGCTGGGTGCGACGCTGTTGCCGATCACGACCTTCGTGCTGGTGACCGAGCCGATCGGGCCGGTCCTGCACGAGGTGGTGCGCTATCGCGGCGCGGTCAGCGACACCAACCGCGCCGATAATCATTACCGCATCGTCGGCGGCGACCGGTTGCAGTGGTCGGGCCGCATGCGCGCGTGGCAGGCCGATCCGCGCTGGGTCCGCCGCGGTCTCATTGCCGACATCCGGCGCAATTTTCCCGATCTCGGAAAAATCGAGATCGCGCATCTGTGGCGCGGCACGCTCGGGCGCGCGATCCATCGCATGCCGCAGCTCGGCGAGATCGAGAGCGGGTTGTGGGTGGCGAGCGGCTTCGGCGGGCACGGGCTCAACACCACGGCGATGGGCGGCGAGCTGATCGCGCGCGGCATCGTCGAGGCCGACCCGACCTGGCGGCTGTTCGCGCCCTACGAACTGGTCTGGGCCGGCGGCGTGCTCGGTAGGGCTCTGGCGCAAGGCATCTATTGGGGGACGCGGCCGATCGACCGGATCGCGCAGGGCCTGGCGCGCTATCGCGAGCGGGCGCGCACGCGCAGGCTGGCGCGCTTCGCCACCCGCAATGGGCATGACCGGCCTTTCGCACCGGAAGCGCCGCCGGCCGCCAGCGCCCCGCCACCCCAAGATCTACCGACCCATGAGCCGCCCGCCGCGCCGCCGGCGTGACCGGCGGATTCACGCAGCCATCCGCGCCACCTGTTCTTTCGACCTGCGGGACTGTGCTAGGCTTGCGGTCGAATGAGACCGTCGACCTCACGTTTCATCGTCCTTGGCATCGCCGCGCTGGCGCTGGCCGGCTGCGCCAATACCGGCGGGGCGAATGGCATGTTTGGCGGCGGGCCGGCGCGGCCGAAGACCGTCTTGGTGGTGGATTTCGTGGCGGCCCCCGAAGTGGAGGCGATTGACCGCGGTTTCAGCGCGCGAATGGATCGCAAGGGTATCAATTACCCAATCCTGGAGCGCAAGCGGCGCACGCTTGCGCGCGTGGACGACGAAATCGTCGCCAGCATCGTCGCCACCTTGCGCGAGGCCGGGCTCGATGCGCAGCCCGGCAGCGAGGAGGGGCTCACCCTCAACGACGAGTCAGTGGTGGTGAGCGGGCGGCTGCGCGCCGGCGACCAGAGCAGTACCGCCAAGAACAAGCAGATCGGCTTCGGCGGCGGCCGCGGCGGCGTGGTCGCCGACATGACGGTGTCGTATTTCTCGAGCGGCGGAAAGAAGCAACTGCTCGCGTTCAACGCGGATGCCAAGGCCGCCGGCAAGCCTCCGGCCGGAAAACAGGCGGCGGCGCGCAACGCGGCGATCGCCACGGTTCTGGCGGCTGAAAAGGCCGCGCCGGAGAAACTATCGCCCGACGTGGAAGCGCAGGCGCGCCGGCTCGGCCGCGCCGTGGGCGAGAAGGTCGTCGCGTTCGCCAAGGAGCAGGGCTGGCTGGAGCAACCGGCGGCAGCGATCGCGGCACAGCCGGAGGTCGTGAAATTGCCGGAACCTAAGCCGGCGCAAAAACGGGTGGCCGCGAAGAAGCCGGCCGCTCAGAAGCCATCCGTCCAGAAGCCGGAAGCGCCGGAAGATGAGGAACCGCCGGACACGGACGTTCCCGACCAGCCCGGCAAGAGATAAACGCTCAGCGTCCCTCGCGCCGCGCCATGAACGCCAGCCGCTCAAATAAATGCACGTCCTGCTCGTTCTTCAAGAGCGCGCCATGCAGCGGCGGGATCAGCTTCTTGGGGTCGCGCTCGCGCAAAATTTCCGGGCCGATGTCTTCGACCATCAGCAGTTTCAGCCAGTCCAACAGTTCCGAGGTCGA
>PKXB01000105.1:7268-7650 GCA_003133345.1 Hyphomicrobiales bacterium | reverse complement strand
AATCCCTTCGCCCGCTCCAATTTTTCTCCGAATTTGTCATTCCGGGGCGCGAGCTCAGCTCGCGAGCCCGGAATGACGAGGGTTAGTACCCCGCCGCCAGGGCGCCGCGGGTGCGGGTGTCGGCGGCGCCGACAGTACCGTTGCGCGTCACTTGAATCGAATTCGCCGAGGTATGCGGCTCCGTCGCCACGATGGTGTGGCCGCGCGCCTTGAGCGCATCGAGCAGATCGGGCGCAAAGCCCGGCTCGGCGTAGACCTCGTCCGGCTGCCATTGATGATGCAGGCGCGGCGCGGTCACTGCCTTGTCGATTGGCATGTGGAAGTCGATCACATTGGTAATGACTTGCAGCACCGCCGAAATGATGCGGCTGCCGCCGGGCGA
>PKXB01000105.1:3166-7245 GCA_003133345.1 Hyphomicrobiales bacterium | reverse complement strand
GCGGTGAAATCGTCGAGCTCGTTGTTGAGCAGCACGCCGGTGCCGTCGGCGACTAATCCAAGACCATAAGAGAAATTCAGCGTGTAGGTGTTCGACACCGCGTTGCCGTCGCGGTCGATGACGGAGAAATGCGTGGTGTTGTTGCCCTCGTATTCGGCGGGCTTGCCGGGATGGATACTGGCGGCCGGTGTCGCCTTGTCGCTGATGCCGGCGCGCAAGCGTTCGGCGTATTTTTTCGAGATCAGGCCGGCGATCGGCATTTTCACCGCGTCGGGATCGCCCATGAACACGGCGCGGTCGGCATAGGCGCGCTTCATCGCCTCGATCATGGTGTGCAGCGATTGCTCGCCGCGGCCGAGCTTGCCGAGATCGTAGCCTTCCAGGATGTTGAGCATCTCGATCAGATGCACGCCGCCGGAGGAAGGCGGCGGCATGGAGACGATGTCGTAGCCGCGATAAGACCCGCGCACGGGTGCGCGCTCCACCGCGCGATAATTTTTCAGATCGTCCACCGTCATGATGCCGCCGGCGCCGCGCACCGAGGCCGCAATCTGCACGGCGATGCGGCCCTGGTAGAACGCGCGCGGGCCGTCTTGCGCGATCGCCTTTAAGGTATCGGCGAGATCGAACTGCAACAGCCGGTCGCCGGTCTGTAGCGGCTGACCGCCGTTGAGGAAAATCCCCGCCGACGACGGCCAGCGCGCCAGCCGCTCGCGCGCCTTGGGGAGCGAGTCAGCCGTGTCGTCTTCGACCGGAAAGCCCTGCTGCGCCAGCCGAATGGCCGGCGCGATCAGGTCGGCGAGCGACAGCTTGCCGGAGCCGTATTTGCGGTGCGCGAGCGCAAGCCCCGCCACGGTGCCGGGCACGCCGATGGATAGCGCGCTATCGCGCGACTTTTTCGGATCGGGCTCGCCCTTGGCATCGAGAAACATGGTCGTTGTCGCTGCCGCCGGCGCGGTCTCGCGATAATCGATGGCCACGTCGCGATTGTNNTCCACGCCGATGCGGGCGGCGCGGCTCTCCTGCGCCACCACCATGCCGTTGTGGGCGAGGATCGCCTGCGCCGGCGGAATTGGCGGCGCGTGCGAAACCGGCGCCACTTGGCCGTAGGCCGCACCAAACGCAACGAATGCAAGAGTGATGAAGATAAAAAACCGGCGCATGTTCCTCTTCTTCACCTCTCCCCGCGCGTGGGGAGAGGACGACTTCCGAGCGAAGCGAGGAAGTCGGGTGAGGGGGCATGGAGATTATACACGGACGGCGATGCCCCTTACCCGGCTCGCTTCGCTCGCCAGCCTCTCCCCGCAAGCGGGGAGAGGAAAAAAGCTAGCGCGCCTGGCCGTGATAGACCGTGTTCGGCCGCATGTCGGTGGCGCTGGCGACGCGGTTCGACATGTTGAAGAAGCCGGCCACCACTGAGATGTCCCAGATGTCGCGGTCGGAAAATCCGCCGCGGCGCAGCCGCTCGCGGTCGGCCTCCTCCACGCTCCACGGCGAAGCGGTGAGCTTGACCGCGAAGTCGAGCATGGCGCGCTGGCGCTTGCTCAGGCGCGCGACGCGGTAATTCATCACCATGTGCTCGCCGAGCAGCGGATCGCGGGAATATTGCCGCACCGCGGCGCCGTGGGCGGTGAGGCAGTAATAGCAGCGGTTCTGCGAGGACACCGCGACCGCGATCATCTCGCGCTCGAGCTTGGAGAGCCCGCTCTCGCCCAGCATCAGATCGTTGTACATGGCGACGAAGGTTTCGAGCTTGGTCATGTCGAAGGCGTAGGCGACCAGCACGTTGGGCACGAAGCCGAGTCTGTCCTGGCATTTCTTGAAATAGGAGGCCATGGCGGGCGTGAGCTTCGCCATTGGCAGATTGAGCGCGATCACCGGCGCGTCGTCGGCGGCCGGCGGCGCCGCCTTGAGCGGGATCGGTTTTGCCGCGGCCGGCTTGGCGGCGGGCTTCGAAACAGCAAGCTTGGGTGGCGATTTTACCAGCGCGGGCTTGCCGCCCTTGATGGCGTGCAGCGACGGCTTGGCCTCGCCGGGCTTCGCGCTGGCCGCCTTATCGGCGGTTTTGACTGACTTGTTGGTCTTATTCATTGCCCGCGCCCCTTGCTGTCCTCGCCCAGGTCCAAGACTACAAGGTTCTGAACGTCCGCGATACGACCCCGAGGCCGTGCTTTTGCCTTTTATGTCAGCACCTTAAGCCGGCATCGAACGGCGTTTTGCAGAGCCGTCACGGTCGCGTCACCAAATGGTGTGGTGCTCTCGACGGCTCGCCGCAGAAGGTGAAAACTCCAATTTATGCTCGACCGATTCTCGCCACCCGCGCGCGCTTCCATGGCCGTTGAATTTCCCGCCAGCGAGCATGAAAACGCCGCCCGCGCCGTCATCGAGCAGGCCGCCGCCGCGCTTGGAACGCGCCGCAGCGACATCCCGCCGGCGTTCGTCGCGCAGCTCTACGCCCGCGCGGTGGCGGACGACGTGCTGTGCTATGCGGCCGCCGATCTCGCCGAACTGGCCGCACGGGCATTCGATTTTGTCAAAGACCGGCCGCCGGACGCGCCGAAGATCCGTTGCGAGACCGTGGCGCTGAAAGAATCGGGCGAGCGCAAGACGGTCTCGGTGATCGAGATCGTCAACGACGACATGCCGTTCCTGGTCGACTCGGTGATGGGCGAGATCGCCGAGCGCCGGCTCAATGTGCAGCTGGTGGCGCATCCGGTGTTCGGCGTGCGGCGCGACGGCGCAAAACTTGTCGCGCTCGGCGCCGTCGATGACGCCGGCAGTGCGCGCGAGAGCTTCATCCATATCCATCTCGAGCCGATCGCGGACGAGGCGGCGCGCGCCGACATCGTGCGCGCGCTCGCGGGCGTGCTCGGCGAAGTGCGACTGGCGGTGCAGGACTGGCGCGCCATGCTCGAGCGCGCCAACGGCATCGTCGCCGATCTCAAGACCAACCCGCCGCCGCTGCCGGTGGATGAGATCGCCGAGGCGATCCAGTTTCTGCAATGGCTGCTGGCCGACAATTTCACTTTCCTCGGCGTGCGCAATTATACCTTCGACGGCAATACGCTGAAACCCGATTTTGACAGCGCGCTCGGCATCATGCGCTTGCGCGAATTGCGCGTGCTCAAGCAAGGCAACGAGCTGCTCGAATTCACCCCGGAGATCATGGCGTTCCTCAAGGAACCGCGGCTGCTGATCATCGCCAAGGCCAATATCCACGCGCACGTGCACCGGCGCGTCTATCTCGACTATGTCGGCATCAAGCGCTTCGACGCTTCCGGCAATCTGGTGGGCGAACAGCGCATCGTCGGGCTGTTCACTTCCACCGCCTATACCCGCGCCGCGCACAGCATTCCCTATTTGCGCCGCAAGATCGCGGGCGTCGAAGCGCGCGCCGGCTTCGACCCAAGCAGTCATTCCGGCAAAGCATTGTCCAACGTGCTGGAGCACTATCCGCGCGACGAATTGTTTCAAGTCGAAGAAGACTCGCTCTATCATTTCTCCCTCGCCATCCTGCAGCTCGACGAACGGTCGCGCGTGCGCGTGCTGGCGCGGCGCGACCGCTTCGACCGCTTCGTGTCGGTGCTGGTGTTCGTACCGCGCGAACGCTACGACAGCGACATCCGCGCGCGGATCGGCGACTACCTCGCCAGCGCCTTCATCGGGCGCGTCTCGGCGTTCTATCCGTTCTTCCCGGAAGGCCCGCTGGTGCGCGTGCACTTCATCATCGGCCGCTCCGGCGGCCACGTGCCGGCGATCGATAGTGCCACGCTGGAGCGCGAAGTCGCGGCCATCGTGCGCTCGTGGACCGACGGGCTGAGCGACGCGCTGGCGCTGGTCAATCCGCCGGACAAGGCGCGCGCGTTGTTCGCCCGCTACCGCGACGCGTTCTCCGTCGGCTTCCAGGAAGCCTATGCGCCGGCGGTGGCGGCGGGCGATATCCGCGTGGTCGAAACCTTGAGCGAGCAGCGGCCTCTTGGGGTGGATTTCCATCACCGGCTGGAGGAGGAGCAGCGCGCGGTCGGCCTCAAAGTCTGGAGCCTGGCGCGCCCGCTGCCGCTGTCGGAGCGCGTTCCGGT
>PKXB01000105.1:0-3128 GCA_003133345.1 Hyphomicrobiales bacterium | reverse complement strand
CTGGAGGCCGCCTTCCTGATGGTGATGCGCGGCGGCGCCGAGAGCGACGGCTACAACGCGCTCACGCTGGCGGGCAACCTGGCCTGGCGCGACGTGGCGCTGATCCGCACGCTGTCGCGCTTCCTGCGCCAGGTGCGCGTGCCCTATTCGCAGGATTACATGTGGGCGACGCTGGTCAAGCACGCTGGCATCGCCGGCAATATCGTCGAGCTGTTTCACGCCCGCTTCGATCCGCAACCGGACGCCGCGCAAGAGCGCGACGCCAAGCAGAATGAAATCGCCGCGCGCATCGAAGAGGAATTGCAGAAGGTCGAGAGCCTGGATGAGGACCGCATCCTGCGCCGCTTCGTCAACGCCGTGCAATCGGCGATCCGCACCAATTTCTTCCAGACCGACAAGGACGGCAACCTCAAGGCGCTGATCGCGGTCAAGTTCGCCAGCCGCAAGATCACCGACCTGCCGCTGCCGCGCCCGCTCTACGAGATATTCGTCTATTCGCCGCGCGTGGAAGGCGTGCACATGCGCTTCGGCAAGGTGGCGCGCGGTGGCATCCGCTGGTCCGACCGGTCGCAGGATTTCCGCACCGAGATTCTCGGGCTGGTGAAGGCGCAGCAGGTGAAGAACGCGGTGATCGTTCCGGTCGGCTCCAAGGGCGGCTTTGTGCCCAAGCTGATGCCGAAGGGCGCCGCCCGCGAGGTGGTGCAGGCGGAAGGCATTGCGACCTACAAATTGTTCATCTCCACGCTGCTCGACATCACCGACAACATCCACCACGACGGCACCATCATTCCGCCCGACGGTGTGGTGCGCCACGAAGGCGACGATCCTTATCTGGTGGTGGCCGCCGACAAGGGCACCGCGACTTTCTCCGATATCGCCAACGCGATTTCGATCGAGCACGACTATTGGCTGGGCGATGCTTTCGCCTCCGGCGGCTCGGCCGGCTATGACCATAAGGCCATGGGCATCACCGCGCGCGGCGCCTGGGAGGCGGTGAAGCGGCATTTCCGCGAGCTGGACGTCGATATCGGCAAGACGCCATTTTCCGCCGTCGGCGTCGGCGACATGTCGGGCGACGTGTTNNCGGCTGTTCGCGCTGCCGCGCTCGAGCTGGCAGGACTACGACAAGAAGCTGATCTCCAAAGGCGGCGGCGTCTATCCGCGCGCGTCGAAGGAAATCCGGCTCAGTGGCGAGGCGCAGAAGCTGTTCGGCGTGGGCGAAAGTGTGACGCCGCAGGCGCTGATGAAGGCGATCCTGAAGGCACAAGTCGATCTTTTGTTCTTCGGCGGCATCGGCACTTACGTGCGGGCATCGAGCGAGAGCGAGGAAGCNNCTCAACACCGACGCCATCGACAATTCCGCCGGCGTCAACACCTCCGACGTCGAGGTCAACATCAAGATCGCCTTGAGCCGGCCGCTGCGCTCCGGCGCGTTGACGATTGAAGCGCGCAACGCGCTGCTGGCCGAAATGACCGACGAGGTCGCGTGCCTGGTGCTGCGCAACAACTACCAGCAAACGCTGGCATTATCCTTGGCGCAGCGGCGCGGACTGGAGGACCTCGGCTTCCAACAAAGGCTCATGCAGACGCTGGAAATGCACGGGGCACTCGACCGCGCGGTGGAATTTCTGCCCGACGAGATGGCAATCCTCGACCGCCGCAAGCGCAACCTGGCGCTGACACGGCCGGAGCTGGCGGTGCTGCTGGCCTATGCCAAGCTCACGCTCTTTAGCAATTTGCTCGACAGCGCGGTACCGGACGATCCCTATCTCGGGCGCGAGCTCGAGCGCTATTTCCCCAAGGAAATGTCGGAGCACTATGACGACGCGCTGCACGCGCATCGGCTGCGGCGCGAGATCATCGCGACGCAACTCACGAACTCGATGATCAACCGCGGCGGCGCCACGCTGATCGTGCGCATCTCCGACCAGACCGGCGCCGCGCCGGCGGCCATCGCCGCCGCCTTCGCCGCCGTGCGCAACAGCTACGACCTGATCGCTCTCAACGGCGAGATCGACGGGCTCGACAACAAGATTTCCGGCAAGGCGCAACTCGATCTTTATGCCGCCGTACAAGATTTGTTGCTCGACCGGCTGGTCTGGTTCCTGCGCAATGCCGATCTCAAGCAGGGGCTGGAGAAGATTATCGGGCACTACCGCGACGGCATCGTGCAGGTGGCGGCCGCGCTCGACGGCGCGTTGTCGAAGCCCGCGCTGGCCGCGCGCGACGCAGCGGTAGCGGAGCTCACCAAGGCCGGCGTGCCGGAGGCACTGGCGCGCCGCATCGCCAGTCTTGGCGTGCTGAAGGCCGCGCCGGACATCGTGCTGGTGGCGGACCAGAGCAAAAAGCCGGTGGGCGAGGTGACCGCGACCTATTTCGCGACCGAGGCCTTCTTCCAGCTCGACCGCGTCATTGGCGCGGTGCCGGGCATCGTGGTGTCGGATTATTTCGACCGGCTGGCGCTCGACCGCGCGCTCGACTCGATTGGCGATGCCGAGCGGCGGCTCACCGCTGCCATGGTTGGCAATGGCCAAAATTCTAACGGGATTGCCGGCGCCGGCGCGGTGGCGGAATGGGTGAAGCCGCGGCAAGCCGAGGTCGAGCGCATCCGCGCGGCAATCCACGAGATCGCGGGCTCCGGCTTGACGCTGTCGAAGCTGTCGGTGGCGGCGAGTTTGCTGGGGGATTTGGCGCGAAATTGACTCTTATCCCTCCCCCGCTTGCGNNAACGAAACCCCACCCCGGCGCTTCGCGCCGACCTTCCCCATCCAGGGGAGAGATAAGTTAGCGCGTGCCAGGAGAGGGGGTATCTCGTCCCCGTTTCTATTCAAATTGATCGCCCCGGCGGGGGCCGACCCACCACTGCGACCGCCACCGCCACCCATGCGGTCGCTGGTGTTCGATTTGCTGCGCTTGACGGTCGTCGTCTTGGCGGCGCCACCGGCCCCCTTCGCACCGCCGCCTCCACCCATGCGGTCGCTAGTATCCGATTTGCTGCCTTTAATCGCTTCCTCCGTAAAACCGGAGGCGCTGAAAGCAACCAGAGATACGGCCGCCACAGCCGTCACCAGAAAATTGCGTGACATTGCTTCCTCCCAGAGTTGAAAACCGCCAAAGCTATTCCCTCT
>PKXB01000038.1 GCA_003133345.1 Hyphomicrobiales bacterium | reverse complement strand
AAAAAGGATTTTGGGAGGGGTCTCCGAGCAATATTGATTCAAAAATAGCCTGGTACACGCAAGATCGACGATCAGGATGACACACTCCAAATGGGCAAAGCTTGACCGGCTTGCCCCGTTCGAGGAGCAGGCGCGGCTTAGCGTTCCCAGCCGAAGTCATCCTGGTGGGGAAATCAGCCTCTTGGAATTCAGATTGGAATTTCAATAACATACGTGTTCGTATTATTGCCCTGCGTGGGGCACCATTTGCTGACGAGTTTATCAGCGCGCGCCTGACGCAAGCTCCTTGCGGACCAAATCTTCCAACGTGCCGGCTTGCGCATCGAATTTAACGCCGCGAATGTGAAACGCGTGGGCGGCAGCTAAGTCGTCGTCTTTGTCGCCAATAAGGAAACTGCGACCGAGGTCGATCGGCCAGTCGCGCGCCGCCTGTTCAAGCATGCCCGGTTGCGGCTTTCGGCAGTGGCATTGGATCGCAAGTTCCTTGATCGTTCCGTCCGGGTGATGCGGGCAAAAATAAAATGCGTCGATATGGGCGCTTTCTGCCAGCAAGATTTCCTGAATATGTGTGTTGAATAAATTCACCGCAGCCTCGGTAAAAAATCCGCGCGCTACTCCGGACTGATTGGAAACGACAAACACGTAAAATCCCGCATCGTTCAACAATCGCACCGCCGCGGCAGCGGTGGGAATCATCACGAGATCCTCGGGCCTGAAAGTGTAGCCACGATCGACATTGAGGACACCATCGCGATCGAGAAACGCGGCTGGACGGATGCTGCGGTCGACTGCGTCAGCCATGATGCGCAGGGCAATCCGTCGTCAGGGCCGCTGGATTGGAGACCGCGTCGGCGAATTCCGTTCGGGCCAGGATCGTCATCGGCATGCCGCCCTCGGGACGCAGCGTCAGCCGGCAAACCGGATCGAACTCGAAAGCTCGCTCCTCCCACATCGCCAGGAAATTCCGGCGAGCGCGCGTGACCCGCCGCCAAGCCGAGGGCGGCTTGGTCAGGCGTGGCGGGTAGGGCGGGATGAAATCGCTCAATGATCGTGCCTGCACTCGACCGATGACGGGCACCGTATGTAGCTGATCACATCCGATCTTTCGAGTGGGAGCGCTGCCGGGAGTTCGATCGTCGCGCCGGTGGACGTGCCTCATGGTCCGGGCCGCCGTACGCGGCGATGTCGCTCGATCCGCCCTTGCGGCGGTCTTGAACGAAGGCGGCGCGATCGAAGGCCGTATTGGAATTCGCCGGGCCGATGTGACATCGAACGCGTCGGGTTGCTCGATCACGGCACGCATTTGCGGGAACGCGCGTTATGCGGCTTTCAAACTAGCTCGGAGCCGAATCGCTGGCCGGATTTGCTGCATTGCACTGTATACTTAATTGCGAGAATTTACCTTTTTCCGAAGTTTCAAACTTTGATATGATTGCTCTATAATATTAGTCTGTGTTTGCTTTAAAATGCTGCCAACGGACTAAGGCCGGCGCGCATCATCCCAAAACGAGGTGATGTTGAAAAAAGGGAAATAGACGGTCATTCTGTTTTCGGCCGAAAATTTGGGGAGGATTCAATGGCTATGGCAACGGGGTCAGTCGCGACAGTGCGCATGTCGGAATCGACGCGCTGGATTAACCTCATATTGTGCATCATCTGCATGGTGATGATCGCCAACCTGCAATATGGCTGGACGCTATTCGTCAATCCGATCAACAAGGCGCACGGTTGGTCCATCGCCTCGATCCAGGTCGCCTTCGCTATATTCATCGCTCTAGAAACCTGGCTCACGCCGATTGAGGGTTGGATCGTCGACATGCTCGGCCCGCAGCGCGGACCGAAGCTCGTGGTCTCCTTCGGTGGCATTATGGTCGCCATTGGTTGGGTCCTCAATGCCAATGCCGAATCGTTATCGATGTTGTATCTCGGCGCCGTGATCTCCGGCATCGGCGGCGGCGCGATCTACGCGACCAGCGTCGGCATGGCGGTGAAATGGTTCCCTGATCGGCGCGGTCTTGCGGTTGGTCTTACCGCCGCGGGCTATGGCGCGGGCGCCGCGCTGACCGTGATTCCGATCCGCTATGTGATCGATACCTACAGCTATCAATCCGCCTTCCTTTGGTTCGGACTGATCCAGGGCGGAGTCGTTTTCGTTGTGGCGTGGCTGCTGCGCGGGCCGGAACCCGGCGAAATGGCCGGTGCGCCGCCGCCAAAGGTCATTCAGTCGGTACGGAATTTTGCGCCCAACGAAGTGCTGATGACGCCGGTGTTCTGGGTGCTCTACATCATGTTCATCATGGTGTCGGCCAGCGGCTTGATGGCGACAGCGCAGATTGCCCCGATAGCCGCCGACTTCAAAGTCGGCAATGCAATCGTCTTCTGGGGTGCCACAACTCTGACCGCAGCGCTCATCATCGACAATATCGCCAACGGCGCGGCACGACCGATGTTCGGCTGGATCTCGGACAATATCGGCCGCGAATACACCATGGCGATCGCATTTGGCCTGGGCGCCGCTGCCTATTGGTTGTTGGGTACGCTCGGCACGGCGCCATGGGCCTTTGTGCTCTTTGCCGCGCTGATCTTCCTGACTTGGGGTGAGATCTTCAGCCTGTTTCCCTCCACCTGCACCGACAGCTTTGGAGCGAAATTCGCCACGGTCAATCTCAGCCTGCTCTACACGGCGAAGGGAACTTCGGCCTTCCTCGTGCCGCTCGCCAACGTGATCAAGACCTCCACCGGTAGCTGGCATGCCGTGTTCGCGGTCACCGCCCTGATGAATGTCGCGGTCGTGGCATTGGCCTTGTTCGTGCTCAAGCCGATGCGGCGCAAGCTAATGGCCGAGAGCAACCGCGCCTGACAAATAGAATCCCCGCCCGGGTCAAACGGGCGGGGATTTATGCTTCAGAAGTAGGGCGATCCGATCGCGTCGAGAATCGTATTGCGCGCGCCCGCGCATCTGGCATATTGTATACCAGTCATGAGTAGCCAAAGCCGGTTGTCCCGTCGCGTCAGTCTGCGTTCGCGCGCGGCCCCTGAGGTTCGCGCGCCGGCGGCGGCGCAGCCGGCGCTTAGGTCCATCGACGACACCCCGAGCTTCAAGAACAAGGCCTACACCGCCTTGAAGAACGCCATCGTAGCGATGGACATCTACCGCAGCCGCGACGACATCCGCCTCGACGAGCGCAAGCTGGCGCACGACTTCGGCATCAGCCGCACGCCGGTGCGCGAGGCGATGGCGCAGCTCGAAAGCGAAGGCTTCGTGCGCTCGGTGCCGCGCCGCGGTATCTATGTAGTGCGCAAGACCAAGCGCGAGGTGATCGAGATGATCACCGCCTGGGCGGCGCTGGAAAGCATGGCGGCGCGCCTGATCACGCAAGTCGCCAGCGAAGAGGAAATCGCCGGCTTGCGCCGGATGTTCGCCACCTTCGAGAACGGCAAAGTGCGCGCGCATCTCGACGAGTATTCCGACATCAACATCGAATTCCATCAGACCATCATCCGGCTCAGCCGCAACGCCGTGCTGATCGACCTCGCCGAAAATCTTTTCACCCACATGCGCATGATCCGCCGCAAGACCATCGGCGAGAAGGATCGCGCCGACCGTTCGATCCGCGACCACATCANNGACCACGCGCTCGGCCTGGCCGATCACGTGGCGCGGTATGCCGACTATTTGGACTGACAAGGCCCGATCACAAGACCTAAGGGAGGATTCCCATGGCTGATGCAGCAGTACAAGAAAAGAAACCGGCGACCACGGCGCCCGAAGCAGAACGCGAGCTGACGGACGGCTTTCATCTCATCATCGATGCGCTCAAGCTCAACGGCATCAAAACGATCTACGGTGTGCCCGGCATTCCGATCACGGACTTCGGCCGTATGGCGCAGGCCGCAGGCATACGCGTCATCTCGTTCCGGCACGAGCAGAACGCCGGCAACGCGGCGGCCATCGCCGGCTATCTGACCCAAAAGCCCGGCATTTGCCTCACGGTGTCGGCGCCCGGCTTTCTCAACGGTCTGGTCGCGCTGGCCAATGCCACGACCAACTGCTTCCCGATGATTCTGATCTCAGGCTCGTCCGAGCGCGAGGTCGTCGACTTGCAGCAGGGCGACTATGAAGAGATGGACCAACTGGCCATCGCCAAGCCGCTTTGCAAAGCGGCTTTCCGCGTGCTGCATGCCGCCGACATCGGCATCGGCCTGGCTCGCGCGATCCGCGCGGCCGTGTCCGGCCGTCCGGGCGGCGTCTATCTCGATCTGCCGGCCAAGCTTTTCGGTCAGGTGATGGACGCCGAGGCCGGGCAGAAGTCGCTGGTGAAGGTGATCGACGCCGCGCCGGCCCAGATTCCGGCTCCGGCTGCGGTCAAGCGTGCGCTCGATGTGCTCAAAAGCGCCAAGCGCCCGCTGATCATTCTCGGCAAGGGCGCGGCCTACGCGCAGGCCGACGATCAAATTCGCGCCTTCGTCGAAAAGAGCGGCGTTCCGTTCCTGCCGATGAGCATGGCCAAGGGCCTCTTGCCCGACACGCATCCGCAGTGCGCGGGTGCGGCGCGCTCGACGGTGCTGAAGGACGCCGACGTCGTCATGATGATCGGCGCTCGCCTCAACTGGCTCTTGTCGCATGGCAAGGGCAAAAACTGGGGTGAGCCGCATTCGAAGAAGTTCATCCAAGTCGACATCGAGCCCAAGGAGATGGACTCGAACGTCGAGATCGTCGCCCCCGTGGTCGGCGACATCGGCTCCTGCGTATCCGCGCTTCTTGAAGGCATGGGAGCCAAGTGGCCGGTCGCGCCGGCCGACTGGACCGGTGCCGTCAGCAAGAAAAGAGAAGAGAACGTCGCTAAGATGGCGCCGCGGCTGATGAACAACGCGTCGCCGATGGATTACCACGGCGCGCTAGGCGCGCTGCGCACCATCGTCATGGAGCGGCCGGACGCCATCCTGGTGAACGAAGGCGCCAATGCGCTCGATCTCACGCGCGGCGTCATCGACATGTATCAACCGCGCAAGCGGCTCGACGTCGGCACCTGGGGCGTCATGGGCATCGGCATGGGCTATGCCATCGGGGCTGCGATCGAGACCGGTAAGCCCGTGCTCGCAATCGAAGGCGACAGCGCCTTTGGTTTCTCTGGCATGGAGGTGGAGACGATCTGCCGCTACAAGCTGCCGGTCTGCGTCGTCATCTTCAACAACGACGGCATCTATCGCGGAACCGATGTCAATCGCGGCGGCGGTTCGGATCCGGCGCCCACCGTCTTCGTCAAAGGCTCGCGTTACGACAAGATGATGGAGGCCTTCGGCGGCGTCGGCGTCAATGCGACGTCGCCCGACGAACTTAAGCGCGCCGTGAACGAAGCGATGGACTCCGGCAAGCCGACCCTCATCAATGCGGTGCTCGACCCGGCAGCCGGCAGCGAGAGCGGCCGCATCGGCAACCTCAATCCGCAAAGCGCGCTGAAGAAGAAATAAAGGAAGTAACCGCTCCCGCGCGCAAGCGGGGGCGGTATCCGCTGAAAGTTTTAAGTGACGGCTCCCGACAGGGAGTGGGACAAAGCGAAAAGTCGGAGGAGCAGCAAATGGCAAACAAGAAGCAAAAGAACGGAAAGAAATCTAAGGTGAGGGCCGCAGCCAAGAAATCGGCTCGCAAGGTAGTGAAACTGGCGAGCTCGACAAAAGCGAACGGCAACGGTGGTTTGCCGAAGCCGAGCAGCAAGCCCTACGGGCAGGCCGGCCTGGCTCTGCAAGGCGTGCGCATTCTCGACTTCACGCACGTGCAGTCGGGGCCCACGTGCACCCAGCTGCTCGCTTATATGGGCGCAGACGTGATCAAGGTCGAGCGTCCGGGTGCCGGCGATATCACGCGCGGCCAGCTGCGCGACGTACCCAATGCCGACAGCCTGTATTTCACCATGCTCAACGGCACCAAGCGGTCGATCACGATCGATTCCAAGCATCCCAAGGGCATGGAAATCCTCAACCGGCTGATCAAGACCTGCGACGTGCTGGTCGAGAACTTCGCCCCCGGCGCGCTCGACCGCATGGGCCTGACCTGGGATTATGTCCACAAGCTTAACCCGCGCATGATCGTCGCCTCGGTCAAGGGCTTCGGTCCCGGTCCCTACGAGGACTGCAAGGTCTATGAGAACGTCGCGCAATGCGCGGGCGGCGCCGCTTCCACCACCGGCTTCCGCGAAGGTCCGCCGCTGGTCACCGGCGCGCAGATCGGCGACTCGGGCACCGGCCTGCATCTCGCGCTCGGCATCGTCTCGGCGCTGTATCAGCGCATCCGCACCGGCCGCGGCCAGCGCGTGCTGTGCGCGATGCAGGATGGTGTGCTTAATCTCACCCGCGTCAAGCTACGCGATCAGCAGCGCCTTAAGCACGGACCGCTCACCGAATTCCGCCAGTACGGCGAGGGCGTTCCGTTCGGCGTGGCGGTGCCGCGTGGCGGCAACGACTCCGGCGGCGGTCAGCCCGGTTGGATTCTCAAGTGCAAGGGTTGGGAGAACGATCCGGACGCCTATCTCTATTTTATCACCCAGGCGCCGGTGTGGAACGAGATCTGTGACGTGATCGGTGAGCCGGAGTGGAAGACCCATCCGGATTTCGCCACGCCCAAGGCGCGGCTGCCGCGGCTGACGCAGATCTTCGGCCGCATCGAGCAATTCACCAAGACCATGACCAAATTCGAGGCCATGGACCTGTTCAACAAGCACGACATCCCCTGCGGTCCGATCCTGTCGATGAAGGAGATCGCCGATGACGAGTCGCTGCGCACAACCGGCACGGTGGTCGAAGTCGACCATCCGACCCGCGGCAAGTATCTAACCGTCGGCAATCCGATCAAGCTGTCGGATTCGCCCGCCGATGTGCGGCGCTCGCCGCTGCTCGGCGAGCACACCGAGGAAATCCTGTCCAAGGTGCTCGGCTACAGCGCGTCGCAGATCGCCGAGATCAAGACCTCGGGGGCGATCACCGCGCCGGACAAGTCGAAAGCGGCGGCCTAACAAGACTGTCATGCCCGGGCTTGTCCTGGGCATCCCGCTTGAGGACGTAAGCGCCTCAGCGATCGGGATCGCCGGGCCAAGCCCGGCGATGACCGCGAAAATGGGGAGAGCAAGTCAATGCGTATCGTGGTCCACGGCCAGCAGGCATTCGGCAAGGCCGTGCTGGAGGCACTGCTCAAGCGCGGCGAGAACGTGGTCGCCGTCTATGCCGCGCCGGAAAAAGAAGGCGCCAAGGCCGATCCGCTCAAAGAGGCTGCGCTCGCGGCCAAGCTCCCGGTGTTTCAGCCCGACTCGTACAAGAAGCCGGAAGTCCTGGCGGAATTCAAGGCGCTCAAGCCCGACCTGCAAGTCATGGCCTTCGTCACTTTGTTCGTGCCGGAAGAGTTTCTCAACGCGCCGACCAAGGGTTCGATCCAGTATCACCCGTCATTGCTGCCGGCCTATCGCGGCGCCAGCGCGATCAACTGGCCGATCATCAAGGGGGAGAAGGAAACCGGCCTGTCGATCTTCTGGCCCGACAACGGGCTCGATACCGGCGACGTGCTGCTGCAAAAGAAGACGCCGATCAGCGGCACCGACACCCTCGGCACCGTTTATTTCGATCGTCTGTTTCCGCAGGGCGTCGAGGCCATGATGGAATCGGTCGACCTGGTGAAGGCCGGCAAGGCGCCGCGCATCAAGCAGGACGAGTCGAAGGCCACGTATGAAGGCCGCTGCGGTCCCGGCAACGCCAAGATCGACTGGGGCAAGCCGTGGGAGCAGATCGACCGGCTCATCCGCGGCTGCAATCCGGCGCCGGGCGCCTGGGCCACGCTTGACGGCAAGACGCTGAAAATCTTCGACGCCAAGCCGCTGCCGGCCAAGGACCCGAAGGGCATCGCCGGCAAGTTGGGCGAAATCGTCGCGGTGGAAGCCGACGGCTTCACCGTGGTCTGCGCCGACGGCCGCTTCAAGGTGACGCGCGTGCAGCCCGAAGGCGGAAAGAAGATCGACGCGTCCGAGTTCATCACGACTGCCAAGCTCGCTACGGGGGCGAGGTTTACATAAGCCAACTAAATCGCCGGCTCATCACTCTTGCATTAACGGAAAAATCCCATGCCCGCCTCGCAGCATCAGTCACCGAAATCCGACATCGAAATTTCGCAGAACGCCAAGAAGCGGCCGATCATCGAGCTTGCCAAGGAAAAGCTCGGCATCGCGGCGGAAAACCTCGAGCCCTATGGTCATTACAAGGCCAAGGTGTCGATGGATTACGTGAAATCGCTCAAAGACAAGAAGAACGGCAAGCTGATCCTGGTGACCGCGATCACCCCGACGCCGGCCGGCGAAGGCAAGACCACCACCACGGTCGGCCTCACCGACGCGCTCAACCACATCGGCAAAAAGGCGATGCTGTGCTTGCGCGAGCCTTCGCTCGGGCCCTCCTTCGGTATGAAGGGCGGTGCCGCCGGCGGCGGCTATGCGCAAGTGGTGCCGATGGAAGACATTAATCTGCATTTCACCGGCGATTTCCACGCCATCACCTCGGCGCATAATCTGCTCTCCGCGCTGATCGACAATCACATCTATTGGGGCAACGTGCTCGCCATCGACTCGCGCCGCGTCGTCTGGCGCCGCGTCATGGACATGAACGACCGCGCGCTGCGCGAGATCGTCTGCTCGCTCGGCGGCGTCGCCAACGGCTATCCGCGCGAGGCCGGCTTCGACATCACCGTCGCCTCCGAAGTGATGGCGATCTTCTGCCTGGCCAAGGATCTCGATGACCTGAAGGAGCGGCTCGGCAATATCATCGTCGCCTATACCCGCGACCGTAAGCCGGTGCGCGCCAAGGACCTCAAGGCGCACGGGGCGATGGCGGCGCTGCTCAAGGAAGCGATCGCGCCCAATCTGGTGCAGACGCTGGAAGGCACGCCCGCCTTCATCCACGGTGGTCCGTTCGCCAACATCGCGCATGGCTGCAACTCGGTGACGGCGACTGCCACCGCGCTCAAACTCACCGACTATGTGGTGACCGAAGCCGGCTTCGGCGCCGATCTCGGCGGCGAGAAATTCATCGACATCAAGTGCCGCAAGGCCGGCTTGACGCCCGATTGCGTGGTGCTGGTAGCCACCATCCGCGCGCTCAAGATGCATGGCGGCGTGCAGAAGGCCGATCTCAAGAAGGAAGACCTCAAGGCGCTGGCAGCCGGCATGGCCAACCTGCAGCGTCACGTCGAGAACATCAAGAAATTCGGCATCCAGCCGGTGGTCTCGATCAACCGCTTCTCGGCCGATACGCCGGCGGAAATCGAGCTGGTCAAGAACGCCTGCACCAAGCTCGGCGTCGAGGCGATCATGGCCGATCACTGGGCGATGGGTGGTGAGGGCGCCACCGACGTCGCCAAGGCGGTGGTCAAGATCTGCGATAGCAGCCACAAGCTGAAGCTGCTCTATCCCGACGAGATGCCGCTGTTTGCGAAGATCGAGACCATCGCCAAGGAAATCTATCGCGCCAAGGCGGTCACCGCCGACAAGGGGGTCAAGGATCAGCTCAAGACCTGGGAGGAGATGGGTTACGGCAAGCTGCCGATCTGCATCGCCAAGACGCAGTACTCGTTCACGACCAACGCGGATACCAAGGGTGCGCCCGACGATCACATCATCAATGTGCGCGAGGTGCGGCTCTCGGCCGGCGCCGAGTTCGTGGTGGCGATCTGCGGCGAGATCATGACCATGCCGGGCCTGCCGAAGGTGCCGGCCGCCGATTCGATCGACGTCGGCGCCGACGGGCAGATCGTCGGCTTGTTCTAATTCCCTCGCCGCGCTACGCGGCGAGCCGCCAGCAAACAAGGACGACAGATGATCAAATTCTACTATAGCGGCGCGCCCAATCCGATGAAGGTCGCGCTCATGCTGGAGGAGACCGGCTTGCCGTACGAGCCGGTTCCGGTCGACACCCGCAAGGGTGAACAGCACAAGCCGGAATATCTGGCGATCAATCCGAACGCCAAAGTGCCGGCGATTGTAGACGGCGACGCCACCGTGTTCGACAGCAACGCCATCCTGCTTTATCTCGCCGAGAAGAGCGGAAAATTCCTGCCCGCGAACACGCCGAAGCTGCGCGGCGAGCTGTTGTCCTGGCTGATGTTCGTGGCTTCCGGCGTCGGGCCGTATTCCGGGCAATCGGTGCATTTCCGCCAATACGCGCCGGAAAAGATCCCTTACGCCATCAATCGCTACATGTACGAGACNNTGGGGCTGGGCGCGGCTCATTCCGAACGCGCTCGGCGAGGGCGCCTGGGCCAAGTTTCCCAACCTGAAACGCCTGGTCGACGAGATTTCCGCGCGGCCGGCGGCGGCACGGGCAAACGCACTCAAGGACAAGCACAAGTTCAAGACCGAGTTTGACGAGGAAGCGCGCCGCGCCATGTTCCGGCACATGACAGAAAAGGTGGCCTGACCGAGTTCCGGCCAAAGACGTTCATGGACCTCAAGACGCGCCCGCCGGACACCAAAACAGGCCGCCGCAAGCCGCCGCGCACGCCCAAGGGCCGTCAGATCGACCCTACGGCGCTCGACGAAGTGCGCGCGCTGCTCGCCGACCGCCCGCGCCGGCGCGATCTGCTGATCGAGCATCTGCATCTGATCCAGGACCACTATGGCTATCTGTCCGCCGCGCATCTCACGGCGCTGGCGCTGGAGATGAAACTCGCGCTCACCGAGGTCTACGAGGTTGCCACCTTTTATTCTCATTTCGACGTGGTGAAGGACGGGCCGCCGCCGGCGGCGGTGACTGTGCGTGTGTGCGACTCGTTGTCATGCGCAATGGCCGGCGCCGAGAAGCTGCTGGCTGAGTTGCCCGGCAAATTAGGCAAGGACGTGCGCGTGGTGCGCGCGCCCTGTATGGGCGCCTGCGACCACGCGCCGGTCTGCGCGGTCGGCCATGTGCAGACCTTCAAGGCGACGCCGGACAAGGTCGCCGCTTCGGTAAAAGCGAAGCCGCATGCGCATGCCTACAAGCCCGGCGTCGACTTCGCCGCTTACCAGAAAGCCGGCGGCTACGCGCTGCTCAAGGACTGTCTGTCCGGCAAGCGCACGCGCGACGAGCTGATCAAGATCGTGAGCGATGCCGGCCTGCGCGGCCTCGGCGGCGCCGGATTTCCCACCGGGCGCAAATGGTCGCTGGTGCGCGCGGAGCCGGCGCCCCGCCTGTTCGCGGTTAATGCCGACGAGGGCGAGCCCGGCACCTTCAAGGACCGTTATTATCTCGAACAGGACCCGCACCGCTTCATCGAGGGCATGCTGATCGCGGCTTTCGTGGTCGAAGCGCCGGACACTTATCTCTACATTCGCGACGAATATCCGGAGCTGCGGCTGATGCTGGCCGATGAAATGGCCAAGGCCGAGAAGGCCGGCCTGTCGCCGCACACCAAGCTGCATCTGCGGCGCGGCGCCGGCGCTTATATCTGCGGCGAAGAGTCGGCGATGATCGAGTCGATCGAGGGCAAACGCGGATTGCCGCGCCACCGCCCGCCTTATGTCGCGCAGGTCGGCCTGTTCGGCCGCCCGACGCTGGAGCAGAATGTCGAGACGCTGTTCTGGGTGCGCGACATCGTCGAGAAGGGCGCGCAATGGATGACCGCGCAAGGGCGCCATGAGCGCAAGGGCTTCCGCAGCTTCTCGGTGTCGGGCCGCGTCAAAAAGCCGGGCGTGGTGCTGGCGCCGGCCGGCGTCACCGCGCGCGAGCTGATCGAGGAATTCTGTGGCGGCATGGCCGACGGCCATAAATTCAAAGGCTACCTGCCGGGCGGGGCGTCGGGTGGCATCCTGCCGGCCAAAATGGCCGACATCCCGCTCGATTTTGGCACCTTGGAACCGCACGGCTGCTTCGTCGGGTCGCACGCGGTTGTCATCCTTTCGGACAAGGATGATATGAAGGCGGTCGCGCTCAATCTGATGAAGTTCTTCGAGGACGAATCGTGCGGCCAGTGCACGCCCTGCCGCGCCGGCACCGAAAAGGCGGTCAAACTGATGGCGAAGGGTCCCTGGGATCCCGCGCTGCTGACGGAACTCTCGACCGCCATGCGCGACGCTTCCATTTGCGGCCTCGGCCAGGCGGCGCCCAATCCGCTGCTCTGTGTGCTAAAATATTTCTCCGAGGAACTTACCAAACCGCTGGGTACCTGGTGAACCATGGCTGATTCCAACGGAAAAACGCCGCTCGGTTACGGGCACGATAAAAAGGGCGCCGCCGGCGGCGAGGACCTCAGCGCTGGCAAGCCCGCCGTTGCACATACCGCACCGGTCGATGCCGTTTCCGGCAAGGGCTCTGGCCCGAAAGTCATCACCTTTACGCTCGACGGTAAAGAGGTCAGCGCGCGCGAAGGTGAGACCATCTGGCAGGTGGCCAAGCGGCTGGGCACCGACATCCCGCATCTGTGCTATTCGCCCGAGCCCGGCTATCGCGCCGACGGCAATTGCCGCGCCTGCATGGTGGAGATCGAGGGCGAGCGCGTGCTGGCGGCGAGCTGCATTCGCAAGCCGGCCGAAGGCATGAAAGTCAAAGCCGCCTCCGAGCGCGCCAAGACCGCGCGGGCGATGGTGTTCGAGCTGTTGATTTCCGATCAGCCCGACCGCAAGACCTCGCACGATCCGCAATCGAAATTCTGGGCCTGGGCCGACCGCCTGGGCGTCGCCACCAGCCGCTTCGGCCAGCGCCACGCGCCCGACGCCGACCGCAGCCATCCGGCCATGGCGGTCAATCTCGACGCCTGCATTCAATGCAATCTTTGTGTGCGCGCCTGCCGCGAAGTGCAGGTCAACGACGTCATCGGCATGGCCGGCCGCGGNNGGCGAATGCGTGCAGGCCTGTCCGACCGGCGCGCTGATGCCGGCGACGCTGGTGGACGCCAAGAATGTGCGCACGCAATTCCCCGACCGCGCGGTGCACAGTGTGTGCCCCTATTGCGGCGTCGGCTGCCAGCTCACTTATCACATCAAGAACGACAAGCTCTTGTACGTCAGCGGCCGCGACGGGCCGGCCAACCAGAACCGGCTGTGCGTGAAAGGCCGCTTCGGCTTCGACTATGTCAGCAATCCGCAGCGCCTGACCAAGCCGCTGGTGCGCAAGGACGGCGTGGCGAAAGCCGCCGACGATCTGGTCGACCCGGCCAATCCGCTTACGCATTTCCGCGAAGCAACCTGGGAAGAGGCGATGGCGCGCGCCGCGTCGGGCTTGAAAAAAATCCGCGACCGCGACGGCCCGCGCGCGCTTGCTGGATTTGGTTCGGCCAAGGGCTCGAACGAAGAGGCTTACCTGTTCCAGAAGCTGGTGCGCACCGGCTTCGGCTCCAACAATGTCGACCACTGCACGCGGCTGTGTCACGCCTCCTCGGTGGCGGCGCTGTTGGAAGGCGTCGGCTCGGCCGCGGTGACCGCGACCTTCAACGAGTGCAAGAATTCCGACTTTATTATTGTCATCGGGGCCAACCCGACCGAGAACCATCCGGTCGCCGCCACTTTCTTCAAGCAGGCGGCCAAGCGCGGCGCCAAGCTGGTGGTGATGGACCCGCGCGGGCAGGCGCTCAAGCGCCACGCCTGGCAGATGATGCAGTTCAAGAATGGCACCGACGTGGCGATGCTCAACGGCATGCTTAATGTGATTGTCACCGAGAAACTGTATGACCAGCAATACGTGCAGACCTACGTGGAAGGCTTCGCGCCCTTCGCCGAGAGCATCAAGGACTTCACGCCAGAGGAGATGGCGCCGATCTGCGGCATTCCCGCCGACACGCTGCGCAACGTCGCGCGCTCTTACGCGCGCGCCGAAAGCGCCATCATCTTCTGGGGCATGGGCGTCTCGCAGCACACCCACGGCACTGATAACGCGCGCTGCCTGATCGCGCTGTCGCTGATCTGCGGCCAGGTCGGCCGGCCCGGCACCGGCCTGCATCCGCTGCGCGGACAGAACAACGTGCAGGGCGCCTCCGACGCGGGCCTCATTCCGATGTTCTACCCCGACTACAAGTCGGTGGAGAGCCCGGAGATGATCGCCAAATACGAAAAAGCCTGGGGCAAGAAACTCGATCCCAAGCGCGGCAAGACCGTGGTCGAGATCATGGACGCCGTGCATGCCGACGAGATCAAGGGCATGTACATCATGGGAGAAAACCCCGCGATGTCGGACCCTGACTTGAACCACGCGCGCGCCGCGCTTGCCCATCTCGAACATCTGGTGGTGCAGGACATCTTCCTGACCGAAACCTGCTCCTATGCCGACGTGATCCTGCCGGCTTCCGCGTGGCCGGAGAAGGACGGCACCGTCACCAACACCAACCGTCAGGTGCAGATGGGCCGCCAGGCGCTGCCGCTGCCGGGCGACGCGCGGCAGGATTTGTGGATCATCCAGGATCTGGCCCAACGCATGGGCGAGAAGTGGAACTACCAGCACGTCAGCGAAGTGTTCGAGGAGATGGCGCGGCTGATGCCCGCGCTCGACAACATCTCCTGGGAGCGCGTCGAGCGCGAGGATCACGTCACTTATCCGACCGACGCGCCGGACAAGCCGGGCCGCGACGTGGTGTTCGACAAGGGCTTCCCGCGCCCGGGCGGCTTCGGCAAACTGGTGGCGGCGAAATTGACGCCGCCGAACGAGACGCCGGACCACGACTATCCGTTCATCCTCACCACCGGCCGTCAGCTCGAGCATTGGCACACCGGCGCCATGACGCGGCGCGCGTCCGTGCTCGACGCGCTTGAGCCGGCGGCGATCGCGGCGGTGTCGCGCGGCACGCTCGAGAAACTGAGGCTTAAAGCCGGGGATAGGCTGCGTGTCAGCACCCGCCGCGGCGAAGTCGAATTGGCATCACGCCAGGACGACGCCATCCCCGACGGCGTGGTGTTCATCCCGT
>PKXB01000013.1 GCA_003133345.1 Hyphomicrobiales bacterium | reverse complement strand
TGTCATCCGCAAAATGCGGGTTTTAACCGCTTCGCACCGGGAGGCAGGATGATCGGATTCGGGGGTAACGGCCAATTGAGCCGTTTCTTGCGCCTTGTGTGTACCGAAATCCTTATCCGCATCGATTAGCTGACGGAATCACCTAACGTCAGTGGACAATGTTCTCACTGTTCTGCTTCGTCCTGGCTGTTTTGGCCTCGCCATTCAAGTNNCCTGAGACGCTCGTGCGGTGGCATCGGGCCGGCTTTCGCTGTTATTGGCGTTGGAAGTCGCGCCCGCGGGGAGGGCGACCGCAGATCGAGACAGACCTTCGTGCATTGATTCGGCGGATGAGCATGGAGAATCCGCTTTGGGGCGCGCCGCGCATCCACGGCGAACTGCTCAAGCTTGGGTTTGAAGTCGCGCAGTCGAGCGTCGCCAAGTACATGGTCAAGCGGCGTGGACCGCCAAGTCAGGGATGGCACACCTTTCTGCGTAACCACGCGCCGGACATTGCCGCCATGGACCTGTTCATCGTCCCGACCATTGGCTTCGATCTGCTCTATGCCTTCGTCATCGTCCGTCTGGGCCGCCGAGACCTGGTCTGGATCAACGTCACAACAAATCCGACGGCAGAATGGATCGCACGCCAGCTAACCGAGGCATTCCCGTGGAATGAGGTGCCGCGCTACCTCATCCGCGATCGGGATCGGATCTATGGCACCGTCGTCACACGACGCATACGCGCCATGGGCATCCGGGACAAGCCTACTGCACCGGCCTCGCCTTGGCAGAATGGTTTCGCTGAACGGTTGATTGGATCAATCCGGCGCGAGTGCGTGGATCACATCGTCGTCTTGGGCGAGGCGCATCTGCGGCGGATTCTGCGATCCTACGCACGCTATTATAACGACATCAGAACGCACCGGTCATTGGATAAAGATGCGCCGGTCTCTCGCCCGGTTCAATGGACCGGAATCATCAATTCACACGCGGTCCTTGGCGGACTTCATCACCACTACGTTCGGATTTAGGTTTTCGGTACACACAACGGATTATCCGGTCAGATCAGCCCCCGACCACCGTCCGGGCTGCCTGAGGTGACGGTAGCTGTCCGAATTGCGCTTCTGCCTTGCAGGGAGCCAGGGAACCCGCGAATATCCAAGCCGGTTCCGGGGTCATCTGGAGAATCCCGGTTAACAGAAGGACGAGGGGGAATGAATACGCAGTTCTGGGTCATCCAGGCCTTCAACGGCATATCCTATGGTGCGCTGCTGTTCCTCGTGGGCAGCGGCGTGTCGTTGATTTTCGGCGTCATGCGGATCGTCAATCTCTCGCATGGCGCCTATTTTCTGTGGGGCGGCTACATCGCGCTGTCGGTGATCAACGCCACCGGCTCCTGGGCGCTCTCGCTGCCGGTGGCGGCGCTCGCCGTTGCCGTGATCGGTATGGCGATGGAGCGCGTGTTCCTGCGCCCGCTCGGCTTCGACCCGTTGCGCCAGCTGCTGCTCACGGTCGGCTTCGCCTTCCTGTTCCAGCAAGGCGCGCTCGATATCTGGGGCGGCAACAACATGGACATCACCCCGCCCGCGACGCTGACGCAAAGCGTCGTGATCGGCGGGATCTACTTTCCGGCCTATCGGATGTTCATGATCGTTTTGGCGCTGGTGATCGGCGTGGCGCTATGGCTGGCGATGGAAAAAACCCGCATGGGCGCCGCCGTGCGCGCAACCGTGGACGACGCGCAGATGGCGCGCGGCGTCGGCATCGATACCAATCGCATCTCGATGTTCATTTTCGCGCTCGGCGCTTTCCTCGCCGCGCTCGGCGGCGTGATCGGCGGGGCGTTCCTCGGCATTTATCCCGGCCTCGATTTCGAAATGCTGCCGCTGGCCTTCGCGGTCGTCATCATCGGCGGCCTGGGCAGCCTGGGCGGCGCCGCCATCGGCGCGCTGGCGGTCGGATTGGCGGACAACTTCGGCAAGGCGCTGTTCCCCGAGATTTCCTATTTCACGCTGTACGCGCCGATGGTCCTGATCCTGGCGGTGAAGCCGACCGGCCTGTTCGGCCGGCAATGAGCACCGAGCGATGGTGAGCCAGCAAATCAAGATCGCGATGGTCGCCGCCGCCCTGGTGGCGTTCGCCTATATCGTTCCGCATTCGGGCTCGTTCGTCGTGCTACTGGCGACGCGCGCGATGGCCTTCGCCATCCTCGCCATGAGCGTCGACCTCCTGCTCGGCTACACCGGCCTCGCATCGATGGGGCAAGCCGCCTATTTCGGTGTCGGTGCCTATCTCACCGCGATCCTAGCCGCCAAGTTTCATTTTGGACTGGGTTGGGATTTCTGGCTGGTGGTTTTGCTCGGTATCCTGATCGGCGCCGCGCTGGCGGCGCTGTTCGGGCTGTTCGCGATCCGCGCCGGTGGCGACTATTTCCTGATGATCACGCTCGCGCTCGGCCAATGCGCCTGGGGCCTGGCCTATCGCTGGAATTCGCTCACTGGCGGCGACAACGGCATCAATCTCAACGCCCGGCCGAGTTTCGGTCTCGATCTGGGAAACCAGGTGACATTCTTCTACCTCGTGTTCGCGTTTTTCGCCGTGTCCATGGTGCTGATGTATGTGTTGGTGCGCTCGCCGTTCGGACGTAGCCTGACCGGCATCCGCGAGCGCGAATTGCGTATGCAGATTCTCGGCTACAACACCTGGCTGCACAAATACATTGCCTTCATCATCGCCGGCGGCTTCGGCGGTCTGGCCGGCGTGCTGTGGGCGCATACCAACGGTCACGTCAGCCCAGAGACCGTGGTTCTGACCACCTCAGTGGATGCGCTGCTGATGGTCGTGCTCGGCGGCGCCGGCACGCTGGTCGGCGCCACCATCGGCACCGCCATCGTGTTCGGATTGCGCGAATATCTCAGTACGCTGGTGCCCTGGTGGCAGTACATGCTGGGCGGCGTCTACGTGCTGACAATTCTCTATCTGCCGATGGGCCTGATGGGAATCCCGTCCCGCCTGCGGCAGCGGATCGCATCTCAAGGCAAAAGCGAAGGTTCGAAAAGACTAGCAACGAAGCCTTCCTGACCTGCGACGGGAAGGCGACGACAACAAGGGAGTAATGACAATGACAAACAAACTGCAAAAAATACTGTTGGGTAGCTGTCTCGCGCTCGGCCTCGCTGCGGCCGCGCCGGCCGGCGCGGAAGAACTGCGCATCGGCTACATCGCGTCTAGCACCGGCATCTACGCCCAGGTCGGCAAGGACATGGTCGACGGCTTCCAGATGTATCTCGACGAGCACGGCGGCAAGCTCGGCGGCGCCGACGTGAAATTCATCGTCGAAGACGACCAGGGCAAGCCCGACACTAGCGTCACCAAGGCCAAGAAGCTGATCCTGCAAGACAAGGTGCACATGATCATCGGCGGATTTCTGGCCCCCACGGGTTACGCACTGGCGCCGGTGAGCACCGCCGAGAAGACGCTCTACATCTCCTCCGTCTCATCAGCCGACGATCTGACGCAGCGACAGCTCGTCAAGTATCCGTATTTCATGCGCACCAGTTATACGAGCTCACTGCCGACACATCCGCTCGGCCAATGGGCCTGCGAGCAGGGCTACAAGAAGATCGTCACGATCGGCGCCGACTATGCCTTCGGCTACGAATCGGTCGGCGGTTTCCAGAAGGCGTTCGAGGACTGCGGCGGCAAGGTGATCCAGAAGATCTGGCCCCCGCTTGGCACCAAGGATTTCGGGCCTTACATCCCGACCATCAAGGGCGACATCGACGCGGTGTTCTCGCTGATGGTGGGGCCGATGTCGCTGCAATTCCCTAAGCAGCTGCGCGCGTCCGGCTACAAAAAGCCGATCATCGGCGGCGGCACCAGCTATGACGAATTCGCGCTGCCGTTCATGGGCGACGAAGTAATAGGTGACGTCTCCGCGCTGCACTACAGCGCGGCGATCGATACTCCAGCGAACCAAACCTTCGTCAAAGCGTACCGCGCCAAATATGGCAAGGTCCCCAGCTACTACTCGGAAAACAACTACACCACCGCCATGTGGCTCGACGCGGCGATAAAGAAGGCCGGCGGCAAATATCCCGGTCCGGAAGCGTTCATCAAGATCATGCAAAGCATCAAGCTCGACGCTCCGCGTGGTCCGGTCGAACTCGACGACATGCGCAACCCGATCGAGAACGTCTACATCAAGAAGGTCGAGAAGAAGAAGATGTTCGGCTACGACAAGGACGAGCTCTGGAACACCGTGATCAAGACCTATCCGAAGGTCAGCCAGTTCTGGACCTACGGCAAGGAGAAGTTCCTCGCGCAGCCGGTTTACGACCGCGACTTCCCGCCCTGCAAGTTCTGCGAATAACGAAAACAAACGCCGGGGCTCTGTAACAAGAGCCCCGGCAAATCTTCCGACCGATCAGAGGATTGCGAGCGTGAACAGCGACAGCGGCGCAATTGGCAATGTGCCCGTTCTCGAGTTGAAAAGCCTGTGCAAGAGCTTCGACGGCCTGCAAGCGGTGCGGGACGTCACGCTCCAGATCATGCCGGGCGACCGCAAGGCCATCATCGGACCGAATGGCGCCGGCAAGACCACGCTGTTCAACGTCATCACCGGCATTTATCCCGCGACCTCGGGTCAAGTCGTGCTGTTCGGGCAGGACGTGACCGGCTGGCCGAGCCACCGGCGCACCGCGCTCGGAATGGCGCGCACGTTTCAGGTTACCAGCCTGTTTCCGAAATTAACCGTGCTCGACAACGTGCTGCTGGCGATCGAGGGCCTGCGGCGGTCAAAATTCGTGATGTGGCGCTTCCTATCCTCGTACAAAGAGGTTTACGAGAAGGCCTATTCCCTGCTCGAACAAGCTGGCTTCCTCGACCGCAAGGATCTCGAAGTTCGCAATCTTTCGCACGGCGAACAGCGCCAGCTCGAGATCGTGCTCGGCCTCGCGAGCGATCCGAAAATCCTGCTCCTCGACGAGCCGGCCGCCGGCCTGTCCTCGGGCGAATCCACCGAGATGACTGCGTTCCTGATGAAGCTCGATCCCAGGCTGGCGATCCTGCTTATCGAGCACGACATGGACGTGGTGTTCGACGTGGCGTCGCAGATTTCTGTCCTCCATTTCGGCGAAGTGCTCGAAAGCGGCACGCCGCAACAGATTCACTCAAGCGCCAAAGTCCAGGAAATCTATCTGGGGACCGACTGACGTCATGGCGATTCTCGAAGTCCAGGACATTCACACCTATTACGGGGACGCCTACGTNNAACGGCGTCGGCAAGACCACGCTGGTGAATTCGATCGTCGGCTTCAATCCGCCGCGCCGCGGCAAGATCGTGTTCAAGGGCGACGACATCACCCAGAAATCCTCGTTCGAGACCGTGCGCAGCGGCATGGGTCTGGTGCCGCAGGGCCGCCGCGTGTTTCCGACGCTCGGCGTGGAAGAAAACCTGCTAGTCGCCTTGCGCAGCCCCGAGCGCCATGGCTGGAATCTCGAGCGCGTCTACACGCTGTTCCCGCGCCTGCATGAGCGCCGCCACCAGCGCGCCAAGACGCTCTCTGGCGGCGAGCAGCAGATGCTGG
>PKXB01000112.1:14831-27067 GCA_003133345.1 Hyphomicrobiales bacterium | reverse complement strand
TGCGGCTCGAAGCTTTGCAGTCGCGCGCCGCCACGTCCGAGCGCTTGCTGTCCGAAGCGCGGCAAAATCTGATGCTCCGCACCGAGGAAACGCGCGCCTTCGACCGCAAGTCGGTGGAAGCGACCATCGCCCGCAACAACGCGGAGAAGCGGCTCGCGCAGGTCGAGGCGATGCACGAGGCGCGCGAGCGCCAGATCAAGGATCTCGAGCAGGCTCGCACGGCGCTCACCGAGCGCAACAATGCGGTGAGCAAGACGCTGAAGGCGCACGAAGCCGCGCTGGCGCGCGCCGAAGAAAAGTTCGCGGCGCTCACCGAGCGCAACGGCCACCTGGAAGCCGACGTTCAGGTCAGCCGCACCAAGATCGAAAAGCGCGTCGAGGAACTCAGTTCGGCGCTGCAACGCGAGCGCATGGAGCGCGCGGTGGCCGAAGGCGCGCTGGAAGGCGCGCGCAAGGACAATTCGCGGCTGCAAAGCGAGGTGGCGGCGCTGCGCTCCACGCTACGGCGCGGTGTGCCACTCGATGACGCACCGGTGGCGCCGAACGAGCCCGCCAACGACGAGGCTTCGGCCAAGGGCAAGAAGGGCAAGAACGCGGAAACCGCGTAACCCTCCGCGGCGCCACTCTTCTAAATATTTCTTCGGAACGCGGGGCATCGGTCCCGCGTTCGCTTTTCGGGTAGCGTACATAGTCGGCGCGACCTATATCGGCCCCATGCGCACCCTGATCATCCTCGCTTTATTCGCCTTGCTGGGGGCATCGGTCTGGTTCGCCGGCGCCGCTTGGGAGCGGCTCGGCGGCGACCCGATCCCGGTCTACGGCTACCTCGCGATGGCTGGTGGTATTCTGTTTTCGCTGCTGCTCGGCGGCGGGCTGATGGGGCTGGTGTTCTATTCGAGCCGTCACGGCTACGACGACGACGCAAACCGGTTCGACAAAACCAAATAGATATCAATTGGCTAGCCAGCCGCCTGCTACTTTCGTAGCGGAGCTTTACTTATGGAGATATTCGCTCTGCGCAATCAGCTGCTTGTTTTTTACGCGAACCAGTCCTTTAGTTAGCCGCTAGCGCTGTTCCAGCGCATATATCCAAACGCAAAAAGCAATATGGCCGCGTCGGGCGGGCCTTAGGGGGGGACGGAACCATGTGGAATCAAGTCTATAATCCGTTTGGCAACGCGACGTTGTCGACATGTTTCGCGGCACTTCCGGTGATCACGCTGCTTGTCCTGATCGCGTCGGGCAAGGTGAAGGCCCATATCGCCGCCATCGTCGCGTTGATCGTGGCCAATCTCATCGCGATCTACATCTTCACCATGCCCGCGAACATGTCGCTACGCGCGACGGTGCTCGGCGCGGTCACCGGCTTCTTCCCGATCGGCTGGATCGTGTTGAACGTCATCTTCCTCTACCAGCTGACGGTGGAGAAGGGCGCGTTCGAGACGCTGCAGACCACCATCGGCAGCGTCACCCAGGATCGCCGGCTGCAACTCCTGCTCATCGCGTTCTCGTTCGGCGCCTTCTTCGAGGGCGCCTCCGGCTTCGGCACCCCGGTAGCGGTCACCGGCGCGATCCTGATCGGGCTCGGCTTCTCGCCGCTCGCGGCTTCGGGCCTGTCGCTGATCGCCAACACCGCGCCGGTCGCCTATGGCGCGCTCGGCACGCCGATCGCCGGTCTTGCCAGCGTCACCGGCATCGACCCCTACATCCTCGGTGCGATGGTCGGACGGCAATTGCCGTTCTTCTCGCTGATCGTGCCGTTCTGGCTGATCTGGGCCTTCGCCGGCTTCCGCGGCATGATAGCGATCTGGCCCGCAATCCTGGTGTGCGGCGTCTCCTTCGCGGTCCCGCAATTCCTGGTGTCGAACTATGTCAATCCGTGGTTCGTCGATATCGTTGCCTCGCTGGTGTCGATGGCCTGCCTCGTCGGTTTCCTGCAGATCTGGCAGCCGAAGAAAATCTGGACGTCGCCGGCTTTGCGCGGCCATGACGAATCCGCGGCGACGATGCCGCCACCGCGCCCGGCCGGAGCGAAGCCGACCAGCTCGCAGGTCTGGGCCTCGCTCATGCCGTGGATCATCGTTTGTGCCGTTCTATTGGTTTGGGGCACCGGCTGGTTCAAGGCGTTCGTCAATCCATACGCCACCTGGAACTATGCGGTTCCCGAGCTGCATAACGTAATCAATAAGATGCCGCCGGTCGTCGTAAAGCCGACCCTGGAGGGCGCGGTGTTCTCGTTCACGTGGCTGTCCTACACCGGCTCGGGGATGTTGATCGCTGCAATCATCGCCGGCTTCTTCATGGGCTTCTCGCCGGTGCGGCTCGTTGCCGTCTATGCCCGGACGATCAAGATCTGCGCCTACTCGCTCATCACCATCTCGGCGATGCTAGCGATCGGAACGCTTACCCGGCTGTCCGGCATCGACGCGACGCTCGGTCTCGCCTTCGCCGGCGCCGGCGTGCTCTATCCCTTCTTCGGCACGCTGCTCGGCTGGCTCGGCGTCGCGCTCACTGGCTCCGACACGGCATCAAACATCCTGTTCGGCAACCTGCAGAAGATCACGTCGGAGCAACTGGGCCTCAACCCGATCCTGATGGCTGCGGCCAACTCGTCCGGCGGCGTCATGGGCAAGATGATCGACGCGCAGTCGATCGTCGTCGCCTCCACCGCCACCAACTGGTTCGGCCACGAAGGCTCGATCCTGCGCTTCGTGTTCCTGCACTCGATCGCGCTTGCCTGCCTGGTCGGCATCCTGGTGATGCTGCAGGCCTACGTGTCGCCATTCACCCAAATGGTGTACTAGACACCCTCCATTGCGAGTTGGGTGCAACACTGCCCTGCATCGAAAGATGCAGGGCTTTTTCTTATGTCTTGCGCTATATAGTCCGGACGCAAAAACTACCCGGAAAGCCCATGAACAAGACCCTGGTCCAGGAACAATTCGGCAAGACCGCCGCCAGCTATCTCACCTCGACGCCGCATGCCCTCGGCAAGAGCCTGGAGCGGCTGGTGGCGCTGACCTCCCCGCAGAAGACCTGGCGTGCGCTCGACGTCGCCACCGGCGGCGGCCACGTCGCCTACACTTTCGCGCCGCATGTGGAGCGCATGTGGGCGACCGACATCACCCAGGAAATGCTCGATATGGTCAAAGGCGAAGCCGCCAAGCGCGGCCTTGCCAATGTCCGCACCGCCTACGCCAAGGCCGAGGCGCTTCCCTTCGAGGACTTAAGCTTCGACCTGGTCACCACCCGCATCGCGCCGCATCACTTCGACTCGATCCCGGAATTCCTCGACGAGGTGCACCGCGTGCTCAAGCCGAGCGGGCTATTCGCGGTAGTGGACAACGTGGTGCCGGCCGGCAGCGTCGGCGATTACGTCAACGCCTTCGAGCGCTTCCGCGATCCCAGCCATCTGCGCGCCTGGACCATGGAGGAATGGCGCGCGGCGCTCAAAGCGCACGGCTTTTCCATCGGCCACGAGGAGCAGCTCTACAAACAGATGGAATTCAAGAGCTGGGCCGGCCGCCACGACGCCAACATGCAGGCCTTCCTGCGCGCGATGCTGGCGCAGCTCACGCCCGAGGTGAAAGCTACGCTGGAGCCGAAGGGCGCCGGGCCTGAGCTCACCTTCCGCCTGTGCGAAGGGCTGTTCATCGCCAAGCGGGCGTAAGCGCGCGAACATAAAAAGCAGGCGTAGCCCGCCCCTCGGCGATGCGCACAAACTATTGATCTTAAATGGCTTTTCGTCCGCCGCCGCAAGCCATTAACGTCTCGTTTACAATCGCGGTTCGTTATTCATTCCGATAGTATTGTTTGCAAGGTGATTCGGCGTCGCTTCGGCCGGGCGGATCGGCGCAATCAAGGAATTACTGTCATGAGCAGATTTGGCTTTCTCGCCCGCAAGGCGGGCCCCGCCGAAAAGCCGAACGAGCCAGCAGCCCCAAGCAATAACCCGCTCGAACTCGACGAGGAATTGTTCTCCGCGCTCGGCACCCAGTTCGGCAGCGAGAACGAGACATTGCGCAATCTGCTGCTCGACGCCAACAGCAAGATCAATGAGCTCGACACCATCAAGAGCGCGGTCGGCAAACTGGTCGATCCGGTCAGCAAGGCGCTGCGCGATTTCGAAGCCGAAAAGACCGAAAAGGTCGGCTTGCAGACGGTGCTCAACAATACACGCACCGCCTACGGTAAATTGCGCAACGAGGTCGGCGACATCGAGAAAAAACTGGCCGCCTCGGAACGCGAATGCCAGACGCAACGCCAGGATCTTGCCGCCGCGCAGAGTCTGCTGCATACGCTGGAAACGACCAAGACCGATTTCTCCATCGACCTCGCCACCGGGCGCGCGCAGATCGCCGATCTGGAATCGAATCTCGCGCAGCGGACGGGGGAATGCCTCGCATTGCGCGAGGAGAACCGCCGGTTCGATGAACGGCTGGTCACCGCCGAAAAGCGCATTATCGCGCTCGAATCCGATATCACCGCCGCGCGTCAGCGGCTGCTGATAGCCGATGATGAGAAGCGCGCGCAGCATATCCTGCTCGACAAAGCGGGCGTGGAGGCCGCGCGCCTGTCGCGCAAGGTGACCGAAACCGAAGCGAGCTTCAACGCCGTGCAGGGCCGTCTGCGTCACGCGGAAGCGAGCATCAACGAAGCGAGCATCGAGCGCGCCCGGCTTGTCACCACCCTCGACGAGCTCAACGAGCGTCACGAGCGCGAGCGCGCCGGCCAGAACATGCGGTTCGACTCGCTGCAGTCGCGCGCGGCGACGCTCGAAAAGGTGGTGGCGGACGCGCGCGAGCTGCTGCTCGCCCGCGCCGAACAGATCCGCGAATACGACCGGCGTAACGGCGAAGTCGCGACCGAGCGCAATGAATTGCAGGAGCGGGTTTCCAATCTGCAAGCCGCGCTCATCGAATACGAATCCAAATACAAAGAGGCCGACCAGACCCGCTCGGCCTACATGGAGCGCAACGGGGCGCTGGCGCGCGCCCTCACCGCCAAGGAAGCCGCGCTGGCGCAAGCCGAGGATGCCAACGCCTCGCTCACCGACCGCGTCGGCGCGCTGGAAACCGCGCGCGCCGGCGAGAAGCAGACCGCCGAGCAGAAGATCACCGAACTCGACGCGGCGTTGCGCCGCGAAAAGCTCGATCGCGCGGTGGTAGAAGGCGCGCTGGCGACCGCCCGTAAGGACTTCTCCCGGGCGATGCGCGAAGTGATGGCGCTGCAACGCAACCCGCCGGCGCCGGCCGAGCCGGCGCGGCCGCGCGCCGCCAACGCCGCATAAGGATTGCTACGGAACTTGCCGCATCGCCGGGCCGCGCCCGGCGATGCCGTTTTTGGTCAATTGATTTACCGCAAGGCAGGCCGCCGCCAGTTCCGCTAGCTTGCGGCCGCGTCATCCCGGCGGGGACCGAGAGCTTTTCGAATGCCGTACCGCGTCAACGGCGACCTGCCGCCTTCCGTGCGCAACCATCTGCCCGACCACGCGCAGGACATCTACCGCGAGGCGTTCAACCACGCTTTCGCCGCCCAGGCCGGCGAACCCGATCGCGAAAGGCGCGCCCACATGATCGCCTGGGCGGCGGTCAAGCGCAGGTACGTCAAGGCCGGGGATAGCTGGGTGGCGCGCTAGTCAGCCGGGCAGAAAGCCGGCAGCAGCACGATTGGACTGGGCGCGCGCCAGCCAATCCGTAGACACTTGCTCGCTATCGGAGCGCTGGCAGGCGTCAACGGCCTGCGCCAGTGCCGACACCCCGGTCGGCCAGGCGGCCGGGACCGTAACCAGGTCGTGCTGCTCCGCGAGCGCCGGCAAGTTGCGGACGGTACCCGGCTGCGCATCGGGCGCAGCCGCGGGCGTCAACCGGGGTTTGTTAAATCGGTCCATGAATTTTGTTTAAACTGATTTCGCTAGCTCGGCATTGATCCAGCGCAACGGTAAAGGTCAGTAACCCTTACACAAAAATACGTACCTATCTTCTCACCGCACCAACTCCCGCATCGCCCGATCCAGCCCCTCCAAGGTGAGCGGATACATCCGCCCGCCCATCAACTGGCGCACCATCTGGATCGAATAGGTGAAATCCCATTCCGGCTCGGGCACCGGGTTGAGCCACACCGCCGCCGGATAGGTGCGCGTCACCCGCTCGAGCCAAGTCTGCCCCGGCTCGTCATTGAAATGCTCGACCGAGCCGCCNNGGCGTCGCCGACGAACACCACCTTGTAATCGTGCGGATAGGTGTGCAGCACGTCCCAGGTCGGCGTGGTGGCCTGGAATCTTCGGCGATTCTCCTTCCACACTTTCTCGTACAGGCAATTGTGGAAGTAGAGATGCTCCATGTGCTTGAACTCGGAGCGCGCCGCCGAGAACAGCTCCTCAGTCGCCTTGATGTGCCAGTCCATCGAGCCGCCGATGTCGAAGAACAGCAGCACCTTCACCGCATTGTGCCGCTCCGGCCGCATGAGAATATCCAAATAGCCCTTGTGCGCGGTGCCCTTGATGGTGCCGTCGAGATCGAGCTCCTCGGGCGCGCCAGTGCGGGCGAACTTGCGCAACCGGCGCAGCGCGATCTTGATGTTGCGGGTGCCGAGTTCGACCTCGTCGTCGAGATCCTTGAACTCGCGCTTGTCCCACACCTTCACAGCGCGGCGATGCGTACTCTCGCCGCCGATGCGGATGCCCTCCGGGTTGTAGCCCGCGTTGCCGAACGGCGAGGTGCCACCGGTGCCGATCCATTTCGAGCCGCCCTGGTGGCGGCCCTTCTGCTCGGCCAGCCGCTTGCGCAGTGTTTCGAGCAACTTGTCGAGCCCGCCCATGGCCTCGATCTGCTTCTTTTCGTCTTCGGTAAGATATTTCTCGGCCAGCTTTTTGAGCCACTCGGCCGGAATGTTCGCTTCCGCCCCGTCGCCGAGCAGCTCCAGCCCCTTGAACACGTGGCCGAACACGCGGTCGAACTTGTCGAGATTGCGCTCGTCCTTCACCAGCGTGGCGCGCGACAGGTAATAGAAATCCTCCACCCGGCGCGAGGCGAGATCGGCCTGCATCGCCTGCATCAGCGTCAAATACTCGCGCAGTGTCACCGGCACGCCGGCGGATTTGAGTTCGGTGAAGAAGGTGACGAACATGACACTTGTCATCCCGGGCGCAGCGCAGCACGCCAGTGGTGCGCTGCAGACGCGGGATCCACTCTATCAAAAAAACCAAGCTGGATCCCGGATTAGCGGCGCCATAGCGCGTCGAAGACGCGCGTAAACGCGCTTATGGTTTCACGTTGCGCCGCATCCGGGACGCGGAAGACCGCGATTCGCCCCTCACAGTGGCGCCGTCAAGCGTGCCGGTCTCCCTCATCCCCGCATCCGAACTCGGGTTTACCCGAGTTCGGCATTTTAGATTGGCCGAAGTCGGATATATCCAACTTCGGCTGGGGATAGGCAAAAACGCCTTGCCGGCCCGCGTTATCATTGCAGAGGCCTGTCGCTAAGGCCTTCCGGCCAGTGTAAAGTGGGCGGTCGCATTGTGGGGCTGATGATGGCGGACGTTTCGATTGCCGGTCGTGCGGCGCAGGCTGGCGCCGCCGCGGCGATCCCGCAATTTCAACGCAGCGTTTTGACGTGGATATTCGCGAGCGCCGCCATGGTGCTGGCGCTGATGGCGCCGGCGCTGTGGAACGGCTTTCCGCTCATCTTCCCCGACACCGGCGGTTATCTGGACCGACCGTTATTCGGCACGCTCGGCCTGGGCCGCTCGGCGCTCTATGGGTTGTTTCTCTATGCGGGAGCCCCATTCGCGTTCTGGCCGAATGCCATTGCCCAGTCGGTGCTGACGGTCTGGCTGATCGTGTTGACGCTGCGCGCGAACGGATTGAGCGGGCGGCCCTGGCTGGCGCTCGGCATCGTGGCAATGCTCACGGTCGGCACCGGCCTGCCCTGGTTCGCCGGCCAGTTGATGCCGGACATTCTGTTTCCGGCATCCGTGCTGGCGCTTTATCTGCTCACGTTCCGCGCCGAGCAACTGGCGCGGCGGGAGGCTATCGCCCTCGCGGCCGTGATCGCCTTCGCCATTCCCAGCCACATGGCGGCCGCCGGCATGTGCGTCGCCGTCATCGCGGCGCTCTGGCTGCTGGCGCGGTTCAAGCCGCTTGAGTTGCCGAAGCCTCGGCTATGGTGTGCGGCAGGCAGCGTCGCCGCCGGCATCGCACTCTGCCCGATCTCGAATCTCGCCATTACGGGCAACTTCGCCTTTACGCCCGGCGGCAGTAGCTTTTTATTCGGTCGGCTGATCAAGGACGGCATCGTCGCTCGTTATCTCGGCGAGCACTGCCCCGACGCCTCGCTGCGCCTGTGTGACTTTAAAGCCACCTTGCCGGAGGACGCCGATGGCTGGCTGTGGGATGGCGGCTCGCCGTTCCGCAAACTCGGCGCCTGGACGGGCTTCCGTTCCGAGGAGCGCGCTATCACGCGGGCGACCCTTGAGCGCTATCCGCTTATGCATGCCTCGACCGCCGTCACCGCCGCTGTCACGTCAGTTCTTTACCTTCCAGACCGAGATCGGCGTCGATAATAACGCGCCGACAGTCCACATGTTTGGCGAGCACTTTCCGCGACTGTTTGCGCAATTTATGCGGGCGCGCGAGCAGGCCGACCGTTTCGACGTGGCGCCGCTCAATTATCTGCACGTGCCGGTCGCGGCGCTCGCCATCGCCGGCATCGCCGGAGCCCTGATCTTCCGCCGCCGGCTCAATATCGCGCCGGAGGCGGCCGCTCTCTGTCTCACCATCCTGCTGGCGCTGGCCGCTAACGCAGCGATCTGTGGCATCTTTGCGCATCCGGTCGACCGCTATCAGAGCCGGCTGGTGCTACTGGCCCCGCTTGCCGTGGCGCTGCTGATTGCGCAGCGACAGCACGCCGGCTTAAATCGCCGCCTTGGATCGCCCCCCGATATCGCCTAGGCTTTAGTCAATAAATATAAACTGCCGGGGAGAAACATCGTGGCTATTCAAACGCGCACCATTGCCATTGCCGCCGTGCTAGCCTGCGGCATGATCTCAACAGCTCTCAGCGAACCCGCGATGGATAAAGTCCTGAAGGACCTCGCCCCCACCGGCAAGCTGCGCGCCGCGATCAACCTCGGCAATTCGGTGCTGGCGCAGACCGACGCCGCCACCGGCCAGCCCAAGGGCATCACGCCCGATCTTGCGCGCGAGCTCGGGCGCCGGCTGGGCGTCCCGGTCGAACTCATCACGTATAACGCCGCCGGCAAGGTGTTCGACGCGGCCAGCACCGGGGCATGGGACATCGCCTTTGTCGCGATCGAGCCGGTGCGCGCCGCCGTGATCGAGTTCAGCGCGCCCTACGTCATCATCGAGGGCACCTACATGGTGCCGAAGGATTCATCCCTGAAGGCGATCGCCGACGTCGATCGCCCCGGTGTGCGCATCGCCGTCGGTCTCAAGTCAGCCTACGATCTTTATCTGACGCGCACCATCAAGAACGCCACCGTCGTGCGCGCGCCGGCCGGCGGCGGCAAGGCGATGATCGACATGTTCGTCAACGACAAGCTGGAGGTCGCGGCCGGGGTGAAGCAGCCGCTGCTGGCCTATGCCAAGGATCATCCGGAGATGCGGGTGATGGACGGTCATTTCATGGAGATCCAGCAGGCCATGGGCACGCCCAAAGGCCGCACGGCCGGCGCAGACTATCTGCGCGCCTTCGTCGAAGAGATGAAGGCGTCGGGCTTTGTCGCCGAGGCGCTCAAGCGCAGCGGCCAGTCGGCGGCGGTGGCGCCACCGGCTGCGAAGTGAACCATCGCAATGGCTGACTCCGCCGCTCAACTCGCTCCCACCGGAAAACTGCGCGTCGCCATTGCCATCGCGCCGTCGCCTTCCGCGCAATTCGCCATCAAGGACGCGGCTGGCCACTACCGCGGCGTCGCCATCATCTTAGGGCAGGCTCTGGCCAAGAAACTCGGCGTGCCAGTCGAATTGATCGCCCACAACGGCTCCGGTGAAATCCAGAATTCGGCCGCCGCCAACAAATGGGGCGTCGCGTTCCTGCCGGTCGACGAGGAGCGCAAGAAATTCGTCGATTTCGGCAATGCCTACCACCTGCTGCAAAGCACTTATCTGGTGGGGCCGAGCGGCAAGATTGCATCGGTCGCCGCCGCCAACACCGCCGGCGTGCGCATCGGCGGCGTCGCCAATACCGCGACCTTCCGCACCTCCAACAAGACCGCGCCCAACGCCACCCATGTCAGTTTCGACAAGACCGACGCCGCGGTGGCGGCGCTGCGCGACGGGCAAGTGGACGCGCTGGCGTTCTCGCGCGAGTCGCTCACCGGGCTGGCGCCGAAAGTGCCCGGTTCGCACATTCTCGACGGCGGCTTTTTGAATTCCACCACCTCGGTGGCGGGGCCCAAGGGCAAGCCGGAATCGCTCGCCTACGTCACCGCGTTCATCGAGGAGGCGAAAGCCTCCGGCCTGGTGCGCCAGGCATTCGATGAGATGGGGCTGAAGACCTCACAGGTCGCCCCGGCGGGGATGAAGTCTTGAGCCGCATGATCCCGAAATGTGGGTACCGATTTTCGGACAAGATCATGCGCGACCACAATGGCTTGAACTCATAAACACGCGCGTCGCTCCCGCTGCCTCATTCGATCACCTCATCGGCGCGCAGCAAGATCGATTCGGGAACGGTGACGCCGATTGTCTTCGCGGCCTTGAGGTTGATTATCAGCTCGAATTTTGTTGGTTGCTCCACCGGAAGATCCGCAGGCCGCGTGCCTTGCAGAATCTTGTGCACGTATGATGCGCCACGCCGGAATAGCTCGGGCAGGCTCGCACCGTAGGACATGAAGCCCCCTGCCAGCACATTCTCCCTGGTTTGGAACATTCCGGGTATCCGATTTTCTGCAAGGAAGGCGATAATCTTTTGGATGTGAAGCTGATGAAAAGGATCGTTGGTCATGAGTAGCGCATCGGGATGTTCGCGCAACATGGCCGCAAACGCAGTGTCAAACTCGCTGGTACTGCGGACCGCCACGGAGATAAGGCTCATACCCAGCTTTGGCATCGCGGCCTGCAATTCGTCCCGAATAACAACATTCGATGCATTGTCCGGATTCCAGAGAAACGCCGCTCGGGAAACAGACGGAATAACTTCTTTCAGAAGCTGCAGCCGCTTTGGGCTCAGGTCCGGACCTAGAATCGTATTGCCAGTCATATTGCCGCCCGGCCGCGCCAAGCTTGCAATAAATCCGGCGCGCACCGGGTCGCCAATAGAAATCATGACAATCGGAATCGTTGTCGTCGCCATCTGCGCCGCCCGGGCAGCCGTCGAACCGAACTCGACAATGACATCAACCGGTATGCCAGCCAGTTCTCTTGCTGCCTGCACGAGCCGAGCCGGCTCGCCCTGCGCTGCTCGATATTCAATGACAATATTCTGACCTTCGACATAGCCAAGGTCATGCAATGCTTTCCGAAAGTGATCCCATATGGGCGCATCGTCGATGATGCCTATGCATGGGATTTTCGTCGGCCGCTGCTGCGCCCGCGCGACTAGGGGCCATGCAGTCGCTGCACCGCCGAGAAGCGTGATGAACTCCCGCCGCCTCATTCGACCACTTCGTCGGCGGCTGAAAGCAGGCTCGGCGGGATTTTTAAATCGAGCGCTTTGGCTGTCTTGAGATTGATGAAGAACTCGACCTTCGTCGGTTGCTCGACCGGGAGGTCGCTGGGTTTGGCGCCCTTAAGGATCTTATCGACATAGACAGCCGAACGGCGGCACATCTCGATCTGATCGGCGCCATAGGACATAAGCGCACCATCCACAAATGTTTCTCTCGAAAACGCGCTGAATGCCAGACGATGCGCAATCGCCAGTTTTGCGATGTTTGCCCGATACTGAAATGCCGTGCCGCCAGAGGCAGTAATCATCGCTTGGACACCAGCCGCCGTCATCCCGTCAAATGCCAGCTCCAATTCCTTGAGCGAGCGAGCTTCGAATATTTGAATAACCAATCCGAGCTCTTCCGCGGCAGCTTGGGTCTCTTGGATGTAGATACGCGTGCTCGGAACATTTGGATTGACGAGCAACGCAACCTTGGACAGGCCGGGAACGATCTCCTTCAAAAACTGCAGGCGTTTACCGACCAAATCTCGTCCGAAATTCGATAGTCCCGTTACATTGCCGCCCGGCCGCGCGAGACTGTCGACCAGCTTGAGTCCAACGGGATC
>PKXB01000112.1:5435-14818 GCA_003133345.1 Hyphomicrobiales bacterium | reverse complement strand
CCCGTCGACGTAGCCGAGCTTCGCGAAGCCCTCCAGCAGCGCCCTGAAATATGGTCCTTCCTCTTGCGCGCTACCAGCGTGCCAAAGATAACCTACTCTCGGAATTTTAGCGGGCTGCTGCGCGCGAGCGGCGCTTGGCAGCCCAACGATCGCTCCGCCAATAAGCCTAATGAACTCGCGTCGTCTCATGGAGCCATCACCTGAGAACACGTCCTGGTGCAAGTCTCAAAGCCTAGCACTTAGCCGCGGGCGGCGAGTGAGAAATGGCACACAATCGGCCTAAAACGCCGATCAAGCGCGCGCTTACGCCTGCTTCTCCGGCGTTCGCACCACCAGCCCGTCGAGCTCGTCGGAAACCTTGATCTGGCAGGACAGCCGCGAATTCGGCCGCACGTCGTAGCCGAAGTCGAGCATGTCCTCCTCCATCGGCGAGGGCTCGCCGGTCTTGGCGCGCCAGGCCTCGTCGATATAGACGTGGCAGGTGGCGCAGGCGCAGGCGCCGCCGCATTCCGCCTCGATACCGGGAACATTGTTGCGGATCGCCGTCTCCATCACGGTGGCGCCGTTCTCGGCCGTGACCGTGCGGGTGGTGCCGCTGGAATCGATGTAAGTGATCTTCGGCATGAGGAACGGGTGCGGGAAGTCGCGCCGGAATTGGCGCTAAGCGGCGCCCCGTATATAATCATTCGGCCGGGCGCGCCAGTGCGCCCGGCGCCACGCGATTATGCGGAGACGGTCGCAGCCCTCAGGATGCGCTCAGCAACTCGGCGATCAGCGCGCGTGCCTCGTCCACCGCCTGGGCCAGGCGGTCAAGCGCGCGGCTGCACTCGGCCGCGCTTGCGCCGGCGGTAAATTCGGCTACGTCCGCCGCGCGCGCCACGCGTTGCGCGCCGATACCGGCGGCCGAGCCTTTCAGCGTATGCGCGAGCGAGCCGATCGCCGCCGCGTCGCCGCTGCGCATACGCTCGAGCAGGATCGCGGCTTGCCGGTCGAACAGTTGCAATACCTCGCGCTCGAGGCTGCGGTCGCCGAAGGTCATGCGCGCGAGCTGGCGGCGGTCGATGGCCGACGCCGGCGCGGCCGGCTCCTGGTCGATGATCTTGCTGGCGAGTTGCGCCATGAAACCTCCCGAGGGCTCTACGGCCCCTTCTGTTGCCGCGCAGTTTGGCCCGCGCGGGACCAACACGGGGTAAATGCGCGGCCGCCGCCGGCCGGGTTTCCGTGGCGTAGTTAATGGGCGCTGTAACCCCGCGCGCGAGCCGGAAATGTCATGGTTAATAGGAAGTTAACGATGATGAAAAAGTCCTTACCATCGCGGTTTCTTTCGCAATGCCAAGCCGATAGGATGGCCGGCCGGCGATATAAAGCATAATTGTGGCCGCGGCTGCGAACGTTCCAGCGCTCGTGGAGCGGCCCGCGCAAGATGATGGTTCGGGCCGCGACAGTCCGGCGTAATGACGAGGCGACGACCGAAATGGCGAATATCCCGCAGAAATCCCCGGATCCGACCGAAGAGGCGCTGACCGCCATCCGGGAAGCGCTCGATACCAACCAACCCGAACGCCGCGCTGCGCCGCCAGCCACGCCCACCGGCGAAAGCGATCTCGCGCAAACCCAACCGAGCGCGACCGCCGACCTGTCCAACGAGGAGCCGCAGGCGGGCAGCTGGGATTCCGACGGCAGCCTGACGCGCCGCGCCGCCAATGACGACCGCGCCAGCCTCGGCCAGATGCTGCAGGCCATCCACGGCCGCCCGGCGCGCATGCCCTATATCGTTGCCAGCGTCGCCGCCTTCATCTGGACCGCCGGCGGCCTCGCCACCGCCTATCTCTACGGCAGCGAATTGCAGGCGGTGTTTGCGAGCCCGCGCATGGGCTTTGCCACCATGATCGGGCTGGCCAGCGCCATCGCCGTGCCGGTGATCTTCTTCTACGTGCTCGCCCACTTGTTCCGCCGCTCGCAGGACCTGCGCCTGGTCGCCGAGACCATGGCCGAGGTGGCGATGCGGCTGACGCAGCCGGAGACCGCCGCGCGCGAGCAGATCGTGACCGTCGGCCAGGCCATCCGCCGCGAGGTCGCCGCCATGGGCGACGGCGTCGAGCGCGCGCTCGCCCGCGCGGCCGAGCTGGAATCGCTGGTGCACAACGAAGTCTCCGCGCTCGANNCCTGGTCAATCAGGCCGAGCACGTGCGCAACGCCATCGCCAGCGTGCACCTCGATCTGTCGCACGACATCACCTCGGTCGGCGATCTGGTCTCCGACAAGGTCAACGAGGTGGCGCAACGTGTCACCCGCGTGCTCACGGAGAAGGGCGAGCACATCACGATGGCGCTCGGCCACGCCGGCGATTCCATGATCGATACGCTGACCGAGCGCGGCGCGACCATGCTCGACCGGCTGGAGACCACCGGCGACCGCGCCAGCGCCGCCATCTCGTCCGCCAGCGACCAGCTAACGAACAGCCTCAATTTCAAGTCCGAGCACGTGCACGACGAGTTTGCCGACCTCGCCGCCCGCCTGCAGCAGATGATGAGCGCCCGGCTCGACCAGGTCGCGCAGGGCTTCGCGCAAAAAGCCGCCGTCACCATCGAGGCCATGGCGAGCCGCTCGCAGCAGTTCAACGACGCCCTCACCCAAACCGGCGGCCAGATGGCCGAAACTATCGCCGCCCGCGCCGAGGAAGTGAACACCACGCTGCGTTCGACCGGCAACACGGTGGTCGACAACTTCCGCCAAAACACCGAAGCCCTGGCGCAGGTGCTCAACAGCCGCGGCGACGCGGTCAAGGACATGCTGGCCGCGCGCCTGCAAGCATTCGAGGACATGTTCAACCAGGGCGGCACCGCGCTCAGCGAAAAGGTCTCGCGCGACGCCGACACGCTCGGCAGCCTGATCACCCGTCACATCGCCGAGTTCGACCGCACCGTGAAGACCTATGGCGGCGAACTGGTGGAGCGCCTGGGCCAGCGCACCCAGGATGTAGCCGAGGCGATGCGCAATTACGTCGATACGTTCGATCAACGCCTGACCGGCCGCGCCGGCGAACTCACCGGCTCGATCGACGTGCGGCTCTCGCAGTTCGAGGAGCAACTCGGCTCACGCGTGTCCGATCTCACCACCCGCCTGACCGACGGCGGCAAGCGGGTCGTCGATACGCTCGACGGCCGCATCGGCTTGGTGACTAGCACCATCACGACGCGCGGCGCCGAGGTCGCGGATGCGATCGGCGCCAAGATTGCCCAGATCGAGCAGACCTTGGGCGCACGCGCGCTCGAAGTCGCCAACACGCTCGACAGCCGCGTCACCCGCTTCGAGGATCTGCTGGTCGGGCGCGCCGAGACCGTCACCAATCAGCTCGAGGCCCGCACCAAGGCCGCCGCCGACGCGCTGCATGCCCGCCTGGAGCAGGTCGGCCAGTCGATCAAGACCAGCTCGGCCGACGCCGAACGCTCGCTCAGCCAGATCGGGCTCATCACCAGCGAGACGCTGCGCACCAGCGCCAGCGAAGTCGAGCGCACGCTTCTAGACGTGAGCACCGAGGTCTCCCGCAACTTCGTCGGCAAGGCCGACGAGATCGCGGACGCGGTCAGCCGGCGCACCAACGAGATGGCCACCGTGCTGTCCGACAAGAGCGGCGGCGTGCTCGCCGCCATCACCGAAAAGGGCCAGCAATTCGCCAGCGACGTCAGCAAGGCCACCGATGAGGCGATGAAGTCGATCGAAGATAAGGGCTTCGTCTTCACGCGCACGATGCTGGACAACAGCACCGAAATCTCGCGCATGATCAACAGCGCGGGCGAAGCCGCCTCCAATACGGTCAACCGCACCCTGAACGATCTGAATGACACCGCGCAGAAGGCGATCGAACTGTCGAAATCGACCGCGACCGCCACCGTCAGCGAGATGCTGGAAACGCACAACATGCTGCGCGCCGACACCACCGCCTTGTTCGAGCGGCTGCGCGAAGCCAACATCATGCTGCAGGAAGTGCTCACCGGCTCGCACGCGAACATGAGCGCGCTCGAGAACACGCTGGTGCTGCGGGTGTCGGAATTCGTCACCGCCATGACCGAGGTCACCGGCGCGACCGGCGCCGTCACCAATCGGGTGGAAACCAACATCGCCGACTTCCGCGAAGTCACCGCGCGGGTCATCGCCGATCTCGGCGAGCTCGCCAGTCAGTTCAATGCCCATGGCCGCGACCTCGCCAACGCCGCCGAACAGATCGACCACAGCAACCAGCGCACCGAGGACGGCATGGACGAGCGCCGGGCCACGCTCGATTCGCTGGTCGCCACGCTCGACATCCGCACCGAGGATCTCGACCAGCGGCTCAAGCGCTTCTCCGGCCTGCTCGACGAGTCGCTTGAGGTGGCCTCCGCCCGCGCGCGCGACATCGCCCGCGTGCTGTCGGAGTCGACCGCCGAAGAAAGCCGCGCGATCAGCGAGCAGTACGAGCGCGTGCGCGAACACGCCGACGACGAACGCCGCCGCACCGCCGAGGCGATGCGCTCGATCTACGAGCAGACCGCCGGCGACACCCACGCAATGTTCAGCGACGCCAACGAGCGCTTCGCCGAGACGGTGCAGGGCATGAAGCAGATGGCCGCCGAAATGCAGCGCGAGCTCGAAACCACGCGCGCCGAATTGCGCCGCGGCATGTTCGAGCTGCCGCAGGAGACCGCCGAAAGCACCGCGCAAATGCGCCGCGTCATCGTCGACCAGATCGAGGCGCTGGCCGAACTCAACCGCATCGTCGCCCGCCACGGCCGCAATCTCGACGCGGTCGAGCCGCGCCGTCCGCTGCGCGAGGAAACCCCGCGCGCCGCCGCCGGCAGCCGCGGCGAACTTTCGGCCCGCCCGGCCCCGCGCAACGACGTCGGCAGCTTCGCGCCGGCCGCCCGCCGCACTGAGACGCCCTCGCTCAGCCCGCCGGCGAGCGCCACCAGCCGCACCGGCTGGCTCACCGATCTGCTCAGCCGCGCCTCGCGCGAGGAAGGCGAGCCGGAGCGCGATCTGCCGCGCGAAACCGCGCGCGAGCCGCTGCGCGGAGGCGAGGAGCGCACGCCCCGGCACAGCATCGAGTCGCTCGACTCGCTCTCGGTCGATATCGCCCGCATGATCGATCACGACGCGGCGGCCGATCTGTGGGACCGCTACAAGCGCGGCGAGCGCAACGTCTTCACCCGCCGGCTCTACACCTTGCAGGGCCAGCAGGCGTTCGACGAGATCCGCAAGAAGTACCGCGCCGACCGCGAATTCAAGCAGACGGTGGACCGCTATATCGGCGAGTTCGAGCACCTGCTTGATGAGGTCGAGCGCGATGACCGCGGCCAGGTGGTGGCGCGCACTTACCTCACCTCGGAGACCGGCAAGGTCTACACCATGCTGGCGCACGCGGCCGGGCGTTTCGACTGAGTCGTTAACTCATAAACGTCTACTCGACGATGTTCGCCCGTGCCTGTTGAGTGGCCGTTATTCATTGCGGCCGCAAACTGCTGTTTCGTGCCAACAACAGACGTTCCGGCTGTGTGCCAGCAAGGAGTCGAGGGATCGCTACGCACGATGCAGTATTCTCAACTCTTGCCCTTCATTTGGTACAATGGCGGAGGCGAACCAATCAGGCCGCACTTGCCTCGCACTCTACCATCTCAGCGCGCGGTGCAAGCAACGGCAATATTTCCGCGAGGGGTTTCGGACGGCTGAATAGATAGCCCTGCAATTCGGTGCAGCCCAATTCGCGGACTTTCTCCCGCTGCTCGACTGTCTCAATACCTTCAGCAGTAGTCGTCATATTAAGACGGTGCGCCATATCTATTACCGCTTCCACGATGGCCGCGCAGTCATTCTCTTCCGAGATCCCCTCGATAAAGGAGCGATCGATCTTAATCTTGTCGAATGGGAAGCTCCGCAGATAACTCAAGGAGGAATATCCAGTACCGAAATCATCCATCGCGATCCGCACCCCTATGTCGCGCAACTGATGCAGCATAGCGAGGCTCGCAAAGGTGTTCTGCATGAGAACTGATTCGGTAATCTCAAGCTCCAATCTGCTGGCTGACATTCCCGACGCCGCAAGGGCATTGATGACCACTGGCAGCAACTTGCCACCCATCAACTGGGTGGGCGAGAGATTGACTGCAACTTTGACGCCGTCTGGCCAAGTGGCGGCGTCGGCACAAGCTTGCCGCAGCACCCACTCGCCAAGGGAGGCAATGAGTCCATTTTCCTCCGCGACTGGAATAAACTCGGTGGGCTCGACCATACCGCGCTCTGGATGGTGCCAGCGCAGCAGGGCTTCGCAGCCACTCACCTGGTTGGTTTGCAGGTTGACGATAGGTTGGTAGTACAACTCGAATTCACCATTGGCGAGCGCATCGCACAAATCGGTGTCCAGCTTATGCCGAGCCTTCACGCGCGCATCTAATTCTGGCTCGTAGAAGCAATAGGTGCCCCGTCCGCCACCCTTGGCTCCATAAAGGGCCATGTCAGCGCATTTCACCAACTGATCCCGATCGGCCGCATCATTTGGCGCGATAGCGATGCCAATGCTGACGCCCGCTACAACTTTATGACGATCAATATCGGAAGGCGCTTTGAGGGCTTCGCTGATTCGTTCTGCCAGCGCCGCAGGGTCTGAGGACGGCTCAAGTGAAGTTTGAATAATGGCAAATTCATCGCCACCCAGCCGGGCAATCAAGTCCGTCTCTCTGACGCAGCCGCGCAGACGGTCGGCGACAATTTTGAGCAACTCGTCGCCAATTATGTGTCCGAGAGTATCATTCACGCGCTTGAACTGATCAAGATCGAGATACAATAGCGCGAAACGTCCTCCCCGCTGGACTAGTGCGAGCGCCCTATCCAGCTCCTCCAAAAACAATGCACGATTAGGTAGGCCGGTCAGCGCATCGTAGTGCGCCATGCGCGCAATTATCGCCTCAGTACGTCGACGCTCCGTGATGTCTTCGTGTGTGGCGATCCATCCGCCGTCCACCATTGGTTGATTCACGACGGAAATAATGCGGCCGTCGCCTGTCTCCACCTCTTGTTTTGCCGTCTCCCCTTGGGCGATCGTGGCCAGGAGACCGCCAACGTACTTCTCTGGGTTGCCGGAAAAAGTTCCGTTCGCCACACGGGATTTGAGTAGGTCTAAAACAGCGCAGTCTGGCTTCGTCAAATCTGGCGACATATTGTAGATCTGCCGGTAGCGATCATTGCACATAACGAGCCGCGCCGCCGAATCGAACATGACCAGCCCTTGAGACATGTTTTCGAGGGCGGTATCTCGTTGAAGATTTTTCTCACGAAACTTTTTTCCAACCTGCCATACACAGACGATAACCATGCCACCAATCAAGAGCCCTATCATGAGGGCCGCAGCGGTCATGGTGATAGCCCCGCGTTTCCAATTGGCAAGAGCTTCAGCGACCGAAGTCGTGGCCACCACCACAACTGGGTAATGGGCGAGCGCGCGAGCCGAAATCAGTCGATCCTTGCCATCGACTTCGCCAATCTTTCGAATTGTGCCATATTCAAATTTCGGCTGCAGATTTTCGAACAGTCCGCTGCGGGGAATGGATTTGCCTATGATAGCGTCGGGACGGGGATAGCGGGCAAGCAGCGTGCCGTCGCGGCGAAAGAGCGCAATCGAGCCATCTGCCGCATTGGTAATAGCCTTGAAATGTTGCTCAAGTTGCTGCGTGTCAATAACGCCCTTCACCACGCCCAAGAACTTGCCGTCCGGGCCGGTGAACTTGCGTACGACCGGAAAAACCCAGGTTCCGGTAACAGGGCTGCGCATAGGCTTGCCCACAAAAGAAATCAGAGGTGGGTCAGATTTGAATAATTCGGAAGGGTCTTCATCGGGAATCTTCACGCTCGGAATCGGCCAAGAGCGGGAGAAGTTGATCAGTTTGCCTTTGGCATCAGTCAGCACAATGGCGTCGATATACGGCAATGCACTGATTTGATCTTTGAGACGTTGATGGGTGTCATAGCCGGACATCCACCGTTCAAGCTCTTCTGCCGACGCAATGCCGAGACTTTGCATGCGCTCGATCACCGCCGTCTGGATAAGCTCCGCTGACTGAAAGCTGTGATCGATCTGCTCGGCCAGTATCAATGTAAGTCTTGATAGCTCGCGCTTGCTTTCGGCAAGGTCACGGTCGCGAAGATTCAAAAGCAGGCCCGCCGTCTCCGCAATGACGGCACCGACTAGTATGATTCCGCTGATGATGATCAATCGGATCGGACGAGAGTGCCACGCGCTTTTTGCGGCTACTGAATTGTCCGCGATGTGCGCGGGCTCCTCAGATGCGGTTCGCATCCGGTCGCTTTCCGTGGTACAAAATTTTTTAGACGCCCGCCCCATCGGGCAAAAATGCACTACTGACAATAAAACACGTTTAATGGCGAATGATCTAGAATTGCAATTTAGGAACGTCAATATTTTTTTCTTAACGAATATCAATTCTTAACTCACATTTCTCAGATCTTGGTATCGTTAACAGCTTCCAACGCGATGAATAGCCGATCGTCACGGTCATTTTTGAAATTTTTATGCCCGTGACGTCAAGGACGACTATCGGGAATCGCCACCGTCCGCACAGAACATCGCACGGGCCCAGAGTTCTGCAATTGGCTGGAATATCGGATAAGGGTCGACTGTTGAAAAAGTCCTCTGCGAGCCGCTAGAACGCAACGTCTTCACCCGCCGGCTCTACACCTTGCAGGACCAGCAGGCGTTGGACGAGATCCGCAAGAAGTACCGCGCCGACCGCGAGTTCAAGCAGACGGTGGACCGCTATATCGGCGAGTTCGAGCGGCTGCTCGATGAGGTCGCGCGCGACGACCGCGGCCAGGTGGTGGCGCGCACTTAACCTCACCTCGGAAACCGGCAAGGTCTACACCATGCTGGCGCACGCGGCCGGACGTTTCGATTAAGCCCAGCGCAAGCCATTGACGAAAATTTAGGCGCGGCCCGGCAACGGGCTCGGCATTCCTGCTTCGAGATGGCTCGCCCGCGAGCGCTTACCGTGGAAATAGGCTTGCAGCCAGGGATGGGTGGACGCCAGCATGGTGTCCATGGTGCCCGCGGCAATGATCTTGCCGTCGGCTAAAACCGCGATGCGGTCGCAGACCGTATGCAGGCTGTCCAAGTCATGGGTCACCATGAAAACGGTCAGCCCCAGAGTGCGCTGCAAAGTCGCGATCAGACTGTCGAACTCACCCGCCCCGATCGGATCAAGGCCGGAGGTCGGCTCGTCCAGGAACACGATCTCCGGATCGAGCGCCAACGCGCGCGCCAGCGCCACCCGCTTGGTCATGCCGCCGGACAGTTCCGCGGGGAATTTGTCGCAAACGCTGGCGTCCAGCCCGACCAT
>PKXB01000112.1:0-5326 GCA_003133345.1 Hyphomicrobiales bacterium | reverse complement strand
CCGAGGATCTCGCCGCGATAGACGTCGAGGCCGACGCGGTCGAGCACGATGTGGTTGCCGAAGCCGACCACCACGTCGCGCACCTCGATCACCACGTCTTTGCCGCCGTTGCCTTTTGCTTTTTCTTGCGCCATCGCTCACATCCCGATCGAGGCGAAGAAGATCGCGAACAGCCCGTCGAGCACGATCACCAGGAAGATCGACTCCACCACCGAGGCGGTCGTTTGCAAGCCCAGCGACTCGGCGCTGCCCTTGACCGCCAGCCCTTCCACGCAGGCCACCACGCCGACGATCAGCGCCATGAACGGCGCCTTGATCAAGCCGACCTTGAAGTGGTCGAGCGTGATCGCCTCCTTGAGCCGCGCCAGGAAGATGTCGGGATCGATGCCGCCATAGAGCCAGCACACCAGGCCGCCGCCATAGAGCGCCGCCATCGAGCCGAGAAAGGTCAATATCGGCACGCCGATGACCAGCGCCACTATGCGCGGCAGGATCAGCACCTCGATCGGGTCGAACCCCATGGTGCGCAGCGCGTCGATCTCCTCGCGCATCTTCATGGAGCCGAGTTCGGCGGTGTAGGCGCTGCCCGAGCGGCCGGCCACCATGATGGCCACGATCAGCACGCCGAGCTCGCGCAGCACCAGAATGCCAACCATGTCGACCACGTAGATGTCGGCGCCGAATTTGCGGAAATGGAAAATGCCCTGCTGCGCGATGATGCAGCCGATCAGAAACGTGATGAGCAGGATGATCGGCACCGCGCGCCAGCCGACATTGTCGAGTTGGTGCACCATCGAGGTGAAGCGGAACCGGCGCGGATGCGATACGATGCGCGCCAGCACGACCACGAGCGCGCCCAGCATATTGACCATCGCGCCGAACGAGTGGCCGACCGACACGATGTTCTCGCCGACCGAGGCGATCGTGGAAGCGAGCGTGCTGCCGTGATGCTCTGCCTTGTGCTCGCGCTTGACGCCGTGCACCTCGTCGATCAGCGCGCGATAATCCTCCTTGAGCCCGGTCACCTTGGTGTCGCAGCCGCGCGCGGTGAAGCTGCGCGTCAGCCGCTCCAGCAGCCAGGCGCCGAAGGTATCGAGCCGATCGACCCGGCCCATGTCGATAACGACTTGGCTGATGGTCCCGCCCCGCCGGATCTCGCTGTCGATCAACGCCTCGAGGTTGTGCGCGTTCTCGGCGGTCCATGCGCCGGCGCCGGCAAGCCTGAGCTGCTCGCCTTGCGCCGTGGCTTCAAGCAATATGTCGCTCATGGCCAAGCCTTTGAGTAAACTGCATCTCCCCGGCGACGGGGCGGATCGAGCGCACGGCAACACTTGACCCAAGGCCCTGAAACTGTCGAGGTTTTGGCGGTCACCGCCGCCCTCTCACCGTCCACAGACACTAGAATTCGACCCTGAAAATGCCCTTAACCCTCGCCCTTGCCGCCGAACGCTGGCCGATTGCGGGTTCCTTCGCCATCAGCCGCGGTAACAAGACCGAGGCCGTGGTCGTGGTCGCCGAACTGGGCGACGGCAAGGCACGCGGCCGCGGCGAATGCGTGCCCTATCCTCGCTATGGCGAAAGCGTCGAGAGCGTCATGACGCAGATCAATACCATGCGGTCGCAACTCGCTGCCGGGCTGGATCGCCGCGCCTTGCAAACCGCGATGCCGCCGGGCGCCGCCCGCAATGCGCTCGACTGCGCGTTCTGGGACCTCGAAGCCAAGCGTAGCGGGCGCCCGGTGCATGAGCTTGCCGGGCTTGCCGCCCCGCACGCGCTCACCACCGCCTATACGATCTCGCTCGGGCCCCCCGCCGCCATGGCCGCGGCCGCCGCCAAAGCCGTGGCTAAGCCCGCCAGCCGCGCGCTGCTCAAGATCAAGCTCGGCGGCACTGACGAGCATGGTGGCGATGCCGCGCGCATCGCCGCGGTGCGCGCCGCAGCGCACAAGGTCACGCTCATTGTCGATGCCAATGAAGGCTGGGATGAGCGCAATCTTAGCCGCAATCTCGCCGCCTGCGCGGCTGCCGGCGTGGTGCTGGTGGAGCAGCCGCTGCCGGACGGCGGCGACCAGGCGCTCGCGGACCTCAAGCGGCCGATCCCGGTCTGCGCCGACGAAAGCGCGCACGACCGCGCTTCGTTAGCGGCGCTGGTCGGCAAATACGACGCGGTCAACATCAAGCTCGACAAGGCCGGCGGACTGACCGAGGCCCTGGCGATGGCGGCGGAAGCCGAGCGGGCAGGCTTCGCCATCATGGCCGGCTGCATGGTGGCGACCTCGCTGGCCATGGCGCCGGCGCTGCTGCTGGCGCAGAGCGCGCAATACGTCGATCTCGACGGGGCGCTCTTGCTCGCCAGGGATCGCCGCGACGGCTTGATCTATCGCGACAGCCTGGTTTTTCCGCCCGCACCGGCGCTGTGGGGCTGAAATTCTCGACTGATTGATATTTCTCAATGCGGCTACAGGCGGTTGCGGGTATTAAGCCAGCATGTCGCAACCATCGACCATCAGCGAGCGCCTGCTCGCCCATGCCCGTCTCTGCCAGGAGATCGCCGACGCGACCTTGAATGAGGAAACGGCGTACAAACTCGAGCGTCTGGCCGAAGACTGCATCCAGGCCGCCCGCGAGGCCGATCCCGCGCCGCAGCGCCAAATGTTCCCCAGCCCGGCCGGAAGCCGCCGGGCAATGGGCTGATTTTATTCCCGCATTGTCCCCATTTTCTTGGTTAACCAAGTCTTTCCATCGGTCGTCCCTCTAGCCTAGACTTGCGCTTAAATCGCATAGCCGCCGGAACAGGCGGCATGACGATAAGGGGACGGGGGTCATGCGAATTCGGGGCCTGTTGCTCTACGCCGCTTTGCTGGCGTGCGGCGTCACTTCGGCGTCGGCCACCATGCGCATTGCCGAGGACCGCGGCGGTCAGATCGGCCAATACCTGCAAAGCTTCGCCGCGGTGCGCGAGAGTGGCGAGCGCGTGGTCGTCGACGGCAATTGCCTATCGGCCTGTACGCTGGTGCTCGGCCTGATCGCGCGCGAAAACATCTGCGCAACGCCGCGCGCGCGCTTCGGCTTCCACGCCGCCTGGATGCCGGACACCAATGGCCGCCCCGTCACCAGCCCGATGGGAACGCAGGCGCTGTGGAATATCTATCCGGTTTCGGTACGGCATTGGATCGACCGGCACGGCGGATTGTCGCGCAAGATGATCTTCCTGCAAGGCCGCTCGCTCAACGGCATCGTGGCGAGTTGCGACCGCCCGACGCAGCGCGTGCACCTGCGCTCAGAGCGCCGCTACTCGGCGCGTCCGGTGCGCGACATACCCGCAAACGCCGCCAGCGACCGCCGCTAGCACCATGGCCGCGTAGGCGTGGCTGCCGAAGGCGCCGTAAAGCCATCCCGATAGTCCGGTTGCCGCCGCCCCCACCACGCCGAGCGCGATGGCGAGATAGCCTTGCGCGGTCGCGCTTTGCCCGGCCGGCGCATGGCGCGCGACAAAGCCGAGCGCGCCGAGATGGGTGGCGCCGAACGAGGCCGCATGCAGCAGTTGCAGCCAAGGCAACACCAGGGCCGGCGGATCGAGCGCCATGGCCGCCCAGCGTAGCGCGCCGCCCAGCGCCCCGATCATCAGCAGCACGCTCGGCTGGAACAACGGCGGCAGCCGTCCCGAGACCGCGAACAGCACGATTTCCGCGATGACGCCGAGCGCCCACAGTGCTGCGATCGCCGTGCCGTCGAGGCCGGCGCCGCGCCATTCCAGCGCCGAGAAACCGTAATAAACCGCATGGCTGGCCTGGATCAGGCTGGCCGCCGCCAGCACGGCGATGAAGACGGGATCGCGCAGCAAATGCTGGCGCGGCTTTGCCGGCTCGCTTAGCGGCGGCGTGGCGGCCGACAGCGGCGCCAGCGCCAGCGCGGCAATCGCGCTAAGCAGGCTCGCGCCGGCGATCAACCAGATCAGATAGCGCGCGGGAAGCGTATCGGTGGCAAAGCCGGCCAGGAAGGTGCCGAAGATAAAGGCCGCCGAGCCCCACAGCCGCACCGGCCCATAGGCGCGTCCGCGCGCGGCCACGCCCTTGAGCGCATAGGTCTCGGCCAGCGGCATCACCGGCGTGAGCGCCAGCGCGGCCAGCGTGTAAGCGATCAGAATCGCCCACGCCCCCTCGGCCAGGCCCACCAGCACAAAGCCTGCGACGCCCAGAAAACTCGTCCCGATGATGGCCGCGCGCAAGGCCTCGCGCCGGTCGGCCGCGCGCGCGACCAGCGGAACCGTAATCATGCGCGCGACAATCGGCGCCGCCAGCACCAGGCCGATCATCTGCGGGTCGAGCCCCTTGGCCTTCAGCCAGACCGGAAAGAACGGCAATTGGATGCCGCCCGTGATGAATAGGCCGGCATAGAGCGCCGCCAGGCGCGGCGCGAAACCGACTTGCATCTGGGTATAAGGCCGCATATCGCCGTCATGGCTCCCCGAATCAGGCCGGCTGATTGTTAAACTGCGCCGCGCAGGATTGCACATGCCGAACGAGACCTTAGCACTGGCGATCAAGCCGCCGGCCGCGCCGAGCGAGGACGGCTTTCTGACGCTCTGCGCCGCGCTCTCGGAAAGCGCGTGCGGCCGCGCGTTTCTGGCCGAATATGCCCGGCGCAACCGCAATGCCGACACCGAGGCGCTGCTGGCCGCGATCGGGCGCGTCGAGGCGCGGCTGCACGCCGACGCCTCCGCCGTGCAGCGCCTGCGCGACGATCTGCGCATGCTGCTGATCGCCATCCGGCTCGCCCGCCCGGAGATCGATGCCGCCGACCCGGCCACGCGGCCGGCCAAGCTGACCAAACTGCTCGACCTGCTTGAGCGCCGCATCGACGCCATGGCCGAGGTGAAATCCGCGGACGCCACGCTGGACGAGCCGGCGGAAAGCGCGCGCGCGCATCTTGCCGTGGTGGCGCCGCCCGACGAGCCGGAATTGCCGATCCCCTCGCCCGCCAGCTTTCAGCCGCGGCCAATCTCGCTCGGGCATGATCACGAAAAAACCAGCGCGCCTACGGTGCCGGCGCTGATCGAGGCGGGCGTCACCGCGCCACCGCCCGATCCGCTGGCCGCCATCATGGCGCTGAGCGACGATGAGCGGCTGGCGCTGTTTACTTGAGGAAGCGAATAGGGAGTGGCGAGTAGCGAATAGGGCCAACTCGCTACTCGCTATTCGCTACTCGCTATTCACCAGCTTCGCAAACAACTCCGCATCCACATTGCCGCCGGAAAGGATGCCGACCACCACCTTGCCACGAATATCGCAAAAGCCGTCGAGTTTGCCGGCGAGCAGCGCGGCGAG
>PKXB01000113.1 GCA_003133345.1 Hyphomicrobiales bacterium | reverse complement strand
CCGTGGGTTTTCCCTGTTAATCCGCTGGATCAGATCACGTAGGCCGCGATCTATCTTCGGCCGCCCCACCCTATTTCGCGATTTCCAACGCCAGAAGATTTTGAAGCCGGCGCGATGCCATCGCAGGATGGTCTCCGGCTGAACCACCTGGGCCGCACCAAGCAGGCTCGGCCATAGCTTGGTCATCCATACGAGCAGCGCGCGATCACTGCCATGCAGTCGAAGACGAGGTGGTGCCCGCCGCAAAGCGATGTTGAGCTGATGACGGAGAAACAAATTCTCGGCTTCAAGCCGGCTCCGCGACTTGAACAGGTCGGCAACGAACATTCCGAGCGCGTGCAGGATCACAAACATCGTTCTCAATGATGCGATGATTCTGTCTTACGATGCGAATCTGGGCCGGATGGAATTTTCGGAAGGGACAGGATAGATCAGCGAAGGTGTCGGCCATCGGCAAGCGCCGATTTTCCGTAACCTGTCATTCTACGAATCCAGGTCCCCGGCCCGCCCAGAGCTTTGCCCTGCCGGTAAATTACCGTGATTGACCGGTGGCGGTTGGTTCCTTTACTCGCCCACAATCACCTACCCCGCGCGTCGGGCGGAACCCCGCCCTCCTAAAATTACGTTGGCGCGGGAACATCCGCGCAAACAACACGTTGGCAGTGCAGTATCCGCCGCAACGCGCAATGGAACAGAGTAATCGCATGACCAACCAGACGCGGGGCTGGAGCCGCCGCAATCTCCTCGCAACCTCAATCGCCTCGACCGTGTCAGTCACACTTCTGGGGCGGTCGGGAGCTGAAGCCGCGCCCGCGACGGTTCAGACCAATCCGCGCGACCCGGTCAACGTCACGTTGAAGGTCAACGGACGGCAACATCGTCTCTCTTTTGACGTCCGCACCACGCTGTTGGACGCGCTGCGCGAGCACATGGGCCTGACCGGAAGCAAAAAAGGCTGCGATCACGGCCAATGCGGTGCCTGCACTGTATTGGTCAACGACCGCCGGGTGTTGTCCTGCCTGACATTGGCAGCCAGCGCCGATGGTCAGGATGTCACCACCATCGAAGGTCTGGCGCAGCCCGACGGGAGCCTGCACGCGATGCAGCAGGCCTTTATCGACCACGACGCGTTCCAGTGCGGCTATTGCACTCCTGGCCAAATCCTGTCGGCAGTCGCCTGCGTGAAAGAAGGCCATGCCGTCGTCGACGCCGAGATTCGCGAATACATGAGCGGAAATCTGTGCCGTTGCGCCGCCTATCCGAACATCGTGGACGCCATCAAGCAGGCTAGACCGAAAATGAAAGAGGCCTGACATGCGGCCCTTCCAATTCGCACGCGTTGAAGACGTCAAGGCCGCGATTCACGCCCACACCGGAGGCGGCCGCGCTGATGACGTCAGCACTAGCAATTCGCCAAACCAATATCTGGCGGGCGGAACCACTCTGCTCGATCTCATGAAACTCGACGTGATGCGGCCCGCCCGTGTCATCGACATCAACGCTTTGCAGCAGACCAATTCAGGAAAGATCGAATTCAGTTCGAAAGGACTGCGGCTCGGAGCGATGGTCCGCATGGCGCAGGCCGCCGATCATCCGGACGTGCGAAAAAACTTCCCAGTGATTGGACAGGCTTTGCAGCTCGCCGCCAGCGCGCAGATCCGCAACATGGCCTCGCTCGGCGGCAATGTGCTGCAACGGACCCGTTGCAGCTATTTTCGCGACACTTCATACTCCAATTGCAACAAACGCGTTCCCGGGTCCGGCTGCGCGGCGCTTGATGGCTTCAATCGCTCGCATGCGGTGCTCGGCGTTAGCGACCAGTGCATCGCCAGCTACCCGGGCGACTTCGCCCAGGCGTTGCTGGCGCTCGATGCGCGAGTCGAAATCAACGGCCCGAAGGGCGCGCGCGAAATTCCCTTCGCAGGACTCCACCGGCCGCCGGGCAACACGCCGCATCTTGAGACGACGCTCGCTTCGGCCGAACTAATTACAGCCTTCAGCGTGCCGCCGGCGCCGTGGGCACGTCGCTCACTCTTCCTCAAGATCCGCGACCGCGAATCCTACGAGTTTGCGCTGGCGTCCGCCGCGGTCGCGCTTGATCTCGATGGCGGCACCGTGAAGCAGGTGCGCATCGCACTTGGCGGCGTCGCCGCGTTGCCTTGGCGCGCGAAAGAAGCGGAAGCCCAACTCGCCGGCAAGCAACTCGACGAGCAAACGATCGAAGCCGCCGCGACAGCCACCTTCGCGCAAGCGCAAGCGCGCGAACACAACGTATTCAAAGTCGAGCTTGGCAAGCGCACGCTGGTGCGTGCGCTCCACCAAGCCGCCGCCTTGGAGATTTGAAATGAGCCGTGCCGCGCCCGAACCGAAAGCCAATATGGGCAAGCCCGAACCGCGCGTCGATGGCCGGCTGAAAGTCACCGGCGAAGCGCGCTACGGCTCGGATTTCCCGGTCAGCAATCCGACCTTTGCCTATCTCGTCACCAGTTCGATTGCGAAGGGCGAAATCAGGGGCATGGACCTGAGCGATGCCAAGGCGGTGCCCGGCGTGCTCGACATCTTCACGCATGAAAATACCGGCAAGCTCAAGAATCTCAAATTTGGCGCGGGCGGCAGCGGACCGACCACGTCGATTCAGGATTTCGGCCCGAAGATCCAGCACGATGGGCAGATTGTCGCGATGGTGGTCGCCGATAGTTTCGAGGCGGCGCGCGAAGCTGCCTACAAAGTCAAAGTCGCTTATACCGCCGAAAAGCCGAGTGCGACTTTCGACTCGCCAGGTGTCACCGAACAGGACGCCGTCAAAGCCGGAGGCGGCGAGCCGAAGAAGTTTCCGCAAGCGGGCGACGCCGAAGCGGCTTATTCCTCAGCGGAGGTGAAGCTCGACGTCGAATATGGCACGCCGACGCAGCACCACAATCCGATCGAACTTTTCACCACCACCGCCTTGTGGCGCGACGACGAACTGACGATCTATGAACCGAGCCAGTTCATGTATGGCCTGAAAAACGGTATCGCGCAAAAACTCGGCATCGCGCCGGAAAAGGTTCATGCTGTCAGTCCCTTCGTCGGTGGCGCCTTCGGCTCGAAAGGACAATTGTCGCCGCGCACTGCGCTTGTCGCGTTCGCCGCAAAGAAGCTCAACCGGCCGGTCAAACTGGTCGCGACCCGCGACCAGGGCTTCACGATTCAGACTTATCGCGCCGAGACGCACCATCGCATTCGCATGGGTGCGCAGAAGGACGGCAAGATCACCAGTTTCAACCACGAAGGCTGGGAGATCAGCTCTCGGCCCGATCCTTATTCGGTCGCCGGTGTGGAAGACAGCGGTCGGCTTTACAGCTTTGGCTCGGTGAAGACCCAAGTCACAATCGTCCATGCCGACCGCAACACGCCGGGCTTCATGCGCTCACCGCCGGTAGTTCCCTATATTTACGCGCTCGAAAGCGCGATTGACGAGTTGGCGGTCAAGCTCAATATGGATCCGATCGAACTTCGCCGGATCAACGACTCGATGACCGATGCAACTGGCAAACAGTGGTCGAGCCGCTCACTGATGAAATGCTATGATGAGGCGGCCGAAAGCTTCGGCTGGTCGAAGCGCACGCCCCAGCCGGGCTCCATGCGTGACGGCGAGTGGCTGATCGGCTGGGGCTGCGCCAGCGCGGTTTATCCGACCCACGTCGGCGCCGCTGCGGCGCGCGTGCGCTTTTTCGCCGAAGGCAAAGCGCAGGTGCAGATCGCTGCGCATGAGATTGGCACCGGCACCTATACGATCATCGCGCAGATGGTGGCGGAGCGGCTCGCCATTCCGGTCTCATCGGTAAACGTCGAGATGGGTGACAGCAACTTTCCACCTTCTCCGGTGGCCGGTGGCTCGAACCAGACCGCGAGTTGCTGCTCCGTGGTGCTAAAAGCCTGCGACTCCATCAATGCCAAACTCAACGGTGGCCAGCCAGCAGCAGCACCGGAAACTGTGGGCCGCACGGCCGCTGACGGCGACGGCGAGAAGCTGGCGGATAGGTTCGCCAAGCTCGGGGTCGGCGCAATCGAGGAATATGCCGAATTTTTACCACCGGGAGCCAAGCCTGACACAATCAAGAAGCTTTATGCCGGCACGCCCTTCCTTACCGGCGGCTCGAAGGGCGAAAAGCTGATGTATGCGACGGGCGCGGAATTCGTTGAGGTACGGATCAACGCGTTCACTAAGGAGATCCGCGTGCCACGCATGGTCGGCGCCTTCGCCGCCGGCCGCATCATGAACACCCGCACCGCGCACAGCCAATATATGGGCGCGATGATCTGGGGATTGTCGTCGGCGCTACATGAAGCCACCGAAATCGACAAACGCCATGCGCGCTATGTGAACGACAATCTTGCGGACTACCTAATACCAGTCAACGCCGACGTCCCCCGAGTCGACGTAATCATGGTTTCGGAAGAGGACAACTTCGTCAATCCGGTAGGCGTGAAGGGAATCGGCGAACTCGGCAATGTCGGGACCGCAGCTGCGGTCGCCAACGCCGTCTATCACGCCACCGGCGTGCGCGTGCGGCAGCTTCCGATCCGACTCGAGAAGCTGCTGTCGGTCTAGGCGGATTTCGCCAACGGTCGTTAGCTCCGGTCTGACACGGGACGCGGACGTTCCGTAACTTGTCATTAAGTCGATCCGCGTGGCCTAACACTAGTCAGGCAGCATCCGTTTCAGCGTCGTCAGGCGGATAAGTTCTCC
>PKXB01000085.1:873-12562 GCA_003133345.1 Hyphomicrobiales bacterium | reverse complement strand
CTGCCGGGCACGAACATGCCGGACTTGTCGAGCGAGGCGATGATGGATTCCGACAGGATGACAAGGTCCGCGGCCTCGCCGCTCTTGACGCGGTCGCGCAGCGAGCCGGCGGTGTTGAAAATGAGATCGAGTTTGGTGCCGCTGGCGCGCTCGAAATCCTGGCCGAGCGCCTCCACCATCGACTGCACGGCGCCGGCGCTCAGGACTTTGATGGTGGACACGAAGCTATCCTCTTTGTTGTCATTGCCGGGCTTGACCCGGCAATCCATGATGATGCGCAGCAAACACTAAACTACGTAAGGCCCTCAAGTGCCGAAGTTCATCATGGATGCCCGGGTCAAGCCCGGGCATGACGCCGAATGTTTGGCGCGCGTGTCGCATCGAATTCAGGCATGCGTCGTCGCCCGTGTTCTTTGCGGCCCCGGGCAGGCCGTCGTCCACTTTCCGCCGCCCCGAAAAAGAACCGAGGGCGCGCNNAAGGCGTCCCGCGCGCGGTGTTTTGAGGTTTGCTCCGCCTCGCCCCCGGTGGACGTCCCGTTTCAGGCGACCCGCCTCTCCTCTCGAATTGGAAGGCCGCCTATCCACCGCTGTGGGCCCAGGTCGGGTCCGGCGAGCCTGTGACCGGTGCCGTTCCCGCCATCACGGGGCCCGGCGACGCGCGGCTGGCGCGCCGGGACGAGGCGGCTTGGACCGCCGGTTGGGTGATCGGCGCCGCATCTCCAGCGCCCCCAACCGGCCACCGCCTCCCGCCCCGCGTCAGAAGACGCTTGATCAGACGCCCCCTCGGTCACGAGGGCGGGATTTAGGGATTTGATCCTATAATTATGGAAGGAATATGGTCCTGGTATTCGCTCTTGGGTTGAAAGCCGGCAAAACCTGTCGCACAGTCATGGACAAGCCTGCGAAAGCTTCCGCTCATTGACACTTATCGCTTTTTTGCTATATAGACCATGCACTGGACGGTCGAGACTTTAAACGCCGTTGTCGACGCGGAAATCGAGGCGCTTCCCCGCGACATGCGCTCACGTCTCGTCCGCTACACGTCCATCATCGAAGAGGCAGGATTTCAAGGTCTGCCGCGCGAGGCAGTCAAGCATCTGGAAGATCGCCTATGGGAACTTAGGCTCTCCGGACACGACGGAATTTCGCGAGCGATTTATGTGACGGCAGCGGTGCGGCGGGTCGTGATCGTTCGTGTTTTTGTGAAAAAGACCCAAAAGACGCCACCGCGTGAATTGGAAATTGCCCGTCAGCGGGCAAAGGACGTGCGATGACAAAGATTAGCGATCTGCACAAGAAGTGGATGAAGGACCCGGAGTACCGGAAGGAATACGATGCGCTGGAGGAGGAGTTCGCGCTGATCGCCGAGGTCGCCAAGGCGCGCCTGCGCGCCGGTTTGAGTCAGGCCGAACTCGCCAAGCGCATGAACACGACGCAGAGCACGATCGCGCGGCTGGAAAGCGGGCGCGGCAAGCCGTCGACGCGCACGCTCTCGCGTTTCGCCAAGGCGACCGGACACCGGCTCAAGATCAGCTTCGAGCCGGTGAAGGTGAAAAAAGGTGGCCGGGGGCGGTGAACGGTAGGTGCTCGATCCGCCTCATCCTGAGGAGACCGCCGAAACGTAGCGAAGGCGGGCGTCTCACCATGAGGCCGGGACAGGCTTTATAGGGGCCGTAGGATGGGTTGAGCGTTAACGAGCCCATCGCGCCGACGAGATGATTGGTTTCGCTCGCTCAACCCCAACCTACCGCTTCGGTACTTTGGTCTGAGGAAGTTGAAGAACAGCCAAGTTCTGACGACGTATTGGTTGAGCATATTTTTCGTGCAATATGGAATCACCGGGGCGGCAAAATGCAGCCCTAAATCCTTGAATCTCGGCTCGTATAAATTCACAAACTGCCAAAAATGGATCTAGGTCGCTCGCGCAGATCGCACATCAAAGCAAATGCGGGGTCGCCATCGCGCGGGCGTTGGCGGTGGTCTTGCCTGGTCAGTGTGAATAACTGAAATAGATCACGGTAAGAATGATCGCCAAAGCGACGGCGCTAGAAAGCATTATGCGGATGACGGCTGCCACAAGGCAATTATGGGCCAGTATGGACGCCCCCGCTAGGCCGAAGTTTAGGACGCAAATCCAAACTGACCCACGACCTCAAGTCGCGGAAGGAAATATCCTGCCCCGCCTCATCCTGCGGCGGGCGCGGAGCGCTCGATCGCCGCGCGCTCGCTTCCCTCTCCCATAGGGAGAGGGTGGATCGCGCGGAGCGACAGCGAAGCGCGAGCCGGGTGAGGGGTTAAGGTCTATCGTGAGGCTCTAACCCCTCACCCACCCTCTCCTTATGGAAGAGGGAATAAGAAGCTACGCGCTGATCCGCTCGATCGCCGCGCCGCAGCGGGCGAGCTTGTCCTCGACCCGCTCAAAGCCGCGGTCGAGGTGATAGACGCGGTTGACCATGGTCTCACCCTCGGCGGCTAAGCCCGCAATCACCAGCGACACCGAAGCGCGCAAATCCGTGGCCATCACCGGCGCGCCCTGCAGGCGCTCGACGCCTTCGATGGTGGCGGTTTCGCCGTCGAGGTGAATATGCGCGCCGAGCCGCACCAACTCCTGCACGTGCATGAAGCGGTTCTCGAAGATGGTCTCGGTGATACGCGAGGTGCCCCCGGCGCGCGTCATCAGCGCCATCAGTTGTGCCTGCAAATCGGTGGGGAAGCCGGGGAACGGCGCGGTCGTCACCTCGACCGGCGCCAGGTCGGCGCCGTTGCGGGCGACGCGGATGCCTTCATTGGTCGGCGTCACCGTGACGCCGGCTTGCGCCAGCACGTCGAGCGCGCTCTGCAATAATTCGGGGCGCGCGTTTTGCAGCAGCACGTCGCCGCCGGTCATCGCCACCGCCATGGCGTAAGTGCCGGTCTCGATGCGGTCGGGCAGCACCGCGTGGCGCGCGCCATGCAGCCTGGCCACGCCGTCCACCACGATGCGCGACGTGCCGGCGCCGGAAATCCTGGCGCCCATTTTGTTCAAGCAGTCGGCGACGTCGCCGATTTCCGGCTCGTGCGCGGCGTTCTCGATCACCGTGGTGCCGTGGGCGAGCGCGGCCGCCATCATCGCGGTGTGGGTGCCGCCGACGGTCACCTTGGGAAACACGATGTCGCCGCCGCGCAGACCTTTGCGCGCGCGCGCGATCACATAGCCGCCTTCGATCTCGATTTCGGCGCCGAGCTGCTCCAGCGCCATAATCAGCAAATCGACCGGCCGCGTACCGATGGCGCAGCCGCCCGGCATCGACACCTTGGCCTCGCCCATGCGCGCCAGCAGCGGCGCCACCACCCAAAAGCTCGCCCGCATTTTGGAGACCAGCTCGTAGGGCGCGGTGGTGTCGATGATGTTCTTGGCCGAGATGTGCAAAGTGCGGCCGGCATTGGGATCATCGCCCGGGCGCTTGCCGGCGATCATGACATCGACGCCGTGATTGCCGAGGATGCGCTGCAGCAGTTCGACGTCGGCCAGCCGCGGCGCGTTGTCGAGGATCAGGGTATCCTCGGTGAGCAGGCTGGCGATCATGAGCGGCAGCGTGGCGTTCTTGGCGCCCGATATCGGGATCGTGCCGTTGAGACGCGCTCCGCCGACGATGCGTATCCGATCCATTTTCGCCCCGCCTAGTCCCTCATATGTCGGAAGATTACCACCTTCGCCGGGTAAATGCGGCGAAAGTCCGACCCCCTGTCCGCCCTGCCTATTCAGCGGCCTTTGTCATTGCGCGGCGCCGGGGAGCGGGATTCCGGCGCCTGCGGCGCGTGGCGCGAGCGTTCCTGCGCCTTGCGCCGGCGCAGGTTTTCCCGCAGCGCGGCGGCTAGGCGTCCGGTTTTCTTAGCTTTCCTGTCGTCTTCGCTCGTGCGCGTCATGGCGGCATTATCCGCCTGCCACGCGGCTTCGCAAGTTGAGGCTTTACCTTGCGCCAATGGGGGCCGGTATGGCAGTTTCCGCCGCGTTCGCGCCGGCCGATGTTAATTGCGCGACTTTTGCTGCCGTAGCTCAGTGGTAGAGCACCCCCTTGGTAAGGGGGAGGTCCACAGTTCAATCCTGTGCGGCAGCACCATCTACCTTCGCCCGATCAAGGCTGCTTGCAAACACGAAATCAGTGACCGGCCGCGTGTCGCCGACCTGACGTGCTATTTGAACCAAACCGTTCTGCTATCGTCTACGCCGTTCCAAAGTTCATCTGGGCAATGGGGGGAGCGAGAGCATGGTTAGTTTCCAAGAACGGACGATGAAGCCCAATCAGCAAGCAAACTACGACCATACCTTTCGTGCCATCCACGACAATGAAATTCCGTGGCAGGAAGGGTCAAAATCCGTTCTGAAGCTGCCGGACGGCGTGCAGGTCAAAATCTTCGCCCATGACAAGGCGATGGGACGGATCGACATGAAGGTCAAATTTCCGCCCGGCTATGTCGAGCCCGAGCATGCCCACAAGAGCTGGCACTCCATTGTCGTGCTCAAGGGCCGCATGTGCGTGGCCGGCAAGGATCTGCGTCCCGGCGACTACGTGTTCGGCTGGGACGAATTGCACGGCCCCTACGAGTATCCCGATGGCTGCGAGGTCTTCGTCGTGTTCATGGGTGAAAGCGTTGCGCATGAATGGGACGAGGGCAAGTACAAGGCTCACCAGAACATCTGGAAGGCCGAGACTGACGAAGGCCGGCAAGGCAACGAGCAACACACAGCGCAGCGCAATGCCGACCAAAAAATCCGCTAATATGCCGACAGCTAATCGCCGCCTGCATCGATGACGATGCGCAAGATCCGGCTCGGGTTGCATTCGTATTCTTCGAAAGCCGCGGCAACCTGATCAAGTGGATAGCGCGCGGTGACGAAAACCGACATGTCGATCTTGCCGGACGCAACCAGTTCGATTGAGGGCGCCATGTCGACATGCGTCAGGGCGCGCGTCCCAATGATGCTGATTTCCTTGAAATACAGCCCGAAAGCATTCAGTCCGGAAAAATCCGCATGGCCCAAAGAAAATGAAACGAAGCGCCCGCCCGGCCGCAGCATGGCGATCCCGGCGCGCAACGTGTCTGCGTCACCAACCGTATCAATAACCACGTCAGCGCCGGCACAGTCGGTCAGCTGTTGAACCTTGTCCACCGCTTCGTCCACGCTGGCTCGCACGGTATGGCGAGCGCCCATGCGCGTCGCCAAGTCGATTTTCCACTGCGTGCGGGAGATCGCAATCACCTGTTTGGCGCCGGTGAGGACTGCCAGGCGCGTATGCAGAAGACCAGTCGTTCCCTGTCCCAGAACGACGACGGACTCATCGGCTGCGATGCCGGCGCGCACCTGCGCGTGCCGTACGGTCGCGAGCGTCTCGATCAGCGTTGCTTCGGCCAGCGGCAAGTGCGCAGGCAGCGGATGGACGTAACGCGCCCGCAGGCGAATATACTGGCTGAGTGAGCCTTCAAATTCACGACCAATAATTCCGGCATTGCGGCACAGATGTTCGTCGCCTCGCCGGCAACAATCGCAGTGCCCGCAACTGATCACCGGATTGATGATGACGTTCTGACCCGGCTGCAACCCGCTCACGTCCGCTCCCACCGTCGCGATCGTACCGGTCGCTTCGTGCCCGAGCACAACGGGATACCGAACGCCGGGATGATGGCCCAGATACATATCGAGATCGGTGTGACAAACCGCGGTGGCGGCGATGCGCACGACCACTTCGCCCGCTTCGGCGCGCGGAACCGGGCGCTCGCGCACGACGAATTTTCTGGGTTGTTCGAGAATTGCTACCTTCATTGCACCGCGCCCCATCGACCGTCCGATGATCCGACCGCTCATCCGCAGCCGAGCATTCCTAGCATCAATCGAGTCTCGGAGAATCAATAATCGGCCATCGTCGAAACAGCCGGGATGACCGCCCGCACGCGGCTGCATCGCCATGTGCCGGCGTGATAGAGTTACTGACAATAAATGGGAGATTTTCGATGGAAGAGATGTTCATTCAATCCGATGAGCAGCGGGCGATTCTTGAAACCGTCAGACGTTTCGTCGCAGAGGTGGTGACGCCAAAGGCGCCGGCGCTCGATGCCATGACCGATCCGGCGGCCGGCTATTCCGAGGAAATCGTCGCCGCCGCCGACGCCGTCGGCATCCGCACCATGACGCTATCCGAGAAGTATGGCGGCCTCGGCACCGATTCGGTCACCACCGCGATGGTGGTGGAGGAACTGGCGATCGGCGACCTCGGCACATCGGTGGTCATGGCGCAGACCTTGAAGCTCGCGCATATCATGGAACAGGCGCTCAACGCAGAGCAGCAGAAACGCTCGCTCGCGATCTTCGCCAAGGATCCGAAGGGCGTGCTGGCGATCGCCATTACGGAGCCGGACAATGCATCGAATTANNCGGCTGGATCGTGAACGGCATGAAGCACTTCATCTCGAACGGCAATCGCGCCAGCTTCTACCTGGTGTTCATCCAGACCGAGAAGAACAAGCCGATGGCCGATGGCATGACTTGCTTCCTGCTCGAGCGCGGGCGGCAGGGCTTCAGCATCGGCCGCGTGCACGACAAGATGGGCGAGCGGCTCGCCAACAACGCCGAGCTGATCTTTCAGGACTGTTTCTTTCCCGACGAGAACCGGGTCGGCGAAGTCGGCAAGGGTTTCGACGTCCTCGCCCGCTTCTTTCCGTCGAGCAATTCCTACGCGGCGGCGAGTATTCTCGGCGTCGCGGTTGCGCTGCACCAAAAGGCGATAGATTGGGCTAAGGTGCGCGTGCAGGGCGGCAAACCGCTGATCGAGCACGACGGCATCCGCGCCCAGCTCGTGGAGATGAAGATGTTGATCGACGCGTCGCGTTCCTACATTCATCGCGCCTGCTGGCTGGCCGATCACCAAGATCAAGGCTGGGACAAAACGCTTGGAGCTCTGCCCAAGGCCATGGCGTCGCAGGCAGCTTGGAAGATTGCCACCTGGACGCTCGAGATTCACGGCGGTCACGGCTACATGAAGGAAGTTGGCGTCGAGAAGCTGGTGCGCGACGCCGCCGCCTTCCTCCATTCGGACGGTGTCAACCGCACGCTGTTCCTGAAGGCCGCCAATTTCATGTTCAACTGAGGAGTCCGCCATGCGGGCATTGGTGCTGAGAGCCGCCAATACGCCATTCGAACTCGTTGACATGCCGGATCCGATCGCCGGTCCCGGCGAAGCGGTGGCGCGCGTGTTGGCATGCGGCTGCGGGCTTACCATCCAGCACTATAAGGCCGGGCGTATGCGGCTCGCCTTCCCGCGCATCATCGGTCATGAGATCACCGGAGAGATCGTTGAGATCGGCGCCGGCGTCACGAGCCTCAAGGTGGGCGATCCGGTGACGGCCTACTATTATCTCAATTGCGGCCATTGCCGATATTGTCTGTCCAATCTCGAACCGCTTTGCGACAACCTCAACGGCCTCGTCGGCAAGGAATGCGATGGCGGCTATGCGCAATACATAAAACTTCCGGCCCGCAACTTCATCTGCCTTCCCGAGGGGCTTGATTACAAAGCGCACCCGGCGGAAATCGGCGTCGTCACCGACGCGCTCGCCACGCCTTACAAAGTGCTCAAGCGCGCACGCATCCGGGCCGGGGAAAGCGTCGCGGTGTTTGGCGCCGGCGGTGGGCTCGGCATCCATCAGGTGATGATGGCGAATTGGGCCGGCGCCCGTGTCATCGCCGTCGACATCGCCAAGGACAAATTTGCGGCCTGCCGCAAAGCCGGGGCGCACGAGATCGTCGACGCGTCGAAAGACGATGTGGTCGAGGCCCTGAAAGATCTGACCGGCGGCCGCGGCGTGGATGTCGCAGTGGACTATGTCTCATCGACGGCGACGCTGGAAGCTGGCGCCAAGGCGCTCGGCAAGCGCGGCCGGCTGGTGACCCTCGGCGGTGCGGGAAAGCCATTCCAGCTCTCCGCCAAGGATCTTCTGCACAAGGAACAACAGATTCTCGGCAGTCGTTATGTCACCCGTATTGAAGTGATCGAATCGCTTGAGCTGGTCGCGCGTGGCGAAGTCTGGCCCTTGGTCAGTGAAATTCGGCCGATGGAGCAGGCCGAAGAATTGCATGCGTTGGTGGAAAACGGAAAAGTGACGGGCCGCGCCGCGCTACGCATTACCTGAGCCTGTGTCCTGCGCGCCAGCCCCGATCGTTCAGCCGGTGGCCGCGAGCGCCTTCTGCTTCGGCGCATCCCGACGCCCGACCAACGCCGCATAATCCGCGATCGGTTTTGGCCGGCCGACGAAATAGCCTTGGATCTCGTTGCAGGATTCGCTGGCGAGGAACTTGAGCTGTTCTTCGGTCTCCACGCCCTCCGCCACCACCGGCAGAGCGAGCCCGCGGCCGAGCGCGATCACCGCGCGCACGATGGTGGCCGCCTGCTGGCTGCGGCCGAGATTGGCGATGAAGGACTGGTCGATCTTGATCTTGTCGAACGGGAATGACTGCAAATACGACAGCGACGAATAGCCGGTGCCGAAATCGTCCATGGCGATGCGCACGCCGAGAGCTTTCAGCCGGCGCAGGACCGAAACCGCGCGGTTGAAATCGCCGATTAGCACGCCTTCGGTGATCTCGAGCTCGAGTCGGGCCGGCGAGAGGCCGGTTTCCAGCAGCACCTGGTGCACCAGCTTCGGCAGATCGCCGTGCTGGAATTGCACCGGCGACAGATTGATGGCGATGTACAGCGGCCACGGCCAGGACGCCGCCTCGCGGCAGGCGGTGCGCAGAATCCATTCGCCGAGTTCGATGATGATCCCGCTCTCCTCGGCGAGCGGAATGAAGGTGCCGGGCGAGACCATCCCCTGACGCGGGTGGTGCCAGCGCACGAGCGCCTCGAAGCCGGTGATCTCGCCGTCGATATGCGCCTGCGGCTGGTAGTGCAGTTCAATCTCGTCGCGCACGATGGCCGTGCGCAAATCCTGCTGCAGCACGCGCTTTGCACGCAGCTGCTGGTCCATCGCCAGTTCGAAGAAGCGGATCGATCCGCGCATTTCCGATTTCGCGCGGAACAGTGCGGCATCCGCGTTGGCGACCAGGGTCACTGCGTCGACGCCGTCCTGCGGGAAGATGGCGACGCCGACGGTCAGTCCCACCCGCTGCGGTAAGCCGTCGATGTCGATATCGGTATCGAGCGCCGCCAACATCTTTGCCGCCAGCGTCTCGGCGGTCGCCGGTTGCGGCCCGGTCGGCGTGATGACATGGAATTCGTCGCTGCCGACGCGGGCGATAAACGCGCCTTGGCAGGCCTGCTCCAGCCGGCCCGCTACTTCGCGCAATAGCCTGTCGCCGACCGAGGGGCCGAACACGTCGTTGACCGTCTTGAAGCGATCGAGGTCGATGCTGAGCAGGCCGAAGCTTTCGCCCGCAGCCGCCGCTAGCTCGAGCGTGGCGGCGACGCATTCGTTGAACGCCGTCCGATTCGGCAGCTCGGTGAGCGTGTCGTAATGCGCCATATGCGCAATGTACGCTTCGTCGCGCTTGCGTTGGGTCAAGTCATCAATGACGGAAATCATATATTGCGGTTTTCCGTCGTCGCCCATGACGGGATGCCGCGTCGTGGAAACGATGCGATTAGTGCCGTCTGGTGTAACGATCGCGTGCTCGTCGGTAAATGTCTCTCGGCAGGATTTCAGCAGTTCGAGATCGCGCTGATGAATGAGATCGGCGGTTCCCTTCGGAAAAATCTCCGCGGCGGTCTTGCCGATCATTTTTTCGCGCGGGAGACCGAAATGTTTTTCGCCGGCCTGGTTGACCAGAAGATAGCGCAGGCTCGGGAGTTCCTTGACGACGATGTTCGAAGGTACATTGTTGATGATCGTATCAAGAAACGTCCGTGTGCGAATCAGCTCGTGCTCGGCGCGCTTGCGTTCGGTGATGTCCTCATGCGTCGCCACCCAGCCGCCGCCTTCGATCGGCTGATTGACGGCGTCGATGATGCGGCCGTCCCTCAATTCGATGTTGAGCCTGAAGCTCTTGCCTTGCTTGAGCGCCGTGCGCAGTTCGCCGTCGTAGCGCGCCGGATCGAGCGGGAACGTGCCGGCTGCAATGCGGGCGTCGAGCAGGTCACGGATCGTGCAGCCGCGCCAGATGCGCAGCGGATCGATGTTGTACATGGCCCGGTAGCGCTCGTTCCAGACCAGCAGCCGATTCTGCGCATCGAACATGCACAGACCTTGAATCATGTTGTTAAGCGCACCATCGAGCCGCATATTCTGCTCGCTGAGCTTCTGCCTGACGCGCCAGGCCGAAAATGATCCGACCAGGCAGATACCGGACAGCGAGCCGGTGACGGCCGCCAATGCGATCGACAGCGAGGTCAGCGACAGCAAATAGGCGTCGATGATTTCCATCACGGCGAGCGTGACGGCAAAGCCGAGCACGCCGGCGAGAACGACCATTCTCCAGTCGCGATAGCTCTCCACATTGTTCTGTGTCTGGCGCATTGCTCCACATTCGGGTGCTTGCGGCGCATGCCGAACAATCCGCGATTTTCCACAACTTATTGGGGCTGGTTTTAGGGCCACGTTAATTTCCGCGAGCCAAAATCTTTAATTGGCAATTAGCCATACGAAGATGTGAATGCGATCGCGACATTTTGCGCGAAAATGGCGCTGCGGCAGCCGTTCAACGCGGCTTCAGGAACGCGAAGTCGCAGCCCTGATCGGCGCCAAGAATTTCCTGGGCATAGAGCCGGGCATAGCCGCGCTCCGGCTTATCAGCCGCAGGCTTGGCGGCGGCGGCGCGGCGCTTAAGTTCCGCGTCATCGACCATGAGATCGATGCGGCGCTCCTTGACTGAGAGCCGGATGCGGTCGCCGTTGCGCACCAGGCCGAGCGGGCCGCCGGAGGCGCTGTCCGGCGTCACGTGCAGCACGACGGTGCCGAAGGCGGTGCCGCTCATGCGCGCATCGGAGACCCGCACCATGTCCTTGACGCCCTTGGTCGCGAGCTTTTTCGGGATCGGCAGATAGCCGGCCTCCGGCATCGCCGACGCCGAATGCGGGCCGGCATTTTGCAGCACCAGAATATCGTTGGCTTCGACATCGAGCTTGGGATCGTCGATGCGCGCGGCCAGATCGGCGAGCGAGGAAAACACCACCGCCCTGCCCTCGAACTCGAACAGATTGGCGTCGGCCGCCGAGCGCTTGAGGATCGCGCCTTGCGGGGCAAGATTGCCGAACAGCGCGACCAGGCCGCCCTGCGGCTCCAGCGGCTTCTTGCGTTCCGCGATGATGGTGCGGTCGATCCATGCGTCGCTGTCGTGTGCAAGCCGTTCGCCCAACGTCTCGCCGGTCACCGTCATGACATCGAGATGCAGCAGATCCTTCAACTCCCGCATCAGCGCGCCCATGCCGCCGGCGGCGAAGAAATCCTCCATGTAACCGTTGCCGACCGGCTTCAGGTTCACCAGCACCGGCGTGCTGTCGGACAATTCATTGAGCCGCGCGAGCGACACCGGCACGCCGGCGCGGCCGGCGATCGCGGTCAGATGGATAATCCCATTGGTGGAGCCGCCGATCGCGAGCAGCACGCGCAGCGCGTTCTCCATCGATTTCTGATTGATGATTTTGTCCGGCGTGAGCTTTGAGCCGATCAATTGTACAGCCAATGCACCGGTCGCTTCCGCCGCGCGCAAGCGGTCGGC
>PKXB01000085.1:0-836 GCA_003133345.1 Hyphomicrobiales bacterium | reverse complement strand
TATTGCGCCCAGAACCGGCGGCAATCGGTGCAGGCGCCCAGCCGCTCGCCGCGGTGGCGCCCGGTCATCATCGGTCCGCCCACCAGCATGACTGCCGGCCGCCCGGCCGACACCGCGCCCATGAGCTGCGCCGGCACCGTCTTGTCGCAGCCGCCCATCAGCACCACGGCATCCATGGGCTGCGCGCGCACCATTTCCTCGGTATCCATCGACATCAGGTTGCGGAATTTCAGGCTGGTCGGCGACAGCCACACCTCGCCGAGCGAGATGGTGGGGAATTCTATCGGCAGCGCGCCGGCCGCCAGCACGCCGCGTTTCACGGCATCCAGCAGTTCGGGAAAATGCCGGTGGCAATTGTTGAAGCTCGATGGCGTGTAGGCGATGCCGACCACCGGCTTTGCCAGCATGGCATTGGAATAGCCCATCGAGCGCGCGAACGAGCGCCGCAGATAGAGTGAAAAATCCGGGTCGCCGTAATTGGTCAGACCGTTGGCGATCCCGGTGGGTTGTTTGCTCATGCGGATATCTTTTGCAGCCACGACAGGCCGGATGCAAGCCGGTGCGACCAAGGGTGCGATACTATGCGGTCCGACATTACCGGATAGCGGCGCTTGAGCCAGCCCATTCCGACCTGGTGCGCCCACACCATGACCACCACCATGGTGAGGAACCAGGTCAGGTAATGATAGCGGGCGATTGACGCATTATAGAAGAGTGCGACCACGTGCTGGGCGAGCGCCGAAGCACCGATCAGGCGCAGCCACGGATCAAACTGACGGCCGCGCGCCACGACATAGATCAGGATGGCGACGCCGGCGGCATTCAACGGGACGGTG
>PKXB01000006.1 GCA_003133345.1 Hyphomicrobiales bacterium | reverse complement strand
TATATCCTGTTGACAGTCTGGCGGCTTCCTAAACCGAAGGTCGGAGGTTCGACTCCTCTCGGGACCGCCATTGTCCAAATAAAGAATTTCTCATTTTATATCCGCTGCATATGACCGCAGCCTATATTCCACCCGGACTCGTCTCAAATGAGCCGGCATTGGAATTTTTGCGCTTTCGCCAACTTTGCATCAAGTAATTAGATTAAGTGCTCGAGCAATTCCGGGCTCGCCATGACGCGGTCGGCAGTGTCGTGATGACGCACGACGCCGTCCGCCAAAATATAGATGCGCTGTGCGACGCTGCAGGTCAGTCTCGCATTTTGCTCGATGAGGAGTACGGTGAGGCCGGTCTCGCGCAACTTGCGTAAGGTACGGCCGATCTCCCCGATGACGATTGGCGCAAGACCGAGCGAAGGTTCGTCGAGTACGAGGAGCTTCGGATCCGACATCAGCCCCAGGGCGACCGCGAGCATCTGCTGCTGTCCACCCGACAGCGTGCCCGCGGCCTGCATGCGACGCTCGGCCAGGATGGGGAAAAGCGAGAAGCAGCGTTCGATATTCACAGCCATTTGTTCGGCGCTCTTGAGCGCATAGCCACCCATCAGCAGGTTTTCCTCAACCGACATTCGCGGAAACAGGCCACGGCCCTCTGGCACGATTGAAATGCCGAGACTGATCCGCTCATGCACTGGCACATCGGACAGGTCGCGCGAACGGAAGACAATGCGGCCCGCGACCGGCTTCACGATCCCACCCACCGCCTTGACGAGCGAGGACTTGCCAGCGCCATTCGGTCCTACGATGCCGACGATCTCACCTTCATCGACACGAAGATCGATGCCATCGACCGCCAGGAAGGGCCCGTAGCGAATGGTGATGCCGGAAAGCTCAAGCATCGACGCTGCCCAGATATTTTTCGATGACGCGCTGATCAGACAAAATTTCCGCCGGCGGACCATCGGCAATTTTTTCTCCCGCGACCAATACGATTACACGATCGGCGAGCTCACGGATCACCTTCATCGTGTGCTCGATGACGAAAATAGTGCAGCGGGCTTTCAGTTCCGAGAGGAGATTGATGGTCGCGCGCACTTCAGCTGAGGATAATCCGCCCACTGGCTCGTCGAGCATCAGCAGCTTTGGCTGCTGCACGAGGCGCATCAGAATCTCGAGGCGTCGCTGCTCGTAAAGGGTGAGACTGCCGGCGCGCGCATCGAACCGGGGTGTCAGCCCGAGCCACTCCGCGGTCTCCGCCACGCCCTCCGAAGGGAGAGGCCGCGGCGCGTCGAGGAGGGCGGTCGCGATGTTTTCGCGCGTCGTGAGTTCCGAAAACACCCGGACCGATTGATAGGTGCGGCTCAGCCCGGCGGCCGCAATCTGGAAGGGCTTTCGCCCAAGCAGCGGCGCGCCATCGAACAGCACTGCACCGTTCTGTGGGGTGAGATGGCCGGTGATGACGTTCACGAGTGTCGTTTTACCGGAACCATTTGGCCCGATCACCCCGAGCGTCTCACCCGCCTCCTGGTGAACATTGACATCGCTCAGCGCGACAACCCCGCCGAAGCGCATGGAGACGAGTTTGGCGTCGAGCAAAGTCATCGTGCTGGGGCCGTTTTCTGAGCAACGTCCGGTGCTGGCTCGCCGGCCGCGGCTTTCCGCTTCCATCCGCCTACGATGCCGGCCGGCAGCAACACAATAACGCCGATGATCAAGAGGCCGTACACGACGTCCTTGATCATGTAGTAATCTTGCAAGAGGAACGGCAGCGGCGCGAGGATCACCGCACCGACCACGGGGCCCCAGATTGTGCCGCGCCCACCGAAAGCGACCATCAGCCAGATATTGAGGCTGACAAGCACGTCGAAACTGCGTGGTGAAACAAAACCGACATAGGGGGCGTATAGCGCGCCGCCGATGCTTGCGAACAACGAGGCGATGAAAAACGCAGCGAGCCTCTGGCGCGTCACGTTGATTCCCAGCGTCTCGGCCAGCCCATCGTCCTCGCGAATGGCAATCAGCCTGTGCCCGAAGCCAGACTCGACCAATAACGTGAGCACGACGACGCCGATCACCGTCAAAGCGGCGAGCACGAGCTCATAACTGGTGCCGGTCAGCTGGCCGCCACCGGGCAACTCGGGCAAGGGAATGTGCGAGATGCCGACATCGCCATTCGTAAGATTCACGAAATAAACGAAGGCGAGGGTGATTACGGACTGAATTACGAGTGAGCAGAGCGTGAAATAGAATCCGCGCAGGCGCAGCGACGGTAGCCCGAGAACGATGCCGACGAGTGACGCGGCGATCGAGCCGACGAGCATCGCTAGCCAAAAGGACCAGCCGGCTGCCGAAAGCCCAATCGTGACATAGGCGCTGATGCCCGCGATGCCAGCGAACATCAACGGCATCAATCCGGTATAGCCGTACAGCAGGTTCATGCCCGTCGCCCAAAGCACGCTCAAGAGCGTAATGCCGACGATGAACGCGAAATAGCGGTTGCCGGAGAAAACCAGCGGCATCGCGAATGCGGCGAACGCGAAGATCGCATGCGGCAGCCAGCGGCTGGTGAGGACATTCATCGCGCAAACAATCCGGATGGGCGAAACAAAAGGATAACAAGCATCGCCCCGAGATAGGAGAAGGCGGCGATGGTCGGACTCGCAAAAATGCTGACGGCCGCCTGCGTCAGCCCGAATACCATGCCGATCACGAGCGCACCGAGCACCGATCCCGGTCCGCCGATAATCATAATCGCGAAGGCCGTGATAGCCATCGTCCAGGCGATAGAAAAATCGAACGAATAGGCGCAGGCGAACAGGACTCCGCCCGCGAATACCACGGCATTCCCAAGCACGAACGACATGCGGTAGACGGCGCGCACATCGACGCCGCGCAAAGCCGCTGCCTCGCGATTCTGAAATACAGCACGCAGCGCGCGGCCATAACGGTGATAGCGCAGCAGGGTGAAAAGTGCCACGAGCAATAGTGCCGCGATGAGCATCGCGGCGAGCCGGTTATTCACCATCGGGAAGGGCCCGAGCATGGTGAGGCCGCCAACAAGCGGAGGAAGCTGGAACTGATCGCTCCAGATGCCGTAGGTGATCGAAAAGATACCGGCAAGGATCTGTGTGATGCCGAGGCTGAGCACGAAATAAGAGATGTTGCGGTTCGGCACGTCGTAGAAACGCCGGATCAACAAAATCTCGAGCGCATATGAGAATGGTACGCTGAGACCGATTATAATTAGCGCGGCTAAAGCGGGATGGAGGCCCCACGAGACCGAGGCCGACCAGAGCAAGAGAGCGGCGAGCAGGAAAAATTGCCCATTGGCTGCATTCGGCATCCAGATGCTGCCATAGATGATGGTGACGCCCACGGCGACGAGTGAGAAGATCATGCCGAGCATCAGCCCGGTCGTGATCATCGACAGCAATATGATGATTGTGGCGTCCGACATTCGGGCGATAACCGCAGGGAGAAACGCCCGCCCGCGGCAGCCGCGGGCGGGCTTTGTGATTACTTGATCAAGTCGTAAACCGGGATCACTTCCGGATCCCATTCGATGTAGAAGACTTGTTTTGACTTGTAGTCCTTCGCCTGCACGTCCTGGATCTGCATGAAATACATGTATTCCTTGCGAGCACCGTTCTTGTCGAAAGTGATCGGAATGCCGGACGTCGTTTCCTTGGTTTTCAGCGCGGAAACAGCATCACGAAATTTCTCACGATCATCGCCTGCGCCTGGATTCTTGTCGATCACCTCGCGGATGATGTGAGCGGTTACAAAGCAGTAGTTTTCGATATATGAGGGCGGGCGGTCGTTCTGTGCGCGGAATTGATCGACGAATTGTTTACCCTCGGCGGTCAATTTGTCGAGATTGGCATCGAAAAAGGTCCCATAGTAGGAACCCACGCTGCGCTTGCCCCAGTTCTTCACCTGTGTGGTGATGCCGAAGGGATGGATGATCTGGTCCGTCCGGATGCCGATATCGAGCAGTTGGTTGGTCAGTGTGCTGTCGAATCCGCCCGCACCGATCACGACGACATAATCAGGATTGGCGGCGCGCACTTGGGCGGCCTGCACGGTCGCATCGCTGGTACCTTGTGGGAACAAGATTTCCGGCTCGATCTTCAGGCCGGCCTTGGACGCCTGATATTTCAGTCCCGCCACGATGGCGCGCATCAGCGCAAAATCCGAATAGATGACCGCGACCTTGGCCGACGGCTTTTGCTTGGCGACAAACTGGGCGATGGCATAGCCCCAGCCCGCCGCGTCGGGTTCAATGCGGAACGTATAGCGCGTGCCCGGCTTGGTCAGCTGCGGAAAGGCGGCGACCGGGACGACGAACGGCACTTTGTTCTGCTCGGCATAGCCGTTCATGGCGAGAGCAGTATCGGAGCTTGTCGGTCCGCTGAGCGCGATCACCTTACTCTGGACATCCAGATTGCGCGAGGCGGCGAGTGCCTGGTCAGGTCTCGTCTGATTATCGATGGTGATGAATTCGATCTTGCGTTTGCCTGCCGGGTTGATTTGCAGCTCGGCAAGCTTAAGGCCGGCGACACAACTCGTGCCGAAAAACGACCACGGCTCCGTAAGTTCCGTGACGAATCCGATCTTTACCGGTTCTTGGGCGAGAGCCGTCGTGCTCAAAACAAGAGCAAGTGCAAAGCCCGTTGCGAGTATTCTACTTTGTCTTTTCATTATCATTCCCTCCCGATTTTCTGTTGTGAGTTCACAATCCGTGTCTAGGCGGCAACACGCTTGTCGCCCGTAAGCAACAGGCCGGCATCGATCAAGGCCTGTTTTATTCGCTCAATTTCCGCAGCATCGAGCTTCATAAGCGGCGGACGCGTCACGGCACGGCGCTGGCGTCCAAGCAGTACGAGGGCTTCCTTCATCCGGTTGTGCATGTCGGCCGCGGGCTCTGCGTAGAATACGCGCGCAAGCGGATAGATGCGGTCGTTGATGCGCTTGGCCTCGGCAAGATCGTTGTTACGCACGGCGCGAAATAGTTGCGCCTGCAGATCGGCGATGACGCTGCCACTGCCGGAGAGTAGTCCGTTGCATCCAAGGACCAGTGAACTGAAAAGCCAAGCCGAATGCGTGCTCAGCACGTTCACTGAACGCGGCAAGCTCTGCAGCGTGCGTATGTTCCATTCATGCTGCTGCACATTGTTCGACCAGTCTTTGATGGCGCGCAGCGTCGGCACCGCGTCGCAAAGCCTCAGCAACGTGTCGCGCGGATAACCCTGACCCGTGGACAGCGGATACTGGAATGCGATCAGCGGCAGGTCGCTCGCATCGGCGATGCGTTTGAAGTGCGCGAGCGCCATCTGCGGTGACTGCCCGAGAGTGAACGGCGCGGGTGGAAAGACGAGCAGGGCGGCGGCGCCGCCCGCGGCGGCCATTTTTGCGATGCGCGNNTCCTGCGCGATTTCGAGCACGCGCTGTTGCTCATCGAACGTGCAGGAAGCAACTTCAGTCGAATGCGCATTGATAGTTATGGCTGAAATGCCTTCGGTCCCTGCGATATCCGCCAGATGCGAACGAAAACCCCCCTCGTCGATCGAAAGATCCTCGTTGAAAGGCAACAGGACTGCGGGAATGACGCCGTTCGGCAGGTAATTCGCGTGACGTGGCATGATCATCTCCTTATTGCCGGTTTTATCGCTGCGGCTAAAGAAACAGCAGTGTGCACTTTCATCGGCCAGATCATTCCGAGCCGTTTGACGGTCTCGATGAGCGCAGGAGCGCAGTTTTCAAGCTCCGCCGGTCCCATACGGATCGTTGGCGCTGCAAGGCTGACAGCACCGACTCACTCCTGGGTGCCCGCAAATGAGGCAACCATGATTGGCGCCGCGATGGCACCGACACCGAGCTCGCTTTCCTCGTGGCTGATCGCGAAGCCCTCACGCGCGGTACGATGCAGGTCAGCGCGAATGGCATCAATCATCACCTTCGAACGCGGTGTCAACGAGGCTATGCCCTGGCGCAGCATGAGCTTGAGAGCGCGCTCGAAAGGCATGGTCGAGAGCCAAGCCTTGGCGATTGCATGGGTGTTCAGTTGGACCTCGTGCGAATAATTGGGATCGATCTGCAATGAGCGCTTGGTGCCGGCGACCGCATGCACCCACGTGATACGCTCGTTGTGTTCCACGATGGCGAGACGCACAAGTTCACCGCTTTGCTCCGCGAGTACTCTCAGCGCCGGCGCGCACTGGTCGAGCAACCGATTTGTTTGCAACTGGCGCAGCCCCAGATTGCTGATACGAAATGTGAGATTGTAACGTTGCACGCGATCGTCACGCCATACAAGCCCGAGTCGCGCCAACGTCGCGAGCAGCTTGACGGCGATCGCTTTGTTCACATCCAGATGGCGCGCAATATCCGCAAGGCTTGCACCGTCCGCAATATCCGCCAGCAGCTCGATGATCCAAAATGCTCGATCCACGGAGACGATGGTATCTTCACCAGGACGTTCTGATGCGCGGCGGATGGCTGCAGAGGATGTTTTAGCCATGGGCGTTCCTAACAGCAGCGAAAGTTGTTGATGCCGGCGGCGGCGACCGCGCGCATCATCGGCGCGGCATCGGGATCGAGCTTCGGCCAGGCGCAATGCGGGCAGCCGAAGCGCGAGAAGTCCTCGCGGGCGAAGGGTTGATCCTTGGGCAGGCCGCGTCGGCGCATGTCGGCACGCAGCCTTTCGCTGCGGGACGCGTCGGCGCGCCCGGTCGCCGAATCGATTTCCACGCCGTAAAGCGCATGCGCCGCTTCGCTCGAGGTATAGCCCTGACGGACGTCGTTTTCGACGTCTTCGAGCTTGCGGTCGAGCGGGTTGCCATAACCGCCGCCGCCGCCGGACCGCAGGGTGTAGACGTCGCCCTTTCTGAGAAGTTGCGCCAGCACCTTGCCGGTCGGGAAGCGGGTATCCTCGCCGTTGCGCTGAAGCTGCACCTCGTTACCAAGCCCGGAAAGCCCGCCGAACAGTCCCCAGGGGCGGCAATCGACGCGCTCGATCTGCGCATTGAACATGATGTCTTCGAGCGCCCGAACGACCTGTTCGGTACCGAGCCCGCCGCGGTGCTTGCCGGCACCGCCGGAATCCTCGCGCAGCCCGTACTTCTCGACGATAAGCGGGAACTTCGCCTCGACCTGCTCGCTCGGACCGTTATGGGTGTCGCCGTCATTGATGCAGATCGTGGCACTCATGCCGTCCTGGCTGTGCTTGGCGCCCCAACCCCCGCCAATCAGTCCGCCAAGATAGATGAAAAGGTTGTTGTCGCGCGGGTGGCGGCCGTTGATCATGGCTATGACGAGGTCGGCGTGATGGCCCGCGATGACGCGCGTCGGGACCGCGGGCGCGAGCGCCTTGAAGATCGTGTCGACGATGGTCATCGGATAAGTCATCCACCATCGCATCGGCGCCGGGCGCTGCGCGCTCACTACCTTGCCCGGCGGCAGCACCACTTCGAGGTTGCGGAACGAGCCATCGTTGATCGGCAAATCGAGGCCGGAGGTGATGCATTTGAACGCGACCTGCGCGGCCGAGCGGCCGGCGGTCTCGCCGGAGTTGTAGAAGCCCTTCACCTGCTCGCTAATGCCGGTGAGGTCGACTTTCATGTGGTCCCCGTCAACGATGACCTTCACCCGCATGGGCACGCGCTTTCCGGTGTCGACGCCATCATCGTCCATGAAAGACTCGGCCTCGTAGGTCCCGTCCGGGATCTGCCGCACGCTCTCCCGCGCCACTGTTTCAGAATGATCGAAGATCGCTTCGATCGCAGCGAGAACTGCGTCGTGCCCGTATTTCGTAACAAGCTCGATAAAGCGCTTTTCGCCGGTCTTGACCGCGGCCACCTGGGCCCGCAGGTCGCCCAAAGCGCGCTCCGGTAGTCGCACATTCATGCGGATGACGGAAAGCACATCCTCATTGGGAACGCCGGCGCGCCAGGCTTTAACGATCGGCATTTGCAGACCTTCGGAATAAATGTCACGCGTCATGCCGTCGAGTGTGCCGCCGATGTCCTGCCAATGTGCCATGCATGCGGAGAAGCCGATCAATTCGCCGTCGTGGAAGATCGGCACCGAAAACGTCATGTGATTGAGGTGGCTGCCGGTGACGTAAGCGTCGTTTGTCAGTAGAACGTCGCCCGGCTCCATCCGCTCGTATCCGAAATGCCTGATCTTGGCCTTGATGGTCTCACTCATCCCGCGAATAAACATGGGCAAGCCGATGCCGATCGAAACAGTATTACCGTGACGATCGAAGAGGCCGACCGTGAAATCGAGCGCCTCATAGATAATCATATTGTACGCAGTCCGCATCAAATTGGTCTTCATCTCCTCGGTCGCGGCGATGAAGCAGTTGCGGATAATCTCGGTGACGACGGGGTCGACCCCGTTCTTTTGCTTTTTGCCGCTCATGCCACGTCCACTTCGATATCGAGATTGCCGAATCGATCAACGATAAGCCGGTCGCCCGGGGCAACGACCGTCGTCGATGCATATTCCTGCACCAAGGCGGGGCCGTGAATTCGCGAACCGGCGGGGAGACGGTCACGATCATAGATCGGCGTATCTAGCCGGCCACCAAGCACGCCGAACTCGACGTTTGACTTGCGAATTAGCGCCACATCGGATGACGCGCCTTTAGCTGATTGCGGAGCATGATCGGGTTTGCTGATGATGCCTGTAACGGACAGCCGCAGACTGACGATTTCGGCATTCTCGTCGCGTGANNACATTTGCCATTTGTGTAACGGCGATGCGTACGATGCCGTCTGCGGCTGCGATCACGTCGAGGCCGAGCGGGCTTGCGATTTTGTTCAGGATCGCCTCGTGCGCGGCTTCCGCGTCGAGACGCATCTCGCCGCCGAGGAAGTTCTCCGGCGTCAGACGGCCGAGGATCAGATTGGCATCCGTAATCGTCGGCTCCGTTCCGCCATTGCCATAGCAGACAGGGCCCGGAGCAGCGCCCGCACTTTCGGGACCGACGCGCATCGCGGAACCCGCGACGACGCGTGCGATACTGCCGCCTCCGGTGCCGACCTCCGCGATGTCGATCATCGGAATCTGAATCGGCAGACCCTCATTGTAGCCGCCGACCATGACGTGTCCTGCCGTCATTTCCGTGCCGTTGAAGATCACGCCGGCCTTGGCGGTGGTGCCGCCCATGTCGAAGGCGATCGCGTTCTTCATGCCGATCGCCGCGCATAATTGGCGCGTGCCAATGACGCCTGCGGCCGGGCCGGATTCGAGCATGCGGATGCATTCGCGCCCGGCTTGCTCCGCGTCATAAAGGCCGCCGGTCGATTGTACGATCAGAAATTTACCGGGAAATGCCGCTTGGTTGAGGAACGCATTCGTCTCGTCGAGATAGCGCTGCACGCGCGGACCGATATAGGCATTTGCCGCAACCGTCGAGGTGCGCTCAAACTCGCGGTATTCTTGCGAGAGCTCATGCGAGATAGTGACGAAGACATTCTGCAGTCGCCGCACCAGGAAATCGCGCGCACGGATCTCGTGGTCCGGATTGCGGTAGGAATGCAAGAACAGGATCGCGACCGCCTCGATCTTCTCGCGCTCGAGCCGCTGCGCTACGGCTTCGAGTTCATCTTCATCGAGATCCTTAAGCACGCGCCCTGTTGCGTCGATGCGCTCGTCAATTTCGATCCGCAGTGCACGCTCGATCAATGGCCGGTGCTTGCGGAAGAACAGATTGTACGCTTCCGGGCGGTTCACTCGACCGATCTCATAGATGTCGCGGAACCCACGTGTGGTAATGAGGGCGGTGTGCGCACCCTTGCGCTCGAGCAATGCGTTGATGGCCACCGTTGTGCCATGCAGGAACAGCCGCGCCGATCTGAACTCGGCACCGGCCTTGCTGACCGCGGTACTCATGCCCTCGATGAGGTGTGAGGGGGTCGTCAGGGTTTTGCCGAGCCGAATCTGTCCGGTCGTCTC
>PKXB01000040.1:768-6334 GCA_003133345.1 Hyphomicrobiales bacterium | reverse complement strand
AGTTCTCCGGTGGTCGCGCCGTGGCGATAAGGGCGTCAAGGTTGCCCCCAAGATCGGCCAAGAAAACCCGCATACGTTCGGATCGGCACGCGATTTGCGCGGCTTATAAGGGAGGGGCTAGGGCGCGTCAATGCGACCCGCGCGCATCGGCGCCGGGCCTTTTGTGTGCCGGTCACAAAGGCTCACAAGGCGGTGAGATCGGCCCGCTTGGGCCGCAGGCTCGCCTATCTCGTGTATATAGCGCGAATGTCCGCGACCCCGCCTAGCGCGAACCGACCGCGCAGCCTGACCCGCTGGCTGATGCCGCTGATCGTGGTCGTCCTGCTCGCTGGCGCAGCCTATCTCATCGTCGGGCATGGCGGGATCTCGCTCGAGGCACTGGTCAGGCACCGCATGGCCATCGGCGCCTTCGTGAGCGAGCATCGGGTCTTGGCCCTGCTCGCCTATATTGCGCTTTATATTGCCGCCGTCGCCCTGTCGCTGCCGGGGGCCGTGTTTCTCACGGTAACCGGCGGCTTTCTGTTCGGCCTTGCGGTCGGCGCATCGGCGGCCGTGATCGGGGCCACGACGGGCGCGACGCTCATCTTCCTGGTGGCACGCACCGCACTCGGCGAGCCGTTGCTGCGGCGAGCGGGCCCGCGTGCCGCGCAGCTTGCGCGGGGCTTCCGCGACGACGCCTTCAGCTATCTTCTGTTCCTGCGGCTGGTGCCGGCCTTTCCATTCTTTCTGGTCAACCTGGTGCCGGCCTTCGCCGGCATGCGGCTGGCGCCGTTCGTCGCTGCGACCGCGCTCGGCGTCATTCCGGGGGCGCTGGTCTATGCCTTGGCGGGCACCGGCCTCGACAGCGTCATCGCCGCGCAACAGGCCGCAAATGGCGATTGCCTCGCCGCCGGCCGGGTCGATTGTCATATGGTCTTCGACGCCAAGGACGTGTTGACGCCGCAACTGATCGGCGCGCTGATTGCGCTCGGCCTGCTCGCCTTGGTGCCGGTAGTGGTGAAAAGACTGCGCGCGCGCTCGCGCGCAACGATGTAATTTTTGAGTTATTGTGCGGGCAAGAGTTTGAAGGGCAAAAACTTCAAGGACATGGCGGAAACACTCAAACCCGACATTTGCGTGATCGGCGGCGGTTCCGGCGGCTTGTCGGTCGCCGCGGCCGCCGCTGCTTTCGGCGTACCAGTGGTGCTGGTTGAGCGGCACAAGATGGGCGGCGATTGCCTCAACACCGGCTGCGTGCCGTCGAAGGCCTTGCTGGCGGCGGCCAAGCGCGCCGAACTGATGCGGAATGCGGGGCCGTTCGGGGTGATCGCGCAAGCCGTCGATGTCGATTTCGGCAAGGTGCGCGATCACGTGCAGCGCGTGATCGCCGCGATTGCGCCGACCGACTCGGCGGAACGTTTCGCCGGGCTGGGCGTGCGGGTGATCAAAGGTCACGCCAAATTCAAGGACCGCAGGACCGTCGTCGTCGGTGACGATGTCGAAATCCGCGCGCGCCGTTTCGTGATCGCGACCGGATCGACGCCGACGCTGCCGCCGATCCCGGGGATCGATCAGGGGCCTTATCTCACCAACGAAACCGTCTTCGATCTCGCCGAGCGTCCCGACCGCCTCATTATCATCGGCGCCGGTCCGATCGGGCTGGAAATGGCGCAAGCCTTCCGCCGCCTCGGCAGTGCGGTGACCGTGCTGGAAGCGGCGGTTCCGCTCGCCAAGGACGATCCGGAATGCGCCGCGATCGTGCTCGACCAACTCGAACGCGAAGGCGTCGTCATCCGCAGCGGCGTCAAGGTCGTGCGCGTCAAGCACGCGAGCGGCAGCGCGGCGGTGACGATCGAAGGCTCAGACGGCGAAGAAACCGTCGAAGGCACGCACCTGCTGGTCGCCACCGGGCGCAAGCCGACCACCGACGGGCTCGATCTCGACGCCGCCGGCGTCAAGCATGACCGTTCCGGCATCCAGGTGAACAAGAAACTCAAAACCGCCAACCGGCGCGTCTATGCGATCGGCGACGTCGCGGCCGGACAATTGCAATTCACCCACGCCGCCAATTATCACGCCGGCCTGATGATCCGGAATGCGTTGTTCCGTTTGCCGGTCAAAGTGAACAATGACGTGGTGCCGTGGGTGACCTACACCGAGCCGGAGCTCGCGCAGACCGGATTGACCGAGGCCCAGGCGCGCGCGCGCAAGCTCAAGATTCGTATTCTGCGCTGGCCCTATCACGACAACGACCGCGCCCAGGCCGAGCGCGAGACGCACGGCCACATTAAAGTCATCACCAACAGGAAGGGTCAGATCGTAGGCGCCAGCATCGTCGGTGCGCAGGCCGGAGAATTGATCGCGATGTGGACTTTGGCGATCGCGCGAGGCCTGAATATCCGCGACCTTACCGGCATCGTGTTGCCCTATCCGACGCTGTCGGAAATCGGCAAACGCGCGGCCATCGACTATTTCACGCCGAGTTTGACGAGCCCTTGGGTGCGGCGCATCATCGCTTGGCTGCGAATCTTCGGCTGAGGCCATATTGGAACCGGGAACCGAGCCAACAAGCGAGCCTGTTGCGTCATCGGCGCCGCGCCCTGCGCGGAGCCCGCGCATTGGCCTATCCGGCAAGCTNNACACCGCCGCGCTGGTGCTCGACGCCGCGCCGAGCGGCATGGTGCCGGAGAGTCTGGCGAAACAAATCCTGAAAAGCATCGGCGCGCGCGCCGTGGCGATGAAGATGGGCACCCAGCGCCGTCTGCTGGCCGCCTCCGACGTGCCGTCGCAGATCGAACAGGACATCGACATGCGCAACGTGTCGTGGTGGCACGCCATCATGGATGCGTTCGACACAATGCTGTTCTCCGAGCCCAGCGATGTTTTGCGGCTCGTCGGTCCGGCGCCGATGGCGGAAGGCCAATTCATAGAAATCATTCTCGACGAGGCGCCACTACGCAAGGCGATGCTGACGTTCTCCGTGAACATCCTGCTGCTNNATCACCGCGAACATGATCACGTTCCGCGCCGATCCAGAAAATCCGGCGCGCATTATTGCCGAATCCGGCCGCGGCGATGAGATCGGCACGGCCGAAGTGGAGCTCGCCGCCATGCAGCGCGAGCTCGCCTCCATGCTGCATCAGAAGAGCCGGCTGGCGGCGCTCGGCCTGGCGGTATCGAAGATCAATCACGACCTGCGCAATCTGCTGGCATCGGCACAACTGTTCTCCGATCAATTGTCGACCCTGCCGGACCCGAAGGTGCAGCGCTTCGCGCCCAAGCTGATGCGCACGCTCGAGCGCGCGATCGCCTTCTGCCAGTCCACGCTGTCCTACGGCGCCGCGCAGGAGCCGCCGCCCGAACGCAAGACGCTCGAGGTCGGGCCGCTGATCGAGGAGGTGCACGAAGCGCTCGGTCTCAGCCTCGACGTGCCGATCCGCTGGATCATCTCGGTCGAACGCGGGCTCACCGTGGAGGCCGATCACGATCAGTTGTTCCGCGTGCTGGTCAATGTGGCGCGCAACGCGGTGCAGGCGCTGGAAGCGCGCGGTGCGCGCGATCCGGCCCGCGACCAGATCCGCATCACCGGCCGGCGCGCAGGCAGCGTGGTGGTGATCGAGGTGTCCGACACCGGACCGGGGGTCTCGGAAAAGGCGCGGACCCATATGTTCCAGGCCTTTCAGGGCTCCACGCGTTCCGGCGGCGCCGGGCTGGGCTTAGCCATTGCCGACGAACTGGTGCGTGCCCATGGCGGCGACATCCGCCTGGTGCCGGGAACCATCGGCGCCACCTTCAGCATCACGATCCCCGACCGCGCGGTCGATCTCAATTCCCGGCGTGGCGAGCGGGTAAGGGCATAAAGTTCGGGGAACAGCCGCCCTCCCGCGGTGTTCGTCAGATACGGGCGACTTTCGTCTACAACAATGGGTATGGGCATGGCCTCAACGCCGGTGACGTTGCTGGCGCTGGCGACGGCAGTGCCGCCGCATCAGCTTGAACAGTCGGCGGTCGCCGATTTCGCGCGCCGCATCTACGCCAAATCCTTTGCCCGTTATCCGAAGCTCGCCGATGTATTCGTCAACGCCGGCATCGAGCGGCGCTATTCGGTGCGCCCGATCGAATGGTTCGATGCGCCGCACGATTGGACCGAGCGCACCCAGGCCTATCTGGACGGCGCCAGCGCGTTGTTCGTGCAGGCCGCGCGTGCTGCGCTTGATCGCGCCGGCGTCGCCGCGCGTGACGTCGATGTGATCATCACCGTCTCCTCCACCGGCATCGCAACGCCGAGTCTGGAAGCGCGCGTGGCTGCGGAAATGGGATTCAAGCCATCAGCGATGCGGGTGCCGGTGTTCGGGCTCGGTTGCGCCGGCGGGGTCTCGGGACTGTCGATCGGTGCAAGGCTTGCGCGCGCCGAGCCGGGCGAAGTCGTGCTGGTGGTCGTGGTCGAACTATGCACGCTGGCATTCCGTAGCGACCGCACCGCCAAGGCCGACGTGATCTCCTCGGCGCTGTTTGGCGACGGTGCCGCCGCGGTCGTGCTTCGGGCCGAGCGCGAGGATGCGCCGCTACGCATCGGCGCCACNNGTGCTGTCGCGCTCGCTGCCGCGCTTCGTCGAGCAGCGGCTGGCGGCGCCGGCGCGCCGCTTCGTGAAATCGGCGCGGATAGAGGCGCCGCAATTCATCTGTCACCCGGGCGGCGCAAAAGTGCTCGACGCCATCGAGACCGCGCTCGATCTGCAGAAGGGCACGCTGCGCGACGAGCGCGAGGTGCTGCGCGGCCATGGCAACATGTCGGCGCCGAGCGTGCTGTTCGTGCTCGAGCGCGCGCTCAAGCGCGGCTTGCGCGGTACGGCGGTGCTCTCCGCGCTCGGACCCGGCTTCACCGCGAGCTTCCTTGCGCTTGAGGTCAGCGCATGATCCCGAAAAGTGGGAACCGGTTTTCGGAGAAGATCATGCGCAAGGAAAATGCACATGGGTGAGGGGGCCTGGCTGGTTATCTTCCTGATCGTGCAGCGGCTGGCCGAACTCGGGTTCGCGCAATGGAACACCGTGCGGCTGCGCGCGGAGGGCGGCGTCGAATTCGGCGCCGCACATTATCCCCTGATGGTCGCGCTGCATACGTTTTGGCTGCTTGGCCTGTGGTTGCTCGGTCACGATCGCAGCGTCGATCCGTTCTGGCTCACGGTCTTCATCCTGCTGCAGGCAGGCCGGCTGTGGGTGATCGCTACGCTGGGCCGGCGCTGGACCACGCGGGTGATCGCGCTGCCTTGCGTTGCGCCGGTTGCGCGCGGGCCCTACCGCTGGCTGCGGCATCCAAATTACCTGGTCGTCGTTGCCGAGATCGCGGTGGTTCCGCTGGTGCTTGGGTTGCCGCTGTTTGCGCTGGTCTTTTCGCTCGCCAATGCGGGGCTGCTCGCCACCCGCATTCGCGTCGAGAACCAGGCGCTGGCCTGGGCCCAAACCGAGCAGGGTAGGTCAGCGTTAACACCGGCAACCCTTGCCAATGAAACCCCAAGGCGATAGCTATCCCTCGGTTCCGCGGCCCGATTTCCCGGCAACGGTATCAGCGCCCGTAGCTCAGCTGGAT
>PKXB01000040.1:0-736 GCA_003133345.1 Hyphomicrobiales bacterium | reverse complement strand
GGTTCCTGAAAGCCGGCGCGGTGCTGCTGGCATTGACCGCCGGCGCTGCCGCCGACGAATACCCGAACAGGCAAATACGCCTCATCATTCCGTTCCCGCCGGGCGGCAGCAACGACGTGGTCGGCCGTCTCGTCGCTCGTCATTTGAGCGAGCAGTTGGGCCAGCAGGTCTATGTCGACAATCGCGGCGGCGCCGGCGGAACGATCGGTACCGACATCGCCGCCAAGGCGGAACCGGACGGATATACGCTACTCGTCATCTCGCTGGCGCACGCGGTCAATCCGTGGCTCTACAAACTGCCTTACGATCACGCCAAAGCGTTTGTCCCGGTCGCCAGTTTCGGTAGCGGCACCAACGTGCTTGCGGTCAATCCGGAATTGCCGGTCAACTCAGTGCAGGAATTGATCGCGCTCGCCAAGCAGAAGCCGGGCGAATTGCAGTACGCGTCGGCTGGCATCGGCAGTTTCCAGCATCTCGGCGGCGAGCTGTTCAAGCTCATGGCCGGCGTCGACATCGTGCACGTGCCGTTCCGGGGCGGTGGCCCGGCCATGATCGACGTCATGGGCGGCCATACCAAAATCGTGTTCAGTTCGCTGATTCAGACGACGCCGCACGTCAAGGCCGGCAAGCTCAAGGCCTTGGGAACCGGCGGCGCCAAACGCAATCCGGTGCTGCCCAATGTGCCGACGATTGCGGAATCCGGCGTGCCCGGATACGAGGCCAATAATTGGTGGGG
>PKXB01000150.1:8230-8351 GCA_003133345.1 Hyphomicrobiales bacterium | reverse complement strand
ATGTCCACGTTCACCACGGCCTGAAGCATTACCACGACGAGGACATGCAGTCGGTCGCGCTCAGGACCGACAGGCCGCTCAACCCGGACAAGTTTTTCCCCTGGGTGCAGGATCTGGTGGC
>PKXB01000150.1:0-8209 GCA_003133345.1 Hyphomicrobiales bacterium | reverse complement strand
CAGCGCCCCTGGAAAGCCGACGAAGTTCGCAACAGCCGCATTATTTTCATCGGCCGCAATCTGCCGGAAGAAAAAATCCGCACCGGCTTCGAAAGCTGCATCGCTTAATCCCTCCCCTGCAAGGGGAGGGTGGCGACCCCCGACTTGATCGGGGGGAGCCGGGTGGGGTTCAACTCTCAGCGTCATGCCCGGGCTTGACACTGCAAGTCGGGTTTACCCGACTTGCAGCACTTTAATATTGCCAAACTCGGGCAAGCCCGAGTTTGGTGGCATCCATGATGCCTTGCCACTCGTGAAAGTCTTACGTAAGTCGGTCTACGCCGATCCTCATCATGGATTGCCGGGTCAAGCCCGGCAATGACAGCAGTGAGTGACACCACCACCCCGCTTGCCTCGCTCGCCGACCGCGTCCGCCCGATCGCGGCGGGCGGCGGAATCGTCGGCGTGCATTTTTTAAGCGCCACTCCGGTGTTTGTGCTGGGCGAGGAAGCGCTGCTGTTCGCGGCCGAGGGCGGCGAAAAGCGCGTGTCCGTTCATGCCGGCGGCATCCTGGCGAGCGCGTCCGACGGCAAACTGATCCTCACCGGTGGCGACGACGGCACCTTGGTGGCGACAGATGCTCGCGGCGAGCATCGCGTGCTGGCCACCGACGACAAGAAGCGCTGGATCGATCAAGTCGCGCTCGGGCCGGATGGCGCCGTCGCCTGGTCGGCCGGCAAGACCGCGCACGTGCTCACCAAGAAGGGCGAGCCGCGTTCATTCGAAGCGCCGTCGACCGTGGCGGGTTTAGCCTTCGCGCCCAAAGGCTTCCGCTTAGGTATCGCGCATTACAACGGCGCCACGCTTTGGTTTCCCAACGCTTCAGCCAAGCCGGAAACGCTGGAATGGAAGGGCTCGCATCTCAGCGTTGCCTTCAGCCCGGACGGCAAATTTTTGGTCACCGCCATGCAGGAGCCGATGCTGCACGGTTGGCGGCTGCCCGAGGGCCAGCACATGCGCATGTCGGGCTATTCGGCGCGCGTGCGCTCGCTCGGCTGGACCGCGGACGGCGACTTCCTCGCCACCTCGGGCTCCGAGCAGCTCATCCTGTGGCCGTTCGACGGCAAGGACGGCCCCATGGGCCGGCAGCCGAAAATCATGGCCCGCCATACGGCGCGGGTGGTGGTGGTGGCCTGCCATCCGCATCAGCCGGTGGTGGCGGTGGGCTATGCCGACGGCCGCGTGCTGATCGTGCGCATCGACGACGGCGCGCTGATCGAAGTGAAGGCCGCGGGCTTGGCGCCGGTCAGCGCGTTTGGCTGGGATGCCGGCGGCCAGACGCTGGCCTTCGGCACCGAGGCGGGCGAAGCCGGCGCTTTGTCGTTTTAATTGCGGCGGCATTCCGCCCAAACAATTCGGCTGCCGTTCAGCTTGGCAGGCCTAATGTTTGGAACTTTCCAGTTTGCCGGCCGTTGCATGCTGTCATTCGATCGCTGATGGGGACCAAAAAATGATCGACCAATCCTTAATCCGCCGCCTCCTGCTTGGCGCGGCGACTGGCCTCGCGCTCGCCGTTACCGGCGTTTCGGTGCCGATTGTGGCCGGGTCGCTCACGCCGGCTATGGCGCAGACCTCCGAAGACATGACCGCCGCGCTCGAGGCTTACGGCCATTGGGTCCGCCATGCATCTTACGGTGAGGTCTGGGTGCCGGATGGCGTGCCACCCGACTGGCAGCCTTATCAATACGGCCACTGGGTCTTCACCGACGACTGGGGCTGGTACTGGGTCTCCGACGAGAACGAGGACGACTGGGGCTGGGTGGTCTATCACTACGGCCGCTGGGCCTTCGACCGCGCCATCGGCTGGTTCTGGGTGCCGGGCGACGAATGGGCGCCGGCCTGGGTCGACTGGCGCTATGGCGGCGACAACGTCGGCTGGGCGCCGCTGCCGCCGGACGATCTGGTCGACGCCTACGACGAGCAGCCGGACTACTGGGTGTACGTGCCGCTGCGCTATATCGGCGAGCCGCAGCTGCGCAGTCATTTTATGCCGCGGGATCGCAGCATGATCATGTTGCGCGAAACCCGCCTCATCAACCGTCCGGTGCGGGTCGAGGGTCGCCGGCTCTGGGTCAATCCGGGCCTGGCGCCTGGCTTCATCGCCGGCCGCACGCATGTGGCGCTGCACGCCTACCAGGTGCGCCCGCGCGTGTTCGGCGCCACCACCAGCGTGCAGGGCGCGGTGATCGTGCGTCAGCAGGACCTGCGCATCAAGGGCGAGGTCAGGCGCGCCGCGCCGATAACCGTGCAGCGTAGCACCACGACGATCCAGGCGGCCACCACGACGGCCGCGCCGCAGCCGCTCGCCAAGGGCGAGCACGGGCGGCTCGGCAGCCATCCGCCGCGCGCCGCGCAGGGCGGCGGCGCTCCGCAACAGCAGCAGCAACAACAGCAACAGCAGCAGGGGCCAAAAGGCACCCCGCGCACGGGAGTGCCGGCGGGTGCCGGTGGAGCTCCGGCCGGCGCGGGCGGACCTCCGGCTGGCGCAGGCGGACCCCCGCCGCATCCTGCCGGACCTACGACGCAGCCGCAGGTCGTTCATCCGGTCTCGCCGCCGCCNNCACCTCCGCCGGTCGTGCACGCGCCGCCGCCGGTTGTGCATGCACCTCCGCCGCCAGTCGTGCACGCGCCACCGCCTCCAGCCGTGCGCGCGCCACCGCCGCCAGCGGCGCAGCAGAAGGCTCCTCCTCCGAAGCCGGGCGATAAGAAGCCGGACGAGCCGAAATAGCGCTCATCCAGCAGCGCCAAAAACAAAACAGGCGGCCACATGGGCCGCCCGTTGCATGTCCGGTGACTGGCGCCGCCGGCTAGGCGGCGAGCGCAGGCTCGGTCGGTGCGATCACATAGGACTTGAGCGGCGGGTAGCCGTTGAAGCCGACCGAGGAGTAGGTCGAGGTATAGGCGCCGGTCGCCTCGATCAGCACCTTGTCGCCGATGGCGAGTGAAACCGGCAGCGGGTAGGGCGTCTTCTCGTACAGCACGTCCACCGAGTCGCAGGTGGGGCCGGCCACGATGCAGGGCCCGGCCTCGTCGCGATCCCGGCGGGTGCGGATCGGATAGCGAATCGATTCGCCGATCGTCTCCGCCAGCCCGTGGAATTTGCCGATGTCGAGATAGACCCAGCGGGTGTCCTCCTCCGGGCTGCGCTTGGCGATCAGTACCACCTCGGCCTCGATCACGCCGGCATTGCCGACCATGCCGCGGCCGGGCTCGATGATGGTTTCCGGGATGCGGTTGCCGAAATGGCGGCGCAACGAGCGGAAGATCGCCTTGCCGTAGGATTCCAGCTTCGGCGTCTTGCGCACATATTTGGCCGGGAAGCCGCCGCCCAGATTGACGGTGGAAAGCATAATGCCGCGCTCGGCGCAGGTGCGGAACACCGCCGCGGTGGAGGCCAGCGCGCGGTCCCAGGCTTCCACATTGTGCTGCTGCGAGCCGACATGGAACGAGATGCCATGGGCGGTGAGGCCCGCCTTATGGGCACGTTCCAGGATGTCGGCGGCGAATTCCGGCTCGCAGCCGAACTTGCGCGACAGCGGCCATTCGGCGCCGGTGCCGTCGCAATGGATGCGGCAGATCACGCGGGCACCCGGGGCGGCGCGAGCGACCTTGTCCACCTCCGCCTCGCAGTCGACCGCGAACAAAGTGACGCCGAGCTTGAAGGCGGTCGCGATCTCGCTCTCTTTCTTGATCGTGTTGCCGTAGGAGATGCGGTCCGGCGTGCAGCCGGTAGCGAGCACGGCTAACGTCTCCGGCACTGAGGCCACGTCGAAGGACGAGCCGAGCTTGTTCAGCAGGCTCAGGATCTCCGGATGCGGGTTGGCCTTGACGGCGTAGTAGACCTTGGTGTCGGGCAGGGTCCTGGCGAAGGCGCCGTAGTTGTCGCGCACGACGTCGAGGTCGAGCACCAGGCAGGGCCCTTCCTCTTTGCGGTTCTTAAGGAACTCGCGGATGCGATCGGTCATTGCTCAAGTATCCCCTCAGGTCAAAGCGCCAATGGCTGCGAGCATTCCGGGACAGCGAGATACGCCGCTGTGACCCGGACGATTGCAGCCGTCTGCTGCCATGGTCTGGATTGGGGATGTGCCCCGCTCCGCACCTAGGCAAGATGGACAAGCCTCTTCGGACATCCGGCATGCACGCCGGTTACCAAAAAAGCCCGATCCGTCGTTGCTTTAAGCCGCGTACCCCGTTGAGCGCGGGGATCGCCGGTTTCGCTTCCGGCTGCCGATCGCATGAGCAAGAAAGTGAGCTCACTTTCTTAGGCGGCTGTCCGGCCTCTTGTCCGGATGCCCACCGATCGACACACGGCCACAGGCACGTGCGAAAAAGGGCAATCACCGGAATAATCTAACTGCGACGAGAGTCAATAATTTTTCTCGCGCGAACGCGCCGCATCCACCGCGTGGTGAATGTCGCGCGTTAACTTTTTGGTTTTTATGTGTCGCGTGCGCGCCGTGCGCGGCGCCGGACCGCTCAGCGCACCAGCACGTTCTTGAACTGCCAGGGGTCGCGTCTGTCGATCTCTTCGGGGAACAAGCCGGGCCGGCCGGCGAGCGGCGTCCAGTCGGTGTAGGCGCCGATCACCGGACCGAGATAGGGCATCTGCACCTCGAGGCAGCGCCGGTAGTCCATCTCGTCGGCCTCGACGATCCCGGCGTTCGGGTTCTCCAACGCCCACACCATGCCGGCCAGCACGGCGGAGGTCACCTGCAGGCCGGTGGCATTCTGGTAGGGCGCGACGTCGCGGGTCTCGTCGATCGAGAGCTGCGAGCCATACCAATAGGCGTTCTTCTTGTGGCCGTAGAGCAGCACGCCGAGCTCGTCGATGCCGTCGGCGATTTCGTTTTCGTCGAGGATGTGGAGGTCCTTCTGCCGCTTGCCGGCCTGGCCGAAAATCTCGTGCAGCGAGAGCACGGCGTCGTTGCAAGGGTGGTAGGCGTAGTGGCAGGTCGGCCGGTAGACGGTCTTGCGGCCCGCCCGTAGCGTGAAATAGTCGGCGATCGAAATCGATTCGTTGTGGGTGACCAGGAAGCCGTATTGCGCCTGCGCGGTCGGCGTCCACGACCGCACGCGGGTGTTGGCGCCGGGCTGGAGCATGTAGATCGCCGCGCCGCAGCCGGTCTTGTGCTTGCGGCCGTTGAACGGCATCAACTTCTCATGGGTGCCCCAGCCGAGCTCGGACGGCTGCATGCCCTCGGAGATGAAGCCCTCGACCGACCAGGTGTTGACGAAGGTGTCCATCGGCTTGGGCTGCTTGGCGCGCTGGGTGTCGCGCTCGGCGATATGGATGCCCTTGATGCCGGCCTTCTTGGCGAGCCGGCCCCACTCCTCGCGCGTCTTCGGCTCCTTGAATTTGAGCCCGATGTCGGTCGCGACATTGAGCACCGCCTGCTTGACGAACCAGGACACCATGCCCGGATTGGCGCCGCAGCAGCTCACCGCGGTGGGGCCGCCCGGCTTCTTGCGGCGCGCGGCGAGCACGGTTTCACGCAGCGCATAGTTCGAGCGCGCCTCCGGCCCGAGCTTGGGATCGAAGTAGAAGCCGATCCAGGGCTCGATCACGGTGTCGATGTAGAGCGCGCCGATCTCGCGGCAGAGCTCCATGATGTCGAGCGAGGAGGTGTCGACCGACACGTTCACGCAAAAGCCCTGGCCGCCGCCGGCGGTGAGCAGCGGCGTCAGCAGGTGCCGGTAATTTTCCTTGGTGACGGCCTGATGGATGAAGCGGATGCCGCGCTCGTCCAGCATATGGCGGTCCTTGTCCTCGGGGTCGATGACCACGAAGCGGGACTTGTCGTAGCCGAAATGACGTTCGATCAGCGGCAGCGTGCCTTTGCCGATCGAGCCGAAGCCGATCAATACGATGGGGCCCGTGATGCGGGCGTGAACGGGCCAACTCGTCATTTTTCGAAGCCTCCAGCGACCTTTGGGTGATATCCGTCGCGGCGCGCAAACGGAAGGGCGACGCCACTCGATTCAGGCGGGCGTCCACGAAAATCTGACAGTTTTTGCTTAAGCGGCGCGGGCTTGCGACTTGTGTGGCAGGCGGCCGGTCGCACGCAGCAGCCCGCCGGCGCCGTCGAGCGCGCCAGTGGTGAGCTCGAGCGCGAGCAGCCGGTGGCGCTCGAACGGACCTGGCAGCTTCAGGCCGGCGGCTTTCTCGCCGGCAAAGCCGAAGCGGCTGTAATAGGGCGCATCGCCGACCAGGATGACCGCGCCATGGCCGAGCCGGCGCGCTTCGCGCAAGCTCCGGCGCACCAAGGCGGCGCCGATGCCGCGGTTGCGGCAGGAGGATTCGACCGCCACCGGGCCCAGCAGCAAGGCCGGCTGGCCGGTGCCGCAGACCACGCTCCAGAGCCGCGCAGTGCCGATTACACGCCCGCCGTCTACGGCGATAAGGCTAAGTCCCTCGGCCGGCAGACGGCTCTCGCGCAGCCGCTGCGACGTCTTTCGATAGCGGGTGTCGCCGAAGGCCTGGTCGAGCAGCGCCTCGCGCGCTTCGACGTCGGCCGGCCGTTCTTGACGCAACGTGATCATCTCTCGGTCCTTCCCCGCGTCCTCGCGCGCGCATGCGCGCACACACGGACGCTGTCAGCTCGAAATAGAAGGAAGGGGAGGCGGGCGCTCGCCGCCTCCCGTCGATGTCAGATGTGGTAGGTCTTCAGCGGCGCGAAGCCGTTGAAGGCCACCGACGAGTAGGTCGCCGTGTAGGCGCCGGTGCCCTCGATCAGCACCTTGTCGCCGATCTCCAGGCTCACCGGCAGCGGGTACGGCTGCTTCTCGTACAGCACGTCGGCCGAGTCGCAGGTCGGGCCGGCCAGCACGCAAGGGCCCATGGTGTCGGCGTCCCGCGTCGTGCGGATCGGGTAGCGGATCGACTCGTCCATGGTCTCGGCCAAGCCGCCGAACTTGCCGATATCGAGATAGACCCAGCGCACGTCGTCTTCCTCGCTCTTCTTGGAGACGAGCACGACCTCGCTTTCGATCACGCCGGCATTGCCGACCATGCCGCGGCCCGGCTCGATGATGGTCTCCGGGATGCGGTTGCCGAAGTGCTTGCGCAGCGCCTTGAAGATCGCCGTGCCGTAGGTTTTCACCGACGGTACGTTCTTCAGGTACTTGGTCGGGAAGCCGCCGCCCAGATTGACCATGCTGAGCGCCATGCCGCGCTCGCCGCACTCCTTGAACACGGCCGCCGCCGAAGCGAGCGCACGGTCCCAGGCATGCTGATTGCGTTGCTGGGAGCCGACATGGAACGACACCCCGTGCGGCTCCAGCCCAAGCTTGAGGGCGTGCTCCAGCACGTCCACGGCCATGCCCGGCTCGCAGCCGAACTTGCGCGACAGCGGCCAATCCGCCCCGACGCAGTCGGACAGGATGCGGCAGAATACGCGCGAGCCGGGCGCCGCGCGGGCGATCTTCTCCACCTCGGCCTTGCAGTCGACCGCGTAGAGGCGGACGCCGAGCGCGAAGGCGCGCGCGATGTCGCGCTCCTTCTTGATCGTGTTGCCGTAGCTGATGCGGTCGGGCGTGGCGCCGGCGGCGAGCACCATCTCGGTCTCGGGGATCGAGGCGGTGTCGAAGCAGGAGCCGAGCTTGGCCAATAGCGACAACACCTCCGCCGCCGGATTGGCCTTCACGGCGTAGAACACGCGCGTGTCGGGCAACGCCTTGGCGAAGGCATTGTAGTTGTCTTTCACGACGTCGAGGTCGACGACCAGGCAGGGCCCTTCGTCGTTGCGTTTACGTAGAAACTCGCGGATGCGCTCAGTCATGGCGCTCTCCCCACTCAAGGGGGCGGTTTAACGCCCCCGATGATGCGGATTTCCAAGCATGCCGCCTGCGCGCGATGGGGACGCGCGAGCGCTTCCGCTCTTGATCCGCTCATATCGCCTTGGATTGGAAAGGGGAGACCCCCGTCCGCACGGCCGGCAAAGATGAACAAGCCTCTTCGGTGACCCGCGCCGGTGGTGGAGGCCGGCAGAGACCAGAGAAGCCCGATCGTCGTTGCTTCAAGCCGCGTCCCCTGCTGAGAGCAGAGTTTGCCGGTTTCGCCTCCGGCTGCCGGTCAGATTTCTTGGAGAGCTTTGGCTTCTCTCTCCAGGCGGCTGGCGGGCCTCTTGTCCCGCTACCTACCGACCGACACACGGCCACAGGCACGTGCGAA
>PKXB01000092.1 GCA_003133345.1 Hyphomicrobiales bacterium | reverse complement strand
TCGAGCAGATCGGCGTCGGCCTCCACCGAGTCGATCGACGACAGTCGCAAGCGCGCCAGCTCGGGAATCTCCTTGAGAATGCGCTTGACCAACGCGCCGAGCCGCGGCGCGCCGGCAAGACCCACACCGTAGCTGGTGAGATCGACGCCGGTNNCTCCACCACCTCGCCGGCGGCGGCGGACCGCGAATTGCCCCGGCCGTAGGGGATGACGCAGAAGGTGCAGCGATGGTCGCAGCCGTTCTGCACCTGCAGAAAAGCGCGCGTATGGCCTTCGATGCTGTCGACCGTATGCACCGCGTGGCGTTTCACCGCCATGATGTCGCCGACGGCAATCCGTCGGCTGTCAGCGGCCCATGATCGCGGGTCGAGCTTTTCCTCGTTGCCGATGACGCGATCGACCTCAGGCATCGCCGCGAACGTGCCGGGCTCGGTCTGCGCCGCGCAGCCGGTGACCACGATGCGCGCATTGGGGCGCTCGCGCTTGATGCGCCGGATATTCTGGCGCGCCTGCCGCACCGCTTCCGCCGTCACCGCACAGGTGTTCACGACTACTGCGTCGTCGAGCCCATCCGCCGCACGCCGGATCACTTCCGACTCGGTAATATTGAGCCGGCAGCCGAAGGTGACGACATCGATGCTCATGCGGCGCCCGCCTTTCCGAACAACGCGGGATCGAAGCGGCCGGCGAATTCGAACTCCACCGGCCCGGTCATCAGCACGTGGTCGTCACGCTCGCGCCAGTCGATGGTGAGGTCGCCGCCCGGCAGCGTCACCTTCACCTTGCGGTTGCTGCGCTTGAGCCGCGCGGCGGCGACCGCGGCCGCGCAGGCCGCCGACCCGCACGCCTTGGTGAGCCCAGCGCCGCGTTCCCAAGTACGAATAACAATGTGATCACGCGACTTAATCGCAGCGAGGGTGATGTTCGCCCGGTCCGGAAAAATCGGATGGTTCTCCAGCAGCGGACCGAACTTGTTAAGCTCGTAGACGTTCACATCCTCGACCCAGAAGATGGCGTGAGGATTGCCCATGTTCACTACCGAGGGTGAATGCAGGATCGGCTTGTCGATCGGTCCGATCTGCAATTCGATGGCCTGGGTGTCGCGGAATTCTTCTGCGAGCGGAATCTCGTTCCACTTGAAGCGCGGCGGACCCATGTCCACCGTGAACATCCCGTCGGCGCCCTTCCAGCAATTGAGAATGCCGGCGGTGGTCTCGAAGGTAAGCGGGGTCTTGCCGCTCTCCTTCGACACTAAGTCGGCGACGCAGCGCATGCCGTTGCCGCAGGCGCCGGCTTCCGAGCCGTCATTGTTGTAGATGCGAATGAAGGCGTCGGTGCCGGGCGTGCGCGGCGCATAGAGCGCCATCAACTGATCGTAAGGAGCACCGCCTTGCGGCGCGGCGGCCGCGCGTGCCTCCTCGGGCGCGATCGCGCCGCCGCGCGCGCGCAGATCGACCACGACGATTTCGTTGCCGATGCCGTTCATTTTCACAAAGGATTGGTTGGCGAGCGTGCTCAAATAATCGCCCCAAATAATCGCCTATGAGTTCGGCCAAGCCCAAGCCTTTGCCCGGGTTTCGCCCGGTTTATATGGCGAATAAACGCCGATTGACCAGAGGCGTATGATAGAATGGCTCGAATTGCCGGGTTCACCGCGTCCAAAGGACGGAGAACCGTGATGCCGTGCCTCCGCCTTGCGGCGCCGATCATGCTGAGTTTGGCGTTCGCTTTCGCCGCGGACCCGGCGCTGGCGCAACGCGCCGCGCCGCCGCCTGGGCAGGATTCGCCAGCGCCGCTGCAACCGGGCGACGCCTTCGGCGAGGAAGTGACGCTGCCGGAGCGCACGATCGTTTACTTGAAGGGCCACAGCAATTGGGATGCCGCCTTCGATACGCTAGTCGATGCCTTCAAATCGCTCAACGAGTATCTCGACAAGCAGGGCATCAAGCCGACCGGCGCGGCCATGACCATCTACACCCAGACCGACGACACCGGTTTTTCGTTCGATGCCGCGGTGCCGATCGCCGCTGCGCCGGCTAATCCGCCGAAAGGCGACATCGCCATCGGCCAGGCGCCGTCCGGCAAGGCGCTCAAATTCGTCCACCGCGGCTCCTACGACGCCATGGATTCGACTTACGAGGCGATTACCAATTATCTCGAAGACAAGCATCTTGAGGCCAAGGATTTGTTTATCGAGGAATATGCCACCGATCCGGTGAAGACCGACGCGGATAATCTTGTGATCAACGTGTTCGTTCCGGTGAAATAGCGCATGATCCCGAAAAGCCTGCCCTCGGACTTGATCCGAGGGTGGGAACCGGTTTTCGGAAAAGACCATGCGCAAGGAAAAGGCAATGACGATGCCAATATCGCGTGTCCTGTTAGCCGCTTGCGTGATCGCCGCCGCGGCGCTGGCGCCCGTCTCGGCGCCGGCCGCCGAGAAGCTCGATAAGCTGGTGACGGTCACCGGCGAGGCGACGATTGCGGCCACGCCCGATGCCGCGGTGATCCGCCTCGGCGTCTCCAGCCAGGGCAAGACCGCACGGGCGGCCAGCGATGCGAACGCCAAGGAGATGACCGCCGTGCTGGCGGCGATCAAAGAGAGCGGCGTCGCCGAGCGAGATATTCAGACCTCGCGGCTGTCGCTGCAGCCGCAATACGATCCGAAACAGACCGGCGCCGCGCGCCTGGTCGGCTTCCAGGTGAACAATCAGGTCACGATCAAAATCCGCGACATCGGCACACTGTCCGCCGTGCTCGACCGCGCGATCGCGGCCGGCGCCAACGAGATGTCGGGGATCGAATTCGTCGTGTCGGAGCAGGCCAAGCTGCTCGACCAGGCCCGCGCCGCGGCCGTCGCCGACGCCCACCGCAAGGCCGAGCTCTATGCCAATGCCGCCGGCATGAAAGTCGGCCGCGTCATGGCGATCTCGGAAGAGGGTTCGGTGCCGCCGCCGCGCCTGTACCAGTCGATGCGCGCGGGCGTGGCGCCCGCGATCGCCCCCGGCGAGCAAACGCTGCGGGCCGTTGTCACGGTCAGCTACGAATTGACGTCGTAATCCCCCTCCCGTCATTCCGGGACGGCGCGCTAGCGCCGGACCCGGAATCCAGAGGCAAATGTCGAAGCTTTATCTGGATTCCGGGTTCGCTCGCGGAGTTTACTATCGGGCCGCGCTTTGCGCGGACCCGTTGGCTCGCGCCCCGGAATGANNAGCGGAATATCAGTGCCTTGACTTGGCCACAGCCCAACCCTAGGTTCCGCCCGCTCACGTAAGAGACGTGGAATATCAACGCGCCGCCCGGTCCTTAAGAGACCGGAGGCCACCGCCCGACAGCGCAATGCGCCCTCGGGCGTAAAGGTGTTTGCANNGAAGCCGACGTCGATGCGGCGCTGCGCGAAGTGCGCCGCGCGCTGCTCGAAGCCGACGTCGCGCTCGACGTGGCGCGCGCCTTCACCGACAACATCAAGAAGCAGGCGATCGGCGTCGAGGTGATGAAGTCGGTCACTCCCGGCCAGATGGTCGTCAAGATCGTGTACGACCAGCTCATCGCCACACTGGGCGCCGACAGCCAGGGCATCGATCTCAACGCCGCGCCGCCGGTCGCCATCATGATGGTCGGCCTGCAAGGCTCCGGCAAAACCACCACCACCGCGAAAGTCGCCCGCCGTCTCGCCGACCGGCAGAAGAAGAAAGTGCTGATGGCCTCGCTCGACGTGCGTCGTCCGGCGGCGATGGAGCAGCTCGCCGTGCTCGGGCGCGAGGCGGGCATCGACACGCTGCCGGTGGTCGAAGGCCAGCAGCCACCACAAATTGCCAAGCGTGCGATTGAGGCCGCTCGCCTCGGCGGCTACGACGTGGTGCTGCTCGACACCGCCGGCCGCACCACGCTCGACGACGCCATGATGAGCGAGGCGGCCGAGGTCAAGCGCGCCGCCAATCCGCACGAGGTGCTGCTCGTCGCCGATGCGCTCACCGGCCAGGACGCAGTCAAACTGGCGCACGCGTTCGATCAGCGCGTCGGCCTGACCGGCATCGTGCTCACCCGCGTTGACGGCGATGGCCGCGGCGGCGCCGCGCTGTCCATGCGCGCGGTGACCAACAAGCCGATCAAGCTGATCGGCACCGGCGAGAAGCTCGACGCGCTGGAGGAATTCGACCCGGCGCGCGTCGCCGGCCGCATTCTCGGCATGGGCGACATCGTATCGCTGGTGGAGAAAGCCGCCGCCAATATCGACGCCGAGAAGGCCATGCGCGCGGCCGATAAGATGCGCAAGGGCAAGTTCGATCTCGGCGATTTGCGCGAACAGCTTCAGCAAATGCAGGGCATGGGCGGCATGAGCGGCCTGCTCGGCATGATGCCCGGCGTGGCCAAGATGAAAAACCAGATCGCCAATGCCGGTCTCGACGACAAACTTGTGAAGCGGCAGATGGCGATCATCGACTCGATGACGCCGCAAGAGCGCCGCAACCCGGACATTCTCAAAGCCAGCCGCAAGAAGCGCATCGCCTCCGGCTCCGGCACCACGCCGGAGGCGATCAACAAGCTGCTGAAAATGCATCGCGGCATGTCCGACATGATGAAGATGATGGGCAGCGGCAAGCGCGGGCCGTTGGCCAGCCTCGGGCAGGCCATGGGCTTCGGCTCCGCCATGCCGTCCCCGGAGCAGATGGCGGAGTTCGCCAAGAAGATGCCACCAGGCGCCGGCGGGATGCCCGGTCTGCCGCCGGGCATGCCGACGCTGCCGCCGAATTTTCCCGGCGCACCGGGCCTGCCTGGCCTCGGTGGAAAGTTTCCTGGATTGCCGGGCGGCCTGCCCGGTCTCGGAAAAAAGAAATGATCAATGTGCAAGAAGTCAAAGAGTAAGAAAGGAACCTGAAATGTCTCTCGTCATCCGCATGGCCCGCGCCGGAACCAAGAAGCGGCCGGTCTATCACATCGTCGTCGCCGACTCGCGNNGACGGCCGCTTCATCGAGCGGCTCGGCTATTTCAATCCGCTGCTGCCGAAGGAAAAGACCGAGCGGCTCAAGCTCGATCTCGACAAGGTGCAGGCCTGGATGAAGAAGGGCGCGCAGCCGTCCGACCGCGTGACGCGCTTCCTCGATGCCGCCGGCATCATGAAGCGGGAAAAGCGCAACAATCCGGAAAAGGCGGTCCCGCGCAAGGAACGCAAGGCCAAGGAAGAGGAAGCCACCAAGGCCAAGGAAGCCGGCGACGCGGCGGCCAAGACGGCGGCGACCGTCAAGGCCGCTAGCGACAAGGCCGCGGCCGACAAGGCCAAGGCGGAAAAACCGGCCGAAGCACCGGCGGCGAGCTGAACTTCTTAACTCTCTCCCCTTGTGGGAGAGGG
>PKXB01000130.1:48422-65038 GCA_003133345.1 Hyphomicrobiales bacterium | reverse complement strand
TTGGCGCCGATGCGCGCGCGCCGGTCAGATACTCCTGCGTCGCCGCCACGAAATAGATCGGCTGCTGACCGGCGAGGTTCGGTGTGCCGGCGGTCTTGCTGTTACCCTCCGCGCCGTGGCAGGGCGCGCAGGCCGCCGCCACTGCCTTGCCGTTCTCATAAGGAGAGAAGACGACTACCTTTGCCGCCGGGATCGGCGGCAGACTGGCGTAGAAGGCGGCGACCCCGCGGGTCTGGTCGTCACTCAGGTCGGCCGCGATCGCCCGCAAGGCGGCGTGGACGCGCTTGCCTTCCTTGTATTCCTGCAATGCGGCCATGATATAGCGCCCGCGCTGCCCTGCCATATTCGGAATGCCGGCAGCGGTGCCCTTGCCGTCGAGACCGTGACAGCCCTTGCACTCCTTGTCCGCCACGACTTTGCCTGCGCGAATGTCCGCCGCAGTTTGCTTCTGGGGCGTGCTTTCGTCCGAGCAGCCGATCAGCGCCACCGACAAGAACATGGCGAGCAGCAGGTGTTTCATGGGAGACTCCGATCTTTGATTCGTTGGCATTTCTCTCATTATTCCGTATTCACGCCCCGAAAAGGTGATGAGTAAATCCGTTCATCACCAAGATGAGCAGCAACAAGCCGCTCCCCATCAAAGTGAAGCCCAGAATCTTGGAGGCAAGCGTCATCGGCTGCGATGGCGCGTCGACCAAGTATTTCGACAGCTCCCCACTCGCCACGAGACGATTATACTCTATGAGGTGCTCGCGCTTGAATTCTTCGAGCGGCATCTTGCCGGTGAACATGAGGATATCAAGCGGGAACTTGTCCGGCCGCCAGTGATTATTAAAGAAGTGCACGGTGAACAGGAACCCGGCGGCCAGCACCGCTTCCTCGCCGTGGAAGATGGTGGCGAGGTTGAACACCCAGCCGGGCAGATACGTAGCCGTCAGACCCTTCACCCACAGCATGGCGCCGCTGCCGCCGATGATGGCAACGCCCCAGAACGGCGCCCAGTAGTCGAACTTCTCCCAGTAGGTCCAGCGGTCGAGCTGCGGCTTCGGCGCAAGACCGAAGAACCACTTGAACATGCCGATGGCATCGTTGAGGTCCGCCAGGTTGGGAATCATCGAATCGGGTCCGAACCAGCGGAAGGTCTTCCAGCTGCGCCCAATGCGCAAAAATATGTAGGCGATGTGCCAGAAGAAGATCCCGACGAAGCTGGCGGCGAAGAAGCGATGCACGTTGCCGGTGACGCGCGGGCCGCCGAATACGTGACTGATGATAGGCGCCCACGTCGTGTCGGCAAATAACAGCGTCATGCCAGTGAGCACCAGCATGATGACGCAGATGGCGAAGCAGAGATGCGCGATACGCCAGATCGCGGGCCAGCGCCGGTAATAGACGACCGGTTTGCCGTCGCCGTTGTTCAGCGCTTCGGTGCGCACGTGCGGCCGGCTCTTTTGCTGCTGGTGGTCGCGCAGTTCGCGGAAATACCATAAGGCCGAATGCGTCCAGAAAAAAGCGAAGACGCCGCCCAGCAGCAGCAGCATGAATTTGGACGCGAGCCAGGTTAAGGGATAACGCGCGAAATTCTTGTCGTTCGCGTGCGGTTGGAATTTCACGAAACCCGCCGTCGCGTCGAGATGGCACTTCTGGCAGGTCTGCAAGCGATTATTCGGGTGCACGCTCGACGCCGGATCGCTCACGCGTTTGATCTCGTGGTTGCCGTGGCAGTCGAAGCACTTGGCGGTATAGGCGAAACCTAAAGTGTTGACCTGACCGTGGTAGGTCCCCATGTAGGACTGCAATTCCGTTTCATGGCAATTGCCGCAGTTCTTGGTGATCAGCAGCCGGGTCTTGTCGAGCGACACGTCCTGGACGTCGTGCGTGGTGTGACAGTCCGAGCAGATGGCCGCCTTCGGATTGCCCTCCTGCAATACTTCCTGGCCGTGCACTGAGGTTTTGTAAGCCGCGAGTTCCGCGGTGTGGCAGGCGCCGCACGTATACGGCAGATTGAGCCGCCACCAGTTACGGTTGGGGGTGCCCTTCGGATAGATGTAGTGGGCGTCGTGGCAATTGTAGCAAGTGGCGTTGGTGTGCGACTGATCTTCCTTGTTCGGCTGGGCGTGGATCGACTTCATGTAGCGGCCGATCATCTCGACAACGCCGCTCAGCTTGGCGATTTGGTCGGGCTTGTTATCGTCTTTCGCCGCGTCCAGCAGAGCCTCATGGCAGTTGACGCAGCTGACTTTCACCTCGACCTTTTCATGCGGAATCTTGGTGATGTTGGTGTGGCACTCGACGCACTGCCGCTTGCCATGCACGCTGCCCAGGAAGCGGTCTTTCAGCACCATCGGGAAACGCGTCTCGCCCGGCGTCGGGGCTGGCGCGAAGCCTTCCAGGCCGTGACAGCCGAGGCACATTTCGCTGGTGAGCTTGTGCGCGGCCTGATCGGTCGTTGCGCTTTGCGCCCTCACGTCCGACGCCCACAGACCGGCAATCGCGATGAACGAAACAAGGCCGGCGCCGACCCACATCGCGCGACGTGCGATGCGTGCCCCGACGCCAATATTCTTGGCGGCGCTGATTTCGTGCGGCTCGGTCATGATTTTCCTGGCTGGGCAGACCGTTCGCAGACGTATACATCAATCATGATCGAAAAATCGACCGCTTTCCACCCCCGCTTAACTGTTGCAGCCCAAGAACTTTTTGATTGAAATCAAAAAACGACCGGTTGTTGCCAAATCCCCATCGGCGCAAGGCAGCGCGGTCGTCCGAGCAAACCGATGGATTGTGCGGTAGCGGCCGCCAAAACCGAGGGGCTCGGAAGTAAAATTCGCAGGCAAGACGTCGAGCTCCACGTAGCCTTGGGAATTTAGGTAACCACCGCGTCCTAGAAAGGGCGGTGCGACTTGGCCGTCACGCCACCCTTCCAGCCGGCCCGCGGCACAAACGACTGAGATTAGGCCGCCGCCTTTTCCCAGGGCGGAAACAGCCGGACCAGCACCATCAACAGAATCATCGGAATGGCCAATACGATTCCTGCCGCCAACAAGCCCTCCCTACCGAAAATCGGGGGGTGATAAGCCACCAATCCTCGCGCGGTTTTCGAGATTTCCTGTCCGCCGATGACGACATTATAGCGCATCATCAACACCGCGAGCAGGACAAGGATTGCGCTTCCGGTAATTCCAATGACCAGCGCCGTTCCACCGGTGCCCCGCCAAATCAGGAATGTAATGACGGCAAGCGGAAAAACGGAACCAACGCCGAATTGTAAAATAAAGAAGGGAACGACAAGCGGCCCTTTGACAAACTCCATAATCACGTCGATGCCTTCGCGACCCCGATAGACCAGGCTGGCGAATTCCACTCCTTCGATTAACAGCGTGAACATCATGAAGCCCCATAGCGAATAAGCCATGACCTTCAGGCACGACAAATCAACGGACACTTTGCGCAGCTTACAAGACAAGACATAAAGAACGATCACGAGCGCGGTACCCGAAATGATCGCAGAAAACAGAAAAATGACCGGCATCAGATCGGAGGACCACCATTCGCGCGACTTCAATGAGCCGAACACAAACCCGACGTATCCATGCAAGCCGTGCGCGCCGGGAATACCGATGATCGCCAAAGCGAACAGCCATTTTNNATGCGATAACCCCACCCCATCACGCCGGTCTGCTGCTGCGCCTGCTGCACGATGTGAGGCCGAAATACAAACCACGTCTCCAGAACCAGCAGAACGATGTAGAAAGCAGCCGCATATCCAAAGATCGCAAAGGCTGAGGTTATGTGCGGCGTTATCATTGCATTGAACGCGCGCTCGGGATGACCAAGATGCAACAGCAAGGGCAGCGGAACGGTGAGCATGCAACACAACGAAATAAGCAACGCGAAATGCGCCACCGGCCTCAATTGCGTGAAGCCGAACACTTGATACAGACTTGAAATGGTGAAAGCGCCGGCGACCAATCCCGTGAGATAGGGATAGACGACAATCAATACCGTCCACGGGACGATCGTTTCATTCGGGTAAACGTAACCGGTGAACGGCGAGGCGTGAATCAGGGCTTCCATTAGATCACGTCCTTGTCTATGCCCACATAAAAGACATTCGGAGCGTTGCCGGTCTCTGGCCTAAGCACGCGGACTCGACTGTTTTGGATGAACTGGCTTATCGGACTTTGTTTGTCGTTGCGATCGCCGAAAACGCGCGCGCCAACCGGACAAACCTCGACGCAAGCCGGCTGCAGCCCCTTGGTAATGCGGTGGTAGCACCAGGTGCACTTGTCGGTGACGTTCTTTTCCTCATTGAAGAAGCGCGCGCCGTAAGGGCAGGCCTGCACGCAATACTGGCAGCCGATGCAATAAGTATGATCGATGACGACGACGCCATCGGCGGTTTTGTAGGTCGCGCCGGTCGGACATACCTGCACGCAGGCCGGATTCGTGCAGTGATTGCACAGCTTCGGCACAAAGAAGGCCTTCTCGACATTGGCGTCCTTGTACCGGTTGGCGAAACGATATTCGCCCTCCTTGGGCGACGCCGCGATATTCACCGGGTCGGCTTGGCTGTCGATCCGCGCTTTGTCCTCGTTTTGCAAGGTGACGTAGCGCTCGACCCAGGTGCGGAAGTGATTCGGGTCCAGCGCAACGTTGTTTTCTTTCTTGCAGGCCTCGACGCAACGCAAGCAGCCGATGCATTTTTCGGCATCGACGCCGAACCCCCATTGATGCTTTGACCAATCGTATCCTGGTATCGCCGGCTCGGCGGCCGCGGCTGTTGCCGGGGTGGCCGCCGTTGCCGGAGACGCTACCGAGTTTGCAGCCACTGCCGCGGCGCCGCAGGCGATGGCGCTTCCGAGACAACTCAGAAAATCGCGACGTTCCTTGTCGTGTGGCTCAAGTCGTTCGTTCTCGTCCATTTGCAGCGCTCCCAGTCAAAATTCTGTTCGCCGTGCCTTACTTGCAAGTCGCGGCGGCGTAATAGGCCGCTACATTTTCGATTTCCGAATCGCTCAAACCCTTCACGATCCCGGCCATGATGGCGTTCTTGCGGGCGCCGCTGCCGTAGTGTTTCAGCGCGTTGACCAGATAGGTCTTGGATTGCCCGATGAGGTTCGGCCACGAGGGATTGCTGCTTTTTCCGTTGGCGCCGTGGCAAGCGGTACATTTGGCCGCGGTCGCGTGACCCGGCAATGTCGCCTGCTTGTCCGCGGTCAGAGCGTTCTCGCATTTCATTTCGGCGAAATGAGCGGCAAGGTTTGCGGCATCTTCATCGCTCATCTTGGCCGCCGCGCTCATCATGGGGTCATTGCGCGCGCCGCTGTTGTAGGCCTTGAGCGCATCGATGACATAGCCTGCATTTTGGTTCGCGAGAGTCGGGCCGGGAAGATTATTGCTCACGCCGTCGGCGCCGTGACAGCCCGCACATTCCGCAGCCTTGACCTTGCCTGCCGCCGCGTCGCCGGCCTGCGCCGTCGACGTGGCCGCTACCAAACCGAGCCTGGGCGAGTGGGGATTATGACAAACAGTGCACTGTTGTGTTCCGGCATGGTCAGCAACGACGATCTGACGCTGCTGCAACGGTCTTCCGGTCATCCGCTCATGGCAGAGTGTGCACAATTTTTGCGTGTCGGCCGGAACCACCATTTTCAGATTTTTCGGATGATCCGGACCGGTCGTCGGCGGCACATAAGTGGCCTCAACGTCTCGCCCGCCAGCCGGCCCATGGCAGACCTCGCATTTTACGACCTTGCCCACATCAATGCTGTTGTGGACGCCATTGGTCCATTCCGCGACCTGCTGGGCATGGCACGAGACGCAATAGGCGTTGCCTTTGTATCTCGGCTTCTCGGCGGCGATCTCGGCTACCGATTTTCCCCGATAGTGGCCATATTCATAAAACGAATCGACAGTGAAAAATTGTTTTGCTCCGTATGCCAGCANNTTGCCCGCTTTGAGTGTTTCCGTGGGAGTTTTGGCTTTTTTCCCGCCCCCGATCAGGTCAATAACGTCGAACTGATCGAACTTGCGGTACGTGCATTTCCGCCGCTCCCGTCCGGCGGTAATTTTTTACTTATTGCGAACTGGAGCCAAATCGGAGTTGATCCATATCAATGTACGGGCTTTTTCTGAACTATTCGCACTTCACGCGGCTCGGCCATGCAGTGCCGTCCATTTGCGTTGTCGCCGTCCACAAAACCATGGAACGTGATGCGGGTCATTGGTCAACGTCTGCGGATGCGCGGAACCAGCCGGCGCAGATGGGCGAGCACCCCGCGACGAATCATGCCGCGCAAATGCGATGCCTTCCCGAGTCACGACAAGGTCGGCTAGGAATTCAGATCGCGGCGCGGGTCCGGCAGGCCAGTTTGAACGCCGGATCGGACCGCCGACAAGCGAGGGCGGCGGCGCCTTCGTAGCCGCAGCAAATCGCGGACCTGCAGGCGCAGGAATAACGACCGAGGCGGATAGGCTGTTGCGACGGGGATAGCTTTAGAAACTAAATCCTACGCCGCAACAGCGCTATATACCACGCTCGTCAGCCTTCAGAACGAGAGTTCGCGAATGAGAGGGGCGAATCCCTCGCTATTTCGCTATTTCTTGAAGGAGTGGCCGTTCGCTTCGTATTGCTGGCCCTTGGCATTGCGCGGGCCGCCGCCAGCCGGATTCGCATGACAATATCCGCAAGCCTTACCTTCTTTTTGGGCATAGGCCGGCAGCGCTGTGGCGGATCGAGGAGCAACAACCAATCCTGCGAATAATACAGCGGCCGCCAGTGCGGCTGATCCGCCAATGATAATGGTTCTCGTCAGCTTCACTTTTACGTTTTTCATAACTTTTTCCTCTCCTTCATCTCGTTTGCGTTTGCGTAGCTATCTGCCGAAAGTAAAAGAATTGTTTGCGACGACAGCAGATTCGAAGCGTTGATCCAGGTCAAGAGGCTAACTATTTCAATTGCCCGAGTTTCCTCCCATTATTTTCCCGGTGTCACGACATACAGAACAGAACGCGCTCTTTGACCCGCAAAATACGCCGCTAGATTATCGATATCATTTTCGGTCAGGTCGCCGGACATGGCGGCCATTTCGGGACTTTTGCGCGCACCGGTCCGATAGGCATGCAACACTTTTATGAGATAGTCCGTGCGCTGTCCGGCGAGGGCCGGCAAGCGCGGACTTGTGCTGTTGCCATTGAGACCATGGCAACGCTCGCACCTTTCCGTCCATTCCTGCGTCGTTAGCGGTTTGCGCACTTTGGGCGCCTGCGGCTGTTGAGTCGCATAATAGGCGGCAAGATTTTTGATGGCAGCGTCGTCGAGCGGCGTCGCCAGCCCTTTCATCGTTTCATTGTTGCGCGTGCCGTCTTTATACGCCCGCAGCGCGGCCGCGGTGTATTCCGCATCCTGTCCGGCCAAGCTCGGAGTCGTGGGCGTACCGCTAACGCCTTGTTCTCCGTGGCATCCGGCACAGGCATCCGCCGCGGCTTTGCCTGTCGCCGCATCGCCTGGCGCCGGGGTTTTCGCCGGCGCTGGCTTCTGCAACGCGAAATAGAGCGCCATGTTCTTTGCGTTCGCATCGCTAATGGCCACGGCCATCGACTTCATCAACTCATTCTTACGTTGCCCGTTCTTGTAGTCGTTGATCGCGGCGACGAAGTATTTCGGATCCAGCCCGACCAGATTCGGCATCCCCGGCGTCTTGGTGATGCCGGATTCGCCATGGCATCCCGTGCATACGGCAGCCGCGCTCTTGCCGGCCTGCAGCGCGTCGGGTTTGGGAACAACCGCGGCTGAGCCACTCGCAGGCCTGGGTTGAGCGGGTTCGAGGCTGGAAAAGTAGGCCGCCACCTTGACGAGCGCGTCGTCATTGAGAAACTTGACGGCATTATTCATGGCGCTGTCGCCGCGGACGCCGGATTGGTAGGCCCGCAGCTCAAGATAAACATAGGCTGGACGCTGGCCGGCAAGATTAGGCACGCCCGGGCTCGCACTAATCCCATTTGCGCCATGACAGCCGGCGCAGGAGGAATCGGCGAGCCGTTTACCCTCGGCGATATCTCCAGCATCCGCGTAAAGAGGCCGCAGATCGTTGGCGTTCCCCGTCATGACGGTCGAATTTTGAGCTGCCGCGCTGGTGGCAAATCCGGCAATCGCGACGCATGCGATGAACCCGTGCGTCAGTGAAAAACGATTCTTTACGCTCTTTATCATCGTCACCGCTCGTTCTGCGTCATCACGAATCGCCGGATTTTCATTGGGGTCCTGCCGCGCGTTTTGCTACCGGATTGCTGCCAAAATGTCGAGGCTACCAACGTTGCGGCCTCTTTCGGGCAAGGAGCGCTTTTTTCTCTTTTAGTCCGCTATTTTAAATTTTCTATATGGCCGTAAGGCGGCGCAATGCCTTGATGAAAATCAATGCGCCAGGTCGATCGTCTCACCCGCCTAGTTCAAGGCGAATGGGGAGCGCCGGTGGACGAGCCAGACGGTCAGATTCCAAACGATGGGAATGGCCAGCGCCGCGGCAAGCGATAGAACCGCGCCGAGCGGCACGACCGCGAGATAAAGCGCCGCGAGACCAAAGCTGATCCCGAACAGGCTCCATACACTGTTGGCAATCACCGCGGCGGCTGCGCGACCGCCGATCCGCGGCTGCAGGATGAGAATGAGGCTGGTGCTCGAGATCGGAAAGACGGCGAGCAGGCCGGTCAGCATCGGTCCCGCCCAGTTGCTGGCCTCGAGGATCGCCGCCATCAAGCCGCAGACCAGGATCGTGCGCAACGGCAAATCGTACCAGGCATGTCTGAGCCGCGGCATCTCGGCCGCACGCAATGTGCTGCCAAGCCACAGGCAGGCGGGATAGACGAGCAAGTTCAGCAGACCGGCGGTCGCGAAAGTCCAGCCGATCGAGCGCGCCAACAGCGCAAGCGCAATCCAGCATGCGGCGGCGAGCATGAGGCTGACGAAGGTCCCGCGCCTTTGCGCAAGCGCCGCATAGACCAATAAAAACAAACCGGTGGCGGCATTGATGACGAGGCCGCTGAGCGCGGCCTGCGCGATATAACCGCCGTCATGATCGAGCGAGAGGAACACATAGGCCGGCCAGATCGTGACTGGCAGGGTGGCGACCAGCGCCCCGGCGAGAGCTCCGACCCGCTCGGCAATCACCGAGGCGGCGACCACGATGGCCGCCGTTACGATCAATTTTGCCGCCAATGGAAGCCAGGAGATGAGATCGGCCGACATGCNNCCGGTTGCGCCGGTAAATGTTGCGCCTAGCGATTGATATGGATCAAGGCCCCGAAAAATCAGCGCCCTATTGTTTATAGTCTGTGGGAGGAGACTTTTATGCCGGCATCGAATTCGGTCAAGACCGATTCGGATTTCAATTCAGTCTTCGAGACATTTCGCGGCTGGCTGCATAATCGCAAGCTGTTCCGCCAATGCCGCCAACGACTCGACGCCTGCGATAAAAATGAAATCGCGCGTATCGCCAGAGACGTCGGCCTTTCGTCGCACGATCTGCGTGAAATGGCGGCGCTCGGGCCCGACGCGGCGAAGCAGTTGCTGGATCGAATGGACGCGTTGCATCTCGATGCCGACGCGCTGGCCAAGAGCGAACCGAGCACGATGCGCGATTTGCAGCGGCTGTGTTCGAGCTGCGTCAGCAAGAAGCGATGCCAGCGCGACCTCTTGCTCGTTCCCGACGATCCAATGTGGCGGCATTACTGCCCGAATGCCGACACGCTCGATGCACTGCAGAGCGAGGCCGCGAACGCTCGCTGATATGTGGGGACGGCCGTAAGGCCGGAAAAACGCCAGATAGCTATGCGCGCGCTAGATCAATTTTCAAAATTTTGCGCCACGATTGCGGGCCGCATCGCAAGCGTGCGACCGGCTGACATCGATCGTGGATCGAGCGAACGCCGCGCGGCGCCACCCGACGACAAGCGCGATACAAGGACGTTGCCGATCGCCCGCGATGATGAAAAACGCGCGCAGCCGCCGCATGGATCTTATCCGGCGGTTTGGCCCCGTTGAGGCACTCGCACCGCGGCGATTTATTTGGTGCTTGGCAGCGCGCGCCATTCAATTGACATAAGTCAATCGGACCACGGCAGGGCGGTATATTTTATTGGCGCCGGCCGGTCCGCCCATGCGAGTAACAAGAATGACAAACATGCTCGAACGAGCAGTCCCGCGATACACGTCGTATCCGACCGCCCCGAATTTTAGTGCGGCGGTCGATGCGAATGTCTATCGCTCGTGGCTTGCCGGCCTCCCCGGCGAAGCCACGCTCTCCTTATATCTGCACGTTCCGTTTTGCCGGGAGCTTTGCCACTACTGCGGCTGCCATACCAAGGCGATGCTGCGAGACGAGCCGATCGCGGCCTACGCGCAGCGTCTTGTCGAAGAGATCGCGCTGGTCGCCAGCCATGCCGGCCGACGTAAAGTCACTCATATCCATTGGGGCGGCGGAACACCCTCGATCCTCGACGCCGATTTGCTCAAATTCGTCACCGACGAGCTCGCCCACCGTTTCGATCTCTCGGCGATCCGCGAACACGCGATCGAATTGGATCCGCGCTATGTCACGCGGTCGCTGCTGCAGGCGCTGCGCGACATCGGCGTCAATCGCGCGAGCCTCGGCGTGCAAGACTTCAGCGCGCATGTGCAGCAGGCCGCCGGCCGCATCCAGCCCTTCGACACCGTCAAGGCCGCGGCCGACATGCTGAACGAGTTCGGGATCGACCGCATCAATATCGATTTGATGTACGGCCTGCCCAAGCAGACCGTTGCCGACGTGCGGCGGACCGCCGCTTTGGCCCATACGTTGAAGCCGCAGCGGGTCGCGGTTTTCGGTTACGCCCATGTGCCCTGGTTTCGGCCGCAGCAGCGACTGATCGATCAATCCGACTTGCCGTCGTCGCAGGAGCGGCTGGCGCAAGCCCAAGCCGCGCACGAAACCTTGGTGCAATTCGGCTATCAGCCGATCGGCCTCGATCACTATGCGCGACCGGACGATCAGTTGGCGCCGGCCGCGAGCAGCGGACGGCTGCAGCGAAATTTTCAAGGCTATACCGACGACGACGCCGATGCGCTGGTGGGCTTGGGCGCTTCGGCGATCAGCCGCCTGCCGCAGGGCTTTGCGCAGAATGCCCCCGCCGTGGGAAATTATTCGCGCGCGATTGCGGAGGGCAAGCTGGCCACGGTGAAGGGCATCGTCTTGTCCGACGATGATCGCTTGCGCGGCAATATCATCGAGCGGCTGATGTGCGACATGGCGGTGGATCTGGACGCGATCGCAGGCGAGTTCAATTTCGACGTCGCCAACGATTTTTCCGACGAGATGGAGTCATTGCAGCCGTTTCAGGAAAACGGCAGTGTGCTGATCGACGACCATCGCATCCGGATCACCGAACAAGGCCGCCCTTACATGCGCCTCGTGGCGTCGGTTTTCGATACCTATTTGGCGCGCGCGAAGTCTCGGCATTCCGTGGCCGTTTAATCCCATGGCCGCTCCCGGCACTCAAGGTCAGTGATCAATGCGCGGCGTTGCGCACCGTCTAAAAGGCCTCTTCGTTCATCACATAGGCCGTATAGAGCTGCTCTTCGGTATCGCTATCCATGCTGTCCTGCAGGAGCGGAACGAGAACACCCTCCTCCTTGTGGACGTGTGCCGTTAGTTGCTCGGCGAGTTGCCGGGCCAGCAGGCGGAACTCGCTCCAGGCCGGCGGCAAAAATCCGGATGCCGCGGCGGCGCGCGCCATCGCAATGATGCGCACGCCGACATTTCTGATTTGCTCGTGTTCGGTCGTGAGATGCTGCGCCATTTCGGCGTCGCCGGACTGCGCAAAATAATCGAACAGATGTTTCTCTTCAAAGCCGAAGTGGCGCCAGATCTCGTTCTCGAAGGCTACGGCAAGATCGACCAGCAGCGTCCGCGCACCGGCATCGATCGCCTCAGGCGGCTTATTATTGGCAACGAAGCGCTCCAATTTTTCCAGCAACGCAAGCGTCGCCATATGCTCGTCATGCAGCCTCTCGCAGACCCGATTTGAATACATCATTATGCCCCTAGATCCACGGTTTCGCCTCGCGTGACGTGCAGCAGCCGCAACGCCCGCACGCGCTGCCGTAGAATTTCATTGCGCATCGCCGCCACATGCAGCGTCATGAAGAGGAAGATAAATGCCAGCACCATCAGCAGCAGCGGCGTTAGAATCGACGAATGAATCGCCGGCGCGCCAAAGCGACCCAGCGCGGCTGACTGATGCAGGGTGTTCCACCATACGACTGAAAACCTGATGATCGGCAGAACGGTCGCCCCGGCCAGGATCAGGATGGCCGCGAGCTTTGCTACGCGCGCGAGATGCTCCTCGGTCCAGTAAAGCGCGAGCAAGCCGAGATACATCAAAAACAGCACCAGCACGGATGTTTGTCGCGCATCCCACACCCAATAGGTTCCCAGCATCGGCCGTTCCCAAAGCGAGCCGGTGACGAGGCACAGAAACGTGAACGCAGCCCCGATCGGAGCCGCGGTTTTTGCCGCGATATCGGCCAGCGGATGCCGCCATACCAGCGTTACGATGGCGGCAATGCTCATTACGACCCAAATCAGCGTGATCAGCCACGCGGCCGGAACATGCAGGAACATGAGCAGCACGGTGGCGCCCTGTTGGAAATCGTCGGGCGCATTGAACGCCTGAACCAGCCCGACGGCGAACGCGAGCGCCGTCACGCCCGCCAGCCACGGCAGCGCGCGGGTGGCGAGCGGAAGATATCCTGCCAGGTTGCGATCGATCGAGGACATTTCTTTTCCGCGCTCAATCCAATTCACGCGTCCAATTTTCGTCGCCTGTTTACTGCTGCGGTTCTTTGTTCCGCTGCGCGCCAATGAGTAACGGTCCGAACGATGCGGCAAAGCCGAAAAACGCCGCCACCCAAGCGAACGCTGAGATTTGCAACAACTGCTCATTCCAAGCCGGTTCCAGCGACGAACAGATGCGCGCGAGCGCTGCGATGATGACGGCGGCATAGATAGCCTGCGTTAGCGCCGAAGCGCTGAGCGCCTTGCCGGTATGGCCAAGGCTAGCGCGCGTCATCACGGCCAGCGTCATCGTGCCGGCCGCGCCGATGGTCCAGGCATGGACTCCGGTGTCGGCGGGGACGATATCGATAGCCGCCGCGCTGGCGAGCAGAAACCCAAGCGGCACGAATGCGTAGCCGACGTGCAGAATCAGCACCAACCGATCGCGCCAAGTTCGATCCCCGGCCCAGCGGGCCAAGCGCACGATATGCAGTGCGCCGGTGGCGGCGAGCGCAGCTGCGGTTATTCTGCCGACCGGCTGCGCGGTCCACAGCGCCAGTGTCGCGGCACTCAAGCCGATCACCGCGACATCGAAGCGCGCGAACGGCACCGGTAGCCGGCCTGGGTTTTCCCGCGTCAGCCAATTGTGGGTGAAACTGGGAATGATGCGTCCGCCGATCACCACGATGAGCAGCACGGTGGCGGCGATGCCGATACGGGCGCCGTATTCGGCACTGCCATTAAAATGCGCCTCGAGATGAAACGCGATGTTGCCGGCGAGCAGCAACGTCACCATGACGACGACCCGAAGATTTCGCCAATTATTGCCGGCAACGATTTCGCGCGCCGTCGCGGCCACGACCAGAATCAGAAAGCTGACGTCTATGATTGCGGCCGACAGCCAGCCGATCTCGGCGGAAAAGGTGACCGCCACGCGGCCGGCCAGCCATACCGCCGCCAGCGTGAGCAACGGCATGCCTTGCAGCGGCAGCCGCCCGGTCCAATTTGGGATCGCGGTGAGCAGGAAGCCGGTCACCACCGCCGGCAGATAGCCGTAGAGCAGTTCATGCACGTGCCAATCGATGGGGCCGAAGGCTGTCGACAATGCCAGCTCGCCGTTGAACATCGGCAGCCAGGCCAGGATGGCGAGCCCGGCATAGATGGCGCCGAACAGAAAGAACGGCCGGAAGCCGTAGGACAGCAGCACCGGCCCCCGATGGGCCCGCAGACGAGCAACCGCGTTCATAACGCCTCCCCATTGTCGCCCATGTTTTTCCGCGACCCTGCGCGGCGACAAATTTTTTCGCGGCCGCCGGCCGCAGCCCTAGCCGCGCAGCGCGTGCTCGAAGGCCCGCTGCAAACACGTCGTGCCGGGATCTGGTGAACGATTGAGCAGGCCCATCAGCGTGACCCATTCCTCATCGGAGGCTTCGTTGGTGTAGCGTTGCACCGTTTGGGTCACGAAGGCTGCAAGATCAAGCCCGTCGGCGGCGGCCAGCTCTTGCGCCGCCGTCAGCAATTTCAGATCGCCCGCGCTCAGAATCGTTTCAAGCGCCGTCGCCTCGTCGATCAGGCTGGCCAGCAAATCACCGAGCATGATCATGGCCCTTTCATTTGCTTGCGCATGATCTTGTCNNTCCCCTCGATCCGTGCCGCCGATACCAGCCGCGCGACGTATTGTGCATCGGCCCGCCGCCGCACACATTCGCGCAGATAGTCGGCGATGCGCCCGGCGACCACCTCAAAGGGTAGCATCCGGCCCCCATGTTTGCGGTCGAGCCGGATGACATGGAAGCCGTAACGCGTCGCGACCGGCGCCTCGCACAGTTGCCCTGGCGAAAGCGCGATAAGGGCCTGCTCGAATTCAGGCGTCGTTTGCCCGGCGGTGATCTGGCCGAGATTGCCGCCCTGCGCCGCCGACGGGTAGCGCGAATGCGCCTGCGCAAGTTCGGCAAACCGCGAGGGCTGCTCGCGCAGTTCGGCGAGCACCGCGGCGGCATCCTCGTGTGCCTTGGCATGCGCCGCGCGATTCGAGGCCAGCGCCGCAAACAGGATGTGCGAGGCCTCGTAGATATCGGGCGAGCGGAAGCGCGCGCCGTTGCGGTCGTAATAGCGCCAGCAGGTTTCATCGTCGGGTTCGGGGACCGTAACCTCGCGATCGATCAGACCGCGGATGATTGCTTCTTCGTCGGTTTCGCGGCGTCCGTCGCCGTCACTCAGCGGTTGCGCTGCGATAGCGAGGCGGCGCGCCTCCTGCAACAGCAGCTCGCGGATGACCAGCGCGCGCGCGGCCTGCTGCCAGGCCGCGATCGGCTTGGGCGCCGCGTGGTGCTGCATTTCGCGCACGATGGCGTCGCGCGCGATCGATACGCCGTTCACGCTGACCACAACCGGTTTTTCTGCCGGTATCTGCGCGTGGGCCGAGCAGGCTGTCATCGCGGCCACTCCGCACGCAAGGCCCCGCGCGTCCGCGTTGTGCGCACCACCTGATAGCCGCGCCGGCCGAGATACCAGATCGGCGCGCTCCAGACATGCACCAGGCGGGTGAACGGGAACAGCAGGAAGACCGTCATGCCGAGGGCGAGGTGCACCTTGAAGATCAGCGGCACGTCGGCAATCAGCGCGGAGACGCCCGGTTGCAGGCGCAGGATGCCCTGCGCCCAGGTCATGAACGTCACCATCACGTGGCCGTCGAGGTGCTCAAGCGAGACGCTGATGGTGGCGAGCCCGAGCGTGAGCTGGGCATAGAGCAGCAGCAGGATCGCGATATCGCCGAACGACGAGGTGGTGCGGATGCGCGCATCGAACAGCCGGCGATGCACCAGCAGCGTGATCCCGATGAAGCACATGACGCCGGCAACGCCGCCGACGCCGATCGCCATCCACTGCTTGAAGGTGTGCGAAATGCCGAGCGCGTCGAATATCCAGATCGGCGTNNACGGTCAGGCAGAGATAGGGATACCAGCCGAAAACGATGTAATTGATCAGTTCGGGCATGACCATGTCCTCATTGGCGCGGCGGGACGGTGTGGGCGGCTGCCGCCGGCATGTCCGGCGCGGGCCGCAGGCCACCGCGGATACGCGCGATCAGCCCGTCCTTGCAGCCGTCGCTGGCGCCGGGACCGAAAGTCACCTGTTCGTCCTCCCAGGCGGCATCGAGCGCCACAAAGTCGCTGGCGTCCGGATCGGGCAAGGCGAGCAGAGCGGAGACTTCGTCCTCCTTCGGCTTGGCCGCCGCCAGCGCGACCAGCGCACGGAACACGACTTCGTAAGGCGAGCCGCGCTTGCGCAATCGTTCCGCCATGGCGGCCAGGATATGCGCGGGCTGGCCCAACATATCGCGGGCCTCCTGGGCCGGCAGCGTCGAGAGAAATTCCAGGAACAGCGGCAGGAAATCCGGCAATTCGGCCGCACTCAGGAACAGGCCGGCTTTCTCGTATTGCGCCTTGAGGTCGATCATGGCCTGACCGCGGTCACGGCTCTCACCATGCACGTGCTCGAACAAATGCAGGGACAGAGAACGCGAATGATCGAACAGGAGCACGTAACGCTCCTGCAAATCATAAAGATCGTCGGTGGCGAGTTCCGTCAGCAAGCGGTGCAATTGATTGCGCACGCCGAACGATATCGCCGCGTCGTTTTCGATCGCCTCGCTGATCTCGCCGGCCGCCAGTTGCAGTTCTGCGGTGGGGTAGGTCAGCAGGGCCGAGAGCGCCTTCAACGCCTTGATCATCACACGACCTCCATCGGCGTCTTGGCGCGCTTATTCCCGCTTTTGGGCGTGCCGAACAAATTGGCTTCGGTCGT
>PKXB01000130.1:0-48406 GCA_003133345.1 Hyphomicrobiales bacterium | reverse complement strand
TCGATCACGCCGTCCACGGTCTTGGCCCGCATATAGGCGCGCATCGCCAGCATGCGTTCGAGGCCGAGCGCGATCGGCTCCTCCTTGCCGGCGGTAAGCAGATTGGCGAGATATTTCAGCGGGATGCGCAAGCTGCGCACGTCCGGCATTTCACCGTCGTGACCGATCTTGCCGGCGGCCGCCGCCGACTGGATCGGCGAGAGCGGCGGCACGTACCAGACCATCGGCAGCGTGCGGTATTCGGGATGCAGCGGGAACGCGACCTTCCACTCCATCGCCATTTTCCAGATCGGGGAGCGCCGCGCGCCTTCCAGCCAGTTCTCCGCGATTCCGTCGGCGCGCGCCTGCGCGATCACCTTGGGATCCTTCGGATCGAGGAAGATCGAAAGCTGCGCCTCATAAAGATCCTGCTCGCTCTCGGCGCTCGCCGCTTCTTCGATGCGATCCGCGTCATAGAGCACGACGCCGAGATAGCGGATGCGCCCGACGCAAGTCTCCGAGCACACGGTCGGCTGCCCCGCCTCGATGCGCGGATAGCAGAAGATGCACTTCTCGGATTTTCCGCTCGACCAGTTGTAATAGACCTTCTTGTAGGGGCAGCCCGACACGCACATGCGCCAGCCGCGGCACTTGTCTTGGTCGATCAGCACGATGCCGTCTTCCTCGCGCTTGTAGATCGCGCCGGACGGACAGGCGGCCACGCAGGCCGGGTTGAGGCAGTGCTCGCACAGCCGCGGCAGATACATCATGAAGGTGTTTTCGAACTGCCCGTAGATATCCTTTTGCACGCCCTCGAAATTGTAATCCTGCGAGCGTTTGGCGAACTCGCCGCCGAGGATTTCCTCCCAATTGGGGCCCCACTCGATCTTCTCCATGCGCTCGCCGGAGATCAGCGAACGCGGGCGTGCGGTCGGCATGGCCGCCATTTCCGGGGATTTCTGCAGGTGTTCGTAGTCGAAGGTGAACGGTTCGTAGTAGTCGTCGATCTCCGGCAAATCGGGATTGGCGAAAATATTCGCCAGCACCCGCCATTTCGAACCGATCTTCGGCTCGATCTTGCCGTTGTTCTTACGACGCCAGCCGCCGTTCCAGCGCTTCTGGTTTTCCCAATCCTTCGGATAGCCGATGCCCGGCTTGGTCTCGACGTTGTTGAACCAGGCGTATTCCATGCCTTCCCGGCTGGTCCAAACGTTCTTGCAGGTGACCGAACAGGTGTGGCACCCGATGCACTTGTCGAGATTGAGCACCATCGCGATTTGAGCGCGGATTTTCATTCTGCGGCCTCCANNTGTCGAGCCAATCGACCTTCGACATTTTGCGCACGACGACGAATTCGTCACGGTTGGACCCGACCGTGCCGTAATAGTTGAAGCCGTAGGATTGTTGCGCGTAACCGCCGATCATATGGGTCGGCTTGAGCACTGCGCGGGTCACCGAGTTGTGGATGCCGCCGCGCTGGCCGGTCATTTCCGAGCCCGGCACGTTCACGATCTTCTCCTGCGCGTGGTACATCATGCACATGCCTTGCTTCACGCGCTGGGACACCACCGCGCGGGCGACCAAGGCGCCGTTGCCGTTGAACGCCTCGATCCAGTCGTTGTCGACAATGCCGGCCTTGCGAGCGTCGATTTCACTAATCCACACGATCGGGCCGCCACGCGACAACGTCAGCATCAGAAGGTTGTCGGTGTAGGTCGAGTGGATGCCCCACTTCTGATGCGGCGTGATGAAGTTGAGCACGATCGGCGCGTTGCCATTCGGCTTGCGATCGATGATCGGATTGACCGATTTGGTATCGATCGGCGGACGGTAGACGCAGAAGCCTTCGCCGAACGCCCGCATCCACAAATGGTCTTGATAGAGCTGCTGGCGGCCGGTGAGCGTGCGCCACGGGATCAGCTCGTGCACGTTGGTATAGCCGGCGTTGTAGCAGACCTTCTCGGATTCGAGCCCGGACCAGATCGGCGACGAGATGATCTTGCGCGGTTGCGCGACGATATCGCGGAAGCGGATCTTTTCGTCCTCTTTTGGAACCGCAAGATGGGTATGCTCGCGTCCGGTAAAGCCTTCGAGCGAGGTCCACGCCTTGACCGCCACCTCGCCGTTGGTCTCCGGTGCAAGGCTGAGGACGACTTCGCAGGCATCGATGTCGCTTTCGATGCGCGCCAGGCCTTTGCTCGCGCCTTCCTCGGTGACCGCGCCGTTGAGCCGCTTGAGGAACTCGACTTCGTGCTCGGTATTCCAGTTCATGCCCTTGCCGCCATTGCCGAGCTTGGCCATCAGCGGTCCGAGCGAGGTGAACCTCTTGTAGAGATTTGGATAATCGCGCTCGACCACGGCGACCTGCGGCATGGTCTTGCCGGGAATCGGATCGATCTCGCCTTTCTTCCAATCCTTGACGTCGAGCGCCTGCGCAATTTCCAGCGGCGTGTCATGCAGGATCGGCGTCAGCATCAAATCCTGCTCGACGCCGAGCACCTCGGGCGCGACTTTCGAGAACGCCTTGGCGATGCCTTTGTAGATCTCCCAATCGTTGCGCGACTCCCAAACCGGATCGATCGCCGAACTCAACGGATGAATGAAGGGATGCATGTCGGAGGTGTTGAGATCGTTTTTCTCGTACCAGGTCGCCGTCGGCAGCACGATGTCGGAATACATGCAGGTCGTGGACATGCGGAAATCGAGCGTGACCAGCAAATCGAGCTTTCCTTCCGGCGCCGCATCGTGCCACACGACCTCGCTCGGCTTCTTCTTGCCGTCCTCGCCGAGGTCCTTGCCCATCACGCCGTGTTTGGTGCCGAGCAGGTGCTTGAGAAAATACTCATGGCCCTTGCCCGACGCCCCCAGCAGATTGGAACGCCAGACGAAAAGATTGCGCGGCCAGTTTTTCGGATTGTCCGGGTCGTCGCAGGCCAGCTTCAACGCGCCGGATTTCAGCGCCTTGGCGACGTAGTCCTTCGCCTCCAGGCCTGACGCGGCCACCTGTTTGGACACTTCGAGGGGGTTGGCCTGCAGCTGCGGCGCCGACGGCAGCCAGCCCATGCGCTCGGCGCGCACATTGTAGTCGATCAGCGCGCCGTCCCATGGGCCGGCCGGCGCCGTCGGCGAGAGAATCTCGGAGACATCGAGCGTCTCGTAGCGCCACTGGTCGGTATGGGCGTAAAACGCCGAGGTGGCATTCATCTGCCGCGGCGGGCGGTTCCAGTCGAGGGCAAAGGCGAGCGGCAGCCAGCCGGTTTGCGGGCGTAGCTTTTCTTGGCCGACATAATGCGACCAGCCGCCGCCGGATTGACCGACGCATCCGCACATCACCAGCATGTTGATGATGCCGCGATAGTTCATGTCCATGTGGTACCAGTGGTTGAGACCGGCGCCGACGATCACCATCGAGCGGCCGTTGGTCTTTTCCGCATTGAGCGCGAACTCGCGCGCCGTCGTGATGATCTGATCGCGCGGCACGCCGGAAATTTTTTCCGCCCAGGCCGGTGTGTAGGGCTGCAGGTCGTCGTAGCTCTTTGCCAAGTGTTCGCCGCCGAAGCCGCGATCGACGCCGTAATTCGCGACGAACAGGTCGTACACCGACGCGACCAGCGTCTCGCCCTCGACCAGCTGCAGTTTCTTCACCGGCACGTTGCGGATCAGCACGCCGGGATGATCGGTCCCGAGGAAATGATCGTGCTCGCGATTGCCGAAATAAGGAAAGCCGACCGCCGCAACGTCGTCCTTGATGCCGGCGAGCGACAGCCGCAGCTTGATGTCTTGACCGTTCGAGGCCTTCTGCTCGAGATTCCACTTGCCCTTCTCGCCCCAGCGGAACCCGACCGAGCCTTTCGGCACGACGATCGCGTTGCTGGTCTCGTCATAGGCCAGCGTCTTCCACTCCGGATTATTGGCCTCGCCGCACGACTTCAGAACATCCGAAGCGCGAATGAAGCGCTCAGGCACATAATGCGCGCCCTGTTTCACCAGACGCACCAACATGGGCATGTCGGTGTATTGCCGCGCGTAGTCCTGGAAATACTTGGCCTGCCGGTCGACGTGGAATTCGCGCAGGATGACGTGGCCCATCGCCATGCCCAGCGCGGCATCGGTGCCCTGCTTCGGCGACATCCAAAGATCGGCGAATTTCGAAGCTTCGGAATAATCCGGACAGATCACCACGCTCTTGGCGCCCTTGTAGCGGGCCTCGGTATAAAAATGAGCGTCGGGCGTGCGCGTCTGCGGGACATTCGATCCCCACAGGATGAGGAAGCTCGAATTGTACCAGTCAGCGCTTTCGGGGACGTCGGTCTGCTCGCCCCAGGTCTGTGGGCTCGCCGGCGGCAGGTCGCAGTACCAGTCGTAGAATGACAAGTTAACGCCGCCGAGCAGCGACAGATAGCGCGAGCCCGCGGCATAGCTGATCATCGACATCGCGGGGATCGGCGAGAAGCCGAACACGCGATCTGGCCCGTAACTCTTCACCGTATAAGCATTCGCCGCAGCAATGAGTTCGTTGACCTCATCCCAGGTCGAGCGAACGAAGCCGCCAAGGCCGCGCTTCTGCACGTAGGCAGCGCGCTTGCCCGGATTTTCCACGATGGATTTCCACGCCGCGACCGGCGTCATCAGCACGCGCGCTTCGCGCCATAGCCTGAGCAGCCGCGAACGCACCAGCGGATATTTCACGCGGTTGCCGGAATAGAGGTACCAACTGTAGCTCGCGCCACGGGCACAGCCGCGTGGCTCGTGATTCGGCAGGTCGGGCCGCGTGCGCGGATAGTCGGTCTGCTGCGTTTCCCAGGTGACGATGCCGCCTTTGACGTAAATCTTCCAGGAACACGATCCGGTGCAATTCACGCCATGGGTCGAACGCACGATCTTGTCGTGCTGCCAACGCTTGCGGTAGCCGTCCTCCCAGCGCCGGTCTTCGTTGGTGGTGATGCCATGCCCATCGGAGAATGTTTCGCCGGCGCGATTAAAGAACGTCAGGCGGTCGAGAAAATGGCTCATCGTCTAAGTTCCTTCATTCGGCCGGTTGCGGAGCATTAGGCGGCGATGCGCGGCCACGTTCGATGTCGCGCAGCAGACCGCCGCGGCGGGTGTAGAAGCCCCAAGTGATGGCCAGACAGGTGACGTAGAAGATCATGAAGCCCCATAGCGCCATGCTCGGCCCGCCGGTGAGCGCGATCGAGGTGCCGTAGCTCTTCGGGATGAAGAAGGCACCATAGGCCGCGATCGCCGAGGTGAAGCCGATGATCGCCGCCGACTCCATCTCGGCCTGTTTCTGCCGTGCGACCGGCTGCATGCCGGGCTTCAGCCGCGGAATTTCCGCGCGCATGATCGCCGGGATCATCTGGAAAGTGGACGCATTGCCCACGCCGGTCACGAAGAACAGGATCATGAACATGGCGAAGAATCCCCAGAACGCTTCCGGCTGATCCTTAATGCCGAGGAAGTAGAGAACGCCCGCGACCGCCGCGATCATCAGCACGAACACCCAGAAGGTGACGCGGCCGCCGCCGTAGCGATCCGATAGCCAACCGGTCGCCGAGCGCGACAGCGCGCCGACCAGCGGCCCGAGGAAGATGAACTTGAGCGAGTCGACCTGCGGGAACTCGGTCTTGGTCAGCAGCGGGAAGCCCGCCGAATAGCCGATGAACGAGCCGAAGGTGCCGGTATAGAGCCAGCACATCAGCCAATTATGCTTGCGCTTGAAGATCACCGCCTGATCGACGAACGAGGCCTTCATAACCGCGATGTCGTTCATCCCAAACCAAGCCGCGAAGGCCGACGCCGCGATGAACGGCACCCAGATGAAGCCGGCATTCTGCAGCCATATCTTGGTGGTTCCGCCCGCGGCGGCTTGCGGATCGCCGCCGAACCAGCAGAACACACCCGCGGTGATCACCAGCGGAATGACGAACTGCACCACGCTCACGCCAAGATTGCCGAGGCCGGCATTGAGCGCGAGCGCGTTGCCCTTCTCCGCCTTCGGGAAGAAGAAGATGATATTCGCCATCGAGGAGGCGAAGTTGCCGCCGCCAAGGCCGCACAAGAGCGCGAGGCCGAGGAACAAGAAATAGGGCGTATTTAGATTCTGTACAGCAAGCCCGATGCCGACCGCCGGGATCATGAGCGACCAGGTCGCCAGCGTCGTCCATAACCGCCCGCCGAAGATCGGCGGCATGAAGGAATAGAAAATTCTTAGCGTCGCACCAGAAAGCCCCGGCAGCGCCGCGAGCCAGAACAACTCATCGTTAGTGAACTCGAACCCGACCACCGGAAGCATGGCAACGACGACAGACCACACCATCCATACCGCAAACGCGATCAGCAACGCCGGGATCGAGAGCCACAGATTGCGTTGGGCGATGGCGCGACCGGTCTTGTTCCAGAATGCGGCATCCTCGGGCCGCCAGTCTTCGATGAGATGCGGGCCGAGCACGCCGACATGTTTCTCCTCGTGGATCTCCTGCATCTCGGGAAGTTCCGGGAGGCGGCGCAGCATGGGTTCAGCCACGCCACGCTCCATGCTCCGGACAGCTACATGCATCCATGTAAATGCGACCGCGACGCCCACGAACAGCAACATGAAGCAGCTCGTCCACACGCCCGTCAGATCAATGACTGCGCCAAAGGCAATCGGCAGGACGAAGCCGCCGAGCCCGCCGATCATGCCGACGAGGCCTCCCACTGCGCCGACATTGTTCGGATAATAGACCGGGATGTGCTTGAACACGGCGGCCATACCGAGGCTCAAGAAGAACCCCAGGACGGACAGGAGCGCGGCAAAACCGACGAGGCCGATCTCAAGGTGAAAGGCGATTGGCCCGTGTATGCCTCGAACGATATAATCGGTCGGCGGATAAGAAAGAAGGAACGCACTGACAGCAGCGACGCTGAAGGTCCAGTACATCACTTGCCGGGCGCCGTATTTGTCCGCAAGATGACCGCCATAGGCGCGAAAGGCGGCGGCCGGCAGGGAAAACAGAACCCCGACGATGCCTGCCTTTGAGATGGCGAGACCATACGCGTCGATCAGGTAGCGCGGCAGCCACAGCGACAACGCGACAGCGGCGCCGAAAGTGCAGAAGTAGTAGAGCGAAAAGCGCCAGACCTGAACATGCTGCAAGGGCGCGAGCTGGTCCAGCAAGCTCTTCGCCCGCTCGCCAGTTATACGGCGCGAGCGAGTGACCGGATCATCGCCGGCAAGTAGCCAGAACAACACCGCCATCAAAACGAGAGCGAGAGCCCAGACCTGCGCCACTGTTTGCCAGCCGTACGCGACGAGCACGAACGGTGCGAAAAAGATTGTCAGGGCCGCGCCAACATTGCCGGCCCCAAAAATGCCGAGCGCGGTGCCCTGTTTGTCGGCGGGATACCAGTGCGACACATAGGCGACACCAACCGCAAACGAACCACCGGCGGTGCCGACGCCGAGCGCAGCGATCAGCATCTGCGGATAGGTTGTGGTCCATGACAGCAGGAACGTCGCAATCGCTGCCGACAACATCGTCAGCGTGAAGACGACCCGGCCACCATATTGGTCGGTCCAGATGCCGAGAAAGATGCGGACCAGCGAGCCGGTAAGAATCGGTGTGCCGACCAAGAGACCGAACTGGGTCTCGTTGAGGCCGAGCTGATCCTTAATCTGCACGCCGATGATGGCGAAGATGGTCCACACCGCGAAGCANNTGGCGCCCGCTCCTGTCGATCGCAAATCGTCCGGGGCGACATAAGCGGGGGAATCCGACGAATGCTTTGACGTTGATCAATAATACTTCGGTTTTTCCCGCGACAATTTGGCTTTACTTATAACGGATTGCCGGTTGACTTTACCGCGACTTCAATTTGATCTTTATCAAGTCGCGTGTGACGCTGCCGGCCTAGATTGTGAGCGATCGTCGCGAATCCCCGCAGCCTGGAGAAAACCGTGCGTCAATCCGATTGGAAGCTCATCCGCGCCCTGCCGCTGTTTTGCGATATGAGCGAAGCGAATTTCGAGAAGCTGGTCGGTGCCGCGTTTCTGCAACGCTTCCCGCCGCACACGACCCTGATCAACGAAGGCGACTTGCCGGATTTTCTGCATATCGTGGTCGACGGTTCGGTCGAAATGTTCAGCGCCCATAATGGGCATGAAACCACGATCGACATCATGCGGCCGGAGACGACGTTCATCCTGGCGGCGGTCATCCGCGACGAGGTCTATCTCAAGTCGGCGCGCACCCTCTCGCCCGCGCAGATCCTCATGATTCCGGCGCAGACCGTGCGCGAGGTGTTCGGGCACGATGCCGCCTTCGCGCGCTCCATCGTCAATGAACTGGCCGATCGCTACCGCGTCGTCGTGCGTTCGCTGAAGAGCGAGAAATTACGCACCAGCGCCGAGCGATTGGCCAACTGGATTCTGAAGACCAATCACCAGCAAGGCGATCATCAGCGCGTCGAACTGATGTTCGACAAGCGAACTCTTGCGTCACGCTTGGGGATGACGCCGGAAAATCTGTCGCGAAATCTGGCGCTGCTGGCAAAATTTGGCGTGAAAAGTTCCGGACGCGATATCGTCATCGAAGACTCATCGGCGTTGGAACGTTTTGCCAAGCCCAATGCGCTGATTGACGGCTGAAACAGAAAACTGACCAAACGCATAGCGATCGTTGCGGCCTATCTAGCCGTCAAATTTTCAACCGCTTCGCGCCCGGCAATCCTGCCGAATACAAACGCGCGCAGCACCGATACGGCATTCGGCGCGGTCGCATAGAAATGCCCGGTCATCTCGCCGGCAGCAAAGAGGCCGTGGATTGGCGCGCCGTTGCGCAGCACGCGGGCGCGGTCGTCGGTTGCGAGGCCACCAAATGTGTACGCCACGGCGCCGACCAGCGGGTAGCCGAGGAAGGGCGGCACGCTGACGGCGCGCGCCCAGTTCGACTTCGGCGGCTGCAGCGTTTGCGCGGCCGCAAGCCCGTCGCAGCCGGTCGCGTCGAAACGACTTGGGTCACCCACGCAGGCGGCATTGTAGGCCGCAACTGTTGCCACGAGGTTGTCGGCATCCACGCCGATGAGTTTCGCCAGCGCGGCAAGCGTGTCGGCGTGCACCGGCGGCAGTTCAGAGCGAATGGCGCGCTGATAGTCGGCAATTTCGAACAACCGGCTGTCGAGGATCGCATAGACCATCGAGCCCGGCGCCTTGAAATGGATGGCACGCGCGAACCACTCCCAGGTTTCGTGCACGAGGCCAGCGCCCTCGTCGAAGAAACGGCGGCCGTTTTTATCGACCACGATGCCGTAGGGATAGACCAGAACCACCGGCGCGGAATTCCTGGCGCGCGCATCGACCGGCTCGGCATGCATGCCGTTCCAATCACCCGAACGATCAGCGCCGAGCCGCTGGGCCATTCGAATGCCGTCGCCGGTATTAAATCGCGTACCGGGCGATATCAGCCGCATAGTCGCGGCACCATCGCCAAAATGCGCGCGCATCATGTCGGCATTGCCTTGAAAACCGCCGCAAGCAAGCACGATAGTGTCCGCCGCCAATGTCTGGCGCGTGCCGTTCTGCTCGACCACAAGGCCGGTGATGCGATCGTTCTTAATGGCGATCTCGCGCGCGACGCAACCGTAGCGGAACACCACGCCCGCAAGCTTGGCCGCCCGCGTCAGCTCTTTCACAAGGGTCGGGCCGCCGCCGACCGGCTGAATGCGCGGCGGGCCCTTCGCCAGATAATAAGTCGGCTGAATGAATTCGATGCCGTGCGATGCGAGCCACTTGACCGTCGCCGGCGCTTCCTTGACAAGCCGCGCGAAATAGCTCTGGTCACCCTGGAAATTGCTGGCCGCGAGCATGTCGTGCACGAAGCTCGGCTCGACGCGGTCGGTTGATGCCATGCGCATGTTGGACGGCGACCAGCGCGTATTGCCGCCGGCTTCGTCTTGCGTGGCCTTATCGGCGAGCGTGACATTAATCGGCCGGCTGTGGGCGCGCGCGGCCTCAGCGGCCGCCAATGCGGCGGCAAGACCGGCTGCGCCCTGGCCGACGACAATCAGGTTTCGGGCGGCGCTCGCTACAGCCACAGGATCTGCTTGCGGTAGTTCAAATCGGTGAGCAGCGCCGTCGCGGGTCCCTGATGGAACACCGCGCCGCGCTCGAGCGCGAACACACGGTCGGCCAGCGCCAGCACCAGATCCAAGTTATGCTCGACGATCACGATGGAGGCGTGCCGGCGTAGCTGGTCGAACACCTTGAACAGTTCCAGCACCACGTTCGGCGCCAACCCCTCGAATGGCTCGTCCAGCAGCAGCAGCTTGACGTTTCCGGACAGCGCGCGTGCGACCGCCACCATTTGTTGCTCGCCGCCGGAAAGATAGTCGGCCGCGATGTCCATCCGCTCTTTCAGGCGCGGAAAATATTCGAAGATTTTCTCCTCGCTCCAGACCACGCCGTTACTGCCGTCGGTCTTGCGCGCCAGGCGGCCGAGCGCGAGGTTCTCCTTAACCGTCATGCCCGCGAACAGGCCGCGGCCCTGCGGTACGTAGCCGATGCCCAAGCGCGCGATGTCGGGCGCCGGCATGCCGGCGATGTTGTGCCCCTCGTATTCGATGGTGCCGGAGGCCGGCCGGATTAGCCCGGCCAGGGTCTTGAGCAGCGTGGACTTGCCGGCGCCGTTGCGNNGCCTCGCCCGCGACGCGGCTGGTGACGGGCGGCGTGCCGGTGCCGGTATAGACTGCTTGCACGCGCCGGTCGGCGCGCACCTCGTTTGGCGCGCCGGTCATCAGCACTTCGCCCTGGTTCATCACGGTGACGCGCTGCGAGAAGCCGAGCACGCGGTCGATATCGTGCTCGACGATCAGGACCGGGATATTCGCGGCCACTTTCTTCACCAGGTTCGACACGCGCTCGCGCTCGGCCGCGGCAAGCCCTGCGAGCGGCTCGTCCAGCAGCAGCACATGCGGTTTGGAGCCGAGCGCGATGCCCAAATCCAACAAGCGCTGCCCGCCATAGGACAGTTCGCCACCCTCGATCGCCTCGATGCCTTCCAGGCCAAGAAACCGGATCAGCTCCACGGTCTCCGCGTGGACTTCCGGGTAGCTGTCAATGTCGCGCCAGGCATTGAAGCGCATCGGATTCTGCGCCTGCAACGACAGGCGCAGATTTTCGTAGATCGACAGGCCGCGAAACAAATTCGTGATCTGGAACGAGCGTGCCAGGCCCTGGTGGCATATGGCGTACGATTGCGCGCCTTGGATCTCGCGGCCGTTCAGGCGCACGGTGCCGCCGTCCGCCGGGTACAGGCCCGAGGCCAGATTGAACAACGTGGTCTTGCCGGCACCGTTCGGGCCGATCAGGGCATGAATTTCTCCGGCGTCAACTTTGAGACTGGCTTTGGTGACGGCCCGAATGCCGCCGAAATGCTTCGAGACAGCGTCGACCTCCAGCGCCGTTCCATGCATCGCTGGCGGGACCAGGAACGCCGGCAGCGGCAAGCCCTCGTATATTTTACGATTGGTCATGGCCGCTGCTTCTTCGGGCACCACGCGCCAGCGCCGGCTAAGCCTCGCCCAGATACCGACCAGGCCGCCCGGCGAGTACAGCACGAAGCCGACAAAGATCAGCCCGAACCAGAGCAGCCAATCCGACGACCAGATCGAAAACAATTCGCGGAAAAGAATGAAGAAAAGCGCGCCCAGCGCGGGGCCGAGCATGTTGTGCATGCCGCCGATCACCACCATCGCCAGCAGCTCGCCGGAAAACGGCACCGAGACCGCTTCGGCCGAGACCAGGTAAGTCTGGAAACCGAGCAGCGCGCCGGCCAATCCCGTCACCACCGCTGAGAGCACGAACACCCCCAGCTTGTAACGCTCGACCGCATAGCCCTGAAACGTGGCGCGCAACTGATTCTCGCGGATCGCCAGCAGCACGTGTCCGAACGGCGAGCGCACGACGCGCAGCAGCACGTACAGCACGGCAAGCCCGATCAGCGCGACCACGATGTAGAAGGCAAGGTGATCGTCGAGAGAGATCGGCCCGATCGTGCCGCGCTTGAGCCCGCTCAGTCCGTCCTCACCGCCGGTCACCTCGCTCCAGCGGAACGCGACGGTGTAGGTCAGCGCCGCCAGCGCCAGGGTCAGCAGCGAGAAGTACACGCCGCGCCGACGCAGGATGAGAATGCCGACGGCGGTCGACAGGACGGCGACGAAGATCATCGACAACAGAAGGGGCCGCCAAATCTGGTCCCGGAACCAGTGCAACTGGATGAGGCCTGCGGCATAGGCGCCGATGCCGAACCNNGTCGCGACCGCAAGGATGACGACCATAGTGGCGGTGTTCACGCTCAAACCGAGCACGTGCATGACGAACGGCAGGGCGACGAGCGAAATCGCGGCGAGCAACAGCGGCTGGTACTTCGAATGGGATTGGGCGACTTTCATTCGAATTTCTCAATGCGCTCGCCGAGCAGTCCGCGCGGGCGGAACAACAGCACCAGGAACATCAACACGTAGATCGAGGCTTCGCCCGCGGCCGGTACGAAATGGATTGTGATGCCGCGCACCACGCCGACCAGCAGGGCGGCCAGCACCACGCCCCAGAAGCTGCCTAAGCCTCCGATTATCACCACCACGAAAGCGACCGTGATGATCTCTGCGCCCATGGCGGGATGCACGATCGTGATGGGGGCAAAAAAAGCGCCGCCCATCGCCGCCATGCCGACGCCGAGCATGACGATGACGGTCATATAGGGCTGTAGGCGNNGCCAACAGCATCAGCCGGTAGCGCGAGAATAGGAAGTCGCCGACGATGACCGCGCCCTTCAGGCTCGCCGGCATTGTTTGCGACAGCGGCGCGGCGCCCCAAACAATGCGGATCAATTGCTCGGCAATCATCGCCAGTCCGAAAGTCACAAGCAGACTGAGGATCGGATCGGCCGTATAGAATCGGCGCAATATGAACTTTTCGAACAGGATGCCGAGCATGGCCACGGCGATCGGCGACAGCACGACCGCCGGGCCGAAGCCGAGATATTTTGTGATTTCGACCGCCGCATAGGCGCCGAGCGCATAGAACGCGCCGTGGGCCAGATTCACCACGCCGCCAACGCTGAAGATCAGCGAAAGGCCGAGCGCGATAAGTAGATAGTAGCCTCCGAGCACGAGGCCGTTGACCACCTGTTCCAGCAGGAACATGAGCCGTTTCTCAATCCAGCGGCGGAGAAGTTGGCGGCAACAATATCATATCCGGCCGCCGGCGCGCGGTCGCCGGACGCGAGCGCCAATGCGGCGCCCGCGTCCCGCGTCCTATGACAAGGTGCAGGGGTTCTGTTCCTTAGTCGGGTTAATGACCTCGAGCGGCTCGTTAGCATTGGGAATTGCCGCGCCCAGCGTGATGAGGTCCCACTTATCCTTGGCTTGGCCCTTGGCCTTGGGCGAGAACGGATAGGCCTCCTGGACCAGTTGATGATCCCACGACCGAAAATAGGCTTTGCGCGCCTTCAGGATGTCAAACTGCGATTGCTTCTCGAAGTAGGCGATCAGCTTGTCGGTGTCGGTCGATTTCGTCTCGTTCATGGCCTGCGCCATCATCTTGAGCGAGACGTATTCGATCCAGGCATGGTTCTCCGGCGGCTTGCCGTTCTTCTTGGTGAAGTTGTCGACGAAGGTTTTGGAGGCCGGGACATCGAGGGTATGATACCAGACCGTCGGCCAGGTTCCTGCCAGATTGCCTTCACCCGCCGCCCAAGCATCCGCGGTGTTGAGGTTGAAGCCGACGATTGGATAGGGAAGACCGAACTCGGCATATTGCTTGATCAGGTTGGTGACCTGATTGCCGGCGAGGTTCGAGCAAACCACGTCCGGCTTGGATTGCCGGATCTTGAGCAGATAGGGGCTGAAGTCGGTCACATCGGTCGCGATCAATTCGTCGCCGATCAGGTTGCCCTGGTTGGCGGCGAAAAAGCGCTTGGCGGCGTTCAGCAGGTCGTGGCCGAAAATATAGTCGGCCGTCAGTGTGAAGAACTTCTTGTCCTTCACCATGTTGTCGCGCAACAGCGCCTTGCCGACCGCGTTGACCATCACCGTGTTCGGGATGTCGACGTGGAAGGTGTAGCGGTTGCAATTCTTGCCGCGCAGGGCATCGGAGCGGGCGCCGATTTGCATGAAAAGCTTTTTGTTGCGCGCAGCCACCTGCATGATGGTCACCGCGGAGGCCGAATTGATCTCGCCCATCAGGACCGTCGCGCTGTCCTGCTCGAGCATCCGTTGCGCCTTGGTCGCGGCCGTGGCCTGGTTGACCGAGTCTTCCGACATCACGTCAAGCTGGCGTCCCATGACGCCGCCGGCCTTGTTGATTTCTTCCTCGGCCAATCTCATGCCCAACTGGGCATAGGCGCCGAGCGCGCCGAGGAAGCCGGTGAGCGGCGTGAGATGGCCGATCTTGATCTTGTCGGTCTGGCCATAGCTGATCGCCGGAAATCCAAGAGCGGAGGCGCCCGCAAACGCGGCGCCGGCTTTCAATATCTTTCTTCGATTGTAGCTGGTCATTGGTGGTCTCCTCCCGAATGGACGCGTGGAGCGCCGTCCCTCGCCGATCCCGCGTATGCGATGATGTGAGAGACGTTGTTTTATTGTTGAACGATCTTTCCGGAGCGGTGGGCCGCTGTCAACGCCAAAAGCGACGGTCGGCTTAGCCTAAGGCGATTTTGGAAGGGCTTTTGCGCGCGATCAGCAAAAGTGGGTACCGGTTTTGCGTCCGATCGCGCGCCAACTTGTTAATTTGGCGCATGATCTTGTCGGCGAACCGGTGCCCACTTCGCCGGATCATGCGCCCGAGCCGAATGCGGCGGACAGGCGATTTGATGCCGCTTGCACGGTTTTCGCCCGGCTTTGCATGACCTGGTTGGACAGGCGCCAGATTGGGCCGGAGATGCCGAGCGCGCCAATGATTTGGCCGGTGAAGTCCTTGACCGGCACCGCCACGCAGCGAACTTCGAGATTGAACTCGCCATCGTCGTATGCGATGCCACTGCGCCTGATCTCCGCGATCTCGCGCAGCAGCGCGGGACTCTCGGTGATCGTATGAGCCGTCGATGGCTTCAGCTCGACGCGTGCCAGGAAACGTTCCAATTGATCCTGACGCAGCGAGGCGAGAATCACCTTGCCGAGCGCCGTGCAGTGCGCCGGCCGCAGCACGCCGACGCGGTCGGTCAGGTGGAATGCGCCGGGCCCGCTGGTGCGGGCAATCACCACCACGGCGTCACCCATACGCACAGCGAAATGACTGCTTTCGCCGGTTTCCCGCGACAGGTCCTCGAGTGCTGGAGTCGCGACGTTCACCATCTCGATCTCGTCGAGGGCACTGGCGGCAAGCGCGAACAGCGGCCGGCCGACGCGGTAGCGCTTGGAGTCCTTTTCCCGGCGGATATAGCCAAGCGACACCATCGTCTTGGCGAGATGGAACGTCGTGGAGTTGTGCAAACCGACCAGCTTGCTTAGGTCGGCCAAGCCGACACCTTCGCGATGGCGCGCGATTTCTTCGAGGATTGCGAAGGCGCGGCCGAGTGACTGGACTCCGACGCGCTGGCGGTCCTCGGCATCGTCGTCGATATCGGGCTGCGAAGGTTCCACCAGCCGGGCGATGGCGACCTTCGCCGAAGCGGACGGATTCTCACTCGCCTTCGCCTTGGTTCGCGGTCTCACCGGGATAGCCTCTCACAGCCTAGTAGTTGAACAACAGCATGCGCTGTTCCGTCATGTCGCGGATGGAATAGCGCGGGCTCTTGCGGCCGATGCTCGTTAAAGGGAGGAAACCATAACACCCGTTATTCCGGAATGACAAAGGGCAACTCACAATGTCGGAAGTTATTGACTCAAGCGTAGCCGGCTTTATGAGTGGCAATTGCCGCTGAGACGACGGCGCTAGCCGGATCACACACAAGGGCGCGCATCCGTGAATCGGGAGTCAAACGCCCACGCGTCGATGTTTGGGTGCAACACCTATTCTTATATGCGGTCGCACAGCGCCGAGGCCTGCCTGGCTCGGCTGGCCGACTTCGGCTTCCAGGAATTCGAGCTGATGGTGCACCCTGGCCATCTGTGGCCGGCGGAGCTCACGGCCGCGCAGCGCAGCGCGCTCCGCCGCATGATGCAGCAGCGCGGCCTGCAACTCACCGCGCTCAATATGCCGAACATCGACATCAACGTCGCCGGCGCCGCGGCCGAGATGCGCAACTACTCGCTCAACCTGGTGAGCGACACCGTGCGGCTGGCCGGCGAGCTCGGCGCGCGCGGTGTCGTGATCGGTCCCGGCAAAGCCAATCCGCTGTTTCCCGCACCCGCCGCCGAGCTGATCGGGCATTTCTTTGCGGCGCTCGACCGGCTCTGCCCGGTCGCCGCAGCATCCGGCACCGCGCTGTGGGTCGAGAACATGCCGTTCGCGTTCCTGCCGGCGATCGGCCAGTTGATGGACGCGCTCAAGCAATACGGTAATGACGCGGTGCGCATTGTCTATGACATCGCCAATGCGCATTTCATCGGCGAGGATTTTGCCGACGGCCTCAAGCAATGCCGCGCGCGGCTGGCGCTGGTGCATCTGTCGGATACCGGCCGGCAGATCTATCGTCACGATCCGGTCGGCCTTGGCACGGTGCCATTTGCCGAGGTGCCACTTGCGCTGCATGCTGCCGGCTATAGCGCACGGCCGATGCTGGAGATCGTCTCGCGCGACCCCGACCGCGACATCGTTGCCAGCGCCAGCAAACTCGCGCTACTAGATTTCGCGCACCCAATCGCAAGTCCAATCGCCTGAACGAGGTTCAAGAAACGTCATGAGCACAGCGTTACCCCCTTCCGTGGATGTGATCGTCGTCGGCGCCGGCAATGCGGCGTTTTGCGCNNGGCGCGTTCCGCTGCGTCTATGACGGCGTCGATGACCTGCGCGCGCTGATGCCGGATCTCTCCGACGAGGAGATTTCGAAGTCCGACTTCGGCACCTACACCGAGGAAAAGTTTTTCGACGACATGGGCCGCATCACCGAATATCGCACCGATCCCGACCTGTGCGAAATTCTGATCAAGCGCAGCAAGGCGACCATGCTGTGGATGCGCGACAAGGGCGTCCGCTTCATGCCGATCTGGGGACGGCAGGCCTACAAGATCGGCGGCATATTCAAGTTCTGGGGCGGCCTCACGGTCGAAGCCGTGGGCGGCGGGCCCGGACTGGTGGACGCGCTGACCAAGATCGCACGCAAGAACAATGTCGCCATCGCCTATGGCGCCCGCGCGTTTGCCCTGCTCGCCGATGACGACGGCGTCAAGGGCGTGCGCGTCAAGCACGACGGGCACACCCTCGAAGTGAAGGCCAAGTGCGTGGTGCTCGCCTCCGGCGGCTTCCAGGCCGATGCCGAAATGCGCACGCGCTATCTCGGGCCCGGCTGGGAACTCGCCAAGATCCGCGGCACCCGTTTCAACACCGGCGACGGCATCAAGATGGCGCTCGCGATCGGCGCTCAGCCGATCGGCAACTGGTCGGGCGGCCATGCGGTCGCCTGGGACCGCAATGCGCCGGAGTTCGGCGATCTGACGGTGGGCGACAATTTCCAGAAGCACTCCTATCCGTGGGGCATCATGATCAACGCCAACGGCGAGCGCTTTCTCGACGAGGGTTCCGACTTCCGCAACTACACCTACGCCAAGAACGGCCGCGTCATCCTGATGCAGCCCAAGCAGTTCTGCTACCAGGTGTTCGACAACAAGATCATCCCGATGCTGCGCGACGAATACCGCATCAAGCGGGTCACCAAGATACGCGCCAATACGCTGGAAGAACTGGTGCAGAAGATGGAAGACGTGAACGCCGAAAAGGCGCTGGCGACCATCAAGGAATACAACAAGGCGGTCATGACCGACGTTCCGTTCGATCCGAACGTGAAGGACGGACGCGGCACCAAAGGACTCGCCGTTCCGAAATCGAACTGGGCCAACACCATCGATGAGCCGCCGTTTGAAGCCTATTCAGTGACTTGCGGGCTCACTTTCACTTTCGGCGGCCTCAAGATCGACACCAGCGCGCGCGTCATGGACTCGGACGGGGCGGCGATTCCGGGGCTGTTCGCCACCGGCGAACTGGTCGGCGGGATTTTCTGGTTCAACTATCCCGGCGGCACCGGCCTGATGAACGGCGCCGTGTTCGGCAAGATCGCCGGCACCACCGCCGGCCAGCGCGCCAAGCAGTCTCCGTGACATCTGAAACCACCTACGACGTCATTGTCGTCGGTGGCGGCGGCAGCGGGCTCGCCGCCGCGATCGAGGCGCGCGCGCTGGCGCGCGACGTGCTGCTGCTCGAGAAGAACGCGAGCCTCGGCGGCTCCACCGCCTGGTCGGTCGGCTCGGTGACCGCCAGCGGCACGCCGCACCAGGCGCGCAAGGGCATTGTCGATACGCCCGCGAAGCACTGGCGCGATATGGCCGGTTTCAACGGCGATCTCGATGCGCGCGACAATCCGGCGCTGCGCCGCGTGCTGGCCGACGCCATGCCGGAAACGTTCCGTTGGCTGCTCAAGCATGGCGTGCGCTTCTACGGCCCGATGCCGGAGCCGCCGCACAGCAAGCCGCGCATGCACAATGTGCTGCCCAACTCACTTTCTTTCATCACCAATCTCGCCAAGGCGGCGCGGCGTGCCGGCGTAACGATCGTATGCGGCGCGCGCGCGACCGCGCTGGTTTCGGAGAACGGCCGCGTGGTGGCGATCGACTGCGAGACGGCTGACGGAGCGCGCCACTTTCGCGCGCGTGGCGGCATCGTGCTGGCGACCGGCGATTTCACCAGCGATCCGGAGCTCAAGGCGCAATTCATGGGGCCGCAGGAGGCCAAGATCGACGGCGTCAACGTGACCGCGACCGGCGACGGGCAGAAACTCGCGTTGCCGCTCGGCGCGCGCATCGTCAACGGCGATCTCGCGCTCGGGCCGGAATTGCGCTTCGTGCCGCCGCAACGGCGCAACATTTTGTTGAGCCTGCCGCCCTGGCGCGTGCTGGCGAACCTGATGGCGTGGTCGCTCGACCACATGCCGAGCGCGCTGCTGCGGCCGTTCGTGATGAGCTTCGTCACCACGGCGCTGGCGCCCTCCCCCGATCTGTTTGCCGAGGGCGCACTCCTGATCAACAAGCGCGGCGAGCGCTTCACCGACGAGTGCGACAAGCCGGCTTACGCCTTGCCGGACCAGCCCGACAAGGTCGGCTATATCCTGCTCGACAAACGCATGGCGGCGCTTTTTTCCGGCTGGCCGCACTTCATCTCGACCGCGCCCGGCGTCGCTTACGCCTATGTCGACGACTACCGGCGCAACCGCGCGGNNAAGCTCGGCGACGGGCCCTATGTGGCGCTCGGGCCGCTGCGCGCGGTGTTCGTGCATGCGGAAGGCGGGCTCGCCGTCGACCACGAGCATCGCGTGCTTGATGCCAACGACAAACCGATCGCCGGGCTTTACGCCGCCGGTTCGACCGGGCAAGGCGGCCTGCTGCTCAAGGGCCACGGCCATCATCTCGGCTGGGCCTTCGCGTCCGGCCGGCGGGCGGGGCGTAATGCGGCGATGGAATGCGCGAGGTGAATTCAGCGAATGCGGCGGTCTCGCTTCCCCTCTCCCCTTGCGAGAGAGGGTGGCGAGTGCGGAGCGATAGCGAGCACGAGCCGGGTGAGGGGTTCGGCCTCTGCGTTAGGCACTAACCCCTCACCCGCCCTCGCTCGGCTTCGCCTCCGCTCGGGCACCCTCTCCCGCAAGGGGAGAGGGAAAGAGAGTTTGCCGCGCTCCTACTTCACATCATCGCTGACCGGCGAAGTCACAACCAGAAACACCAAATCGACCAGCCCGGTGTTCGAGATCGAATGATCGACGCCCGGCGGCAGGAAGATGTAATCGTGCTTGCGCACGACGTGATCCTTGCCGTCGATCTGCATCAGGCCTTCACCCTCGATCACGTGATAGACCTGTTCCTGCACCGCGTGCTGGTGCACCTTCACATAGGCCATCGGCTGATACATCGAGATGCGATAGTCGATGTGCTTTGAGCCCGCGGTCTCGGGCATCACCAGCGGCTTCGACAGCGCGCCGCCGAAATGATCCGGGAACTGGCGCCACGGCACCTCGGCGATGTTGCGGATGAACCATTTGCGTGTCGTTGCCATGACGGTGTGCTCACAGGTGCGGCATTTGCGCGAAGGAGACAAATACCACAATATCAATTGACGTACAGCATTATGAGAAATAGCTTCGCGCCCTGTCCCTGAAGCGGCGCCATTCGTGCGGCCGCTGCGTTTTGTTGATTCACGGAGAGTGTTCTGATGTCGACGCGCAACATGCTCAACGGGGCCCAGGTCATCGTCGACTATCTGATCCAGCAGAAGGTGCCGAATGTTTTCGGCCTGTGCGGCCACGGCAATATTCAATTCATCGACGCGCTGTACGAGCGCAAGCACGACATCAAGACCATTTCGGTCCATCACGAAAGCGTCGCCGGCTTCATGGCGGACGTCTATTATCGCGTGTCCGGGCAGCCGACCGCGACCTTCACCTCGTGCGGGCCAGGCTCGGCCAACCTGCCGATCTCACTCGGCAATGCCTTCCTCGACTCGGTGCCGTTCATGGCGGTGACCGGCAACGTGCCGACCAGTCAGTTCAATCGCGGCGCCTTTCAGGAACTTTATCGCCACTATCAGGCCGACTTTCCCTCTACCGTCCGCTCGTACTGCAAAAAGGTATTTCAGCCCACGCGTGGCGAAATGGTGCCGCTCGCGGTCCGGCAGGCCTGGAAGACGATGGTGACCGGCCGCCCGGGACCGGTCGTGCTCGATGTTCCCTTTGACGTCTTTTTAGAATCCGCCGCGGAAGAAGCGCCGAAGCCCGCGGAGTGGAGCGCCAATATCTCGAGCCGGTGCGGCGCGGATCCGGAAGGCGTCGTCAAAGCCGTCGACATGTTGCTTGGCGCCGAGCGACCGGTGATGATTGTCGGGCAGGGCGTGCGTTACGGCGGCGCCAGCGCCGATTTGCTGCGGCTGGCCGAGCGTCTGCAGATTCCGGTGGCGGCGTCCGCCAGCGGCCTCGGCGCCATCGATACCAATCATCCGCTCGCGCTCGGTCTGGTGGCGCGCGGCGGACACTATCATGCCAACCACGCCACCCGGCAGGCCGACGTCTTGCTGGCGCTCGGCGTACGCTTCGACGACCGCACCTCGAGCTCCTGGATCCCGGGCTATTCCTTCACCATTCCGCCGACACAGCTCATCCATGTCGACATCGATCCGGAAGAAATCGGGCGCAACTATCCGGTGGCGCTCGGCTTGATGGCCGATGTCCGCACATTTCTTCGTCAGGTGCTGGCCGAACTCGACCGCCGTGCCGACTTGAACAAGCACGCCGATGCGCGGCAGAAATGGCTGCAGGCGATCGATGGTTATCGCAAGGAATGGGACAAGTTCGTCGCACCCGGCTTCTCCGACGACAGCACGCCGATCAACCCGCAGCGCGCCGCTCTGGAGATCGACAAGGCGTTGCCCGAAGACGCCATCCTGGTCAGCGACATCGGCGTGCATCACAATTGGCTGCTGAGCTTTTGCAAGCCCAAGCGGCCCGATTCACTGATCGGCTCGATGGGCTTTGGGCCGATGGGCTTTGGTGTCGCCGGCGTGCTGGGCGCCAAATTCGCCGCGCCCGACCGTCCGTGCGTTTCGGTGTGCGGCGACGGCGCGTTCTTCATGCACGCCAGCGTGCTGGGAACCGCGGTCGAGTACAATCTGCCCGTCGTCTGGGTGGTCTGGAATAATTACGCCTATGCGTCCATTCGCGGCCTGCAACGCGGCTATTTGAACGGCCGCGAGCTGGCGACCGACTTCCACAATCCGACGACGGGCGAGCGCTACAATCCGGACTTCGCCGCCATGGCGCGCTCGTGCGGCGTCGAAGGCGTGCGCGTCGACCGGGCCGGCGATTTGGCCGAGGCCGTGCGCAAAGGCATCGCGGCCAACAAGCCCTATCTCATCGACGTCGATATCGCCGCCGACATCAATCCCGGCGGCGCCGGCGTTTGGGAGCTGCCCGGCCTCGGGCAAAGCAAGCCGGCGATCGGAACCCGGTATCAACCGGGCTGATCGGCGGCATTCGGGCAGCGTGAAAANNTTTCTATTGGATGGACAGCGCCTTTCAAGGGCTGCTGCGTGACGCCGGACAGAGCGTGCGGGCGATGCGCGAGGGATTCGGCATTGTCGGCATCCCGATCATCGAGGCCAATGCCCGTTTCCTCGCATCGGCGACCCACGAAGAGATTCTCAGGATCGAAGCAGAGATTAGGCGTTGGGGCGACACGAGCCTGCGTGTCGAATACAAGGGATTCTGTGGCGACCGGCAAATCTTCGAAGGGTTTGAGGCCCGCGTCTGGCTCGCCCGCGCAAGCAATGGAAAGCCGGCGCCCGCCGCCATCCCCGAAGCGTTCAAGAAAGCGTTCGCCGCACCCTAGTCCGCGCGCGACGAATTCAAAACAAAGACCCCGATTGGAGGAGACAGTATGCTGCTCGCAGGTAAGAAAGTTGTCGTCGTTGGGGGCTCTTCCGGCATCGGTCTTGCGACCGCCGAGTTGGCAAAGAGTGAAGGCGCCGATGTTGTCATTGCCTCCCGTAACGCCGACCGCTTGAAGGCGGTTGCAGATAAGTTGGGCGCGACGGCGATCCCGACGGACGTCACCAGCGATCAAAGCGTAATTGATCTTTTCCGCAAATGCGGCCCGGTCGATCATGTCGTCGTCACCGCCGCGCAACTCCGCTCCGGCCCCTTTAAATCCGTATCCATGGAAGACGTGCGCGCGACCATGGAAAGCAAGTTCTGGGGCGCCTGGCGCGTCGCGCGCGCGGCCGAAATCCGTCCCGGTGGTTCGCTCACGCTGGTGTCCGGCTTTCTGAGCATTCGTCCGCGACCCGCCGCTGCGATTGTCGGTGCGGCAAACGGCGCACTCGAATCGCTGGCGCGGAGTTTGGCGCTCGAACTAGCCCCAGTAAGAGTGAACGCCGTCTCGCCCGGGATCATTGACACGCCGATACGCGCCAGCATGCCGGAAGCCGCTCGCCGCGACATGCTCGCCAAGGCGGCAGCCACGTTGCCCGTTGGCCGCGTCGGTGTGGGTGAAGATATCGCGCGGCAAATCCTCACCTTCATGACCGTCGGCTTTGCCACGGGNNGAACCCCCGATACGGTTGCCCGTATGCCGCATTTCGAGTGCGGTGCATTCAACCGCTCTGCCACCTCTCCGGAGCCGAAAACGGCCTGAAAAGGCCGCATGCGGACGGCCGCTATCTAACCAAGCGCGTCAAGAGAGACAAGAGACAGACAAGGGTCGCGCGACGTATATTGAGCGACTTGGAAAGGGAGCCGGCCGCCGACCGGCAAAACGATGCCCGACGCGCTGAAATTCGACCGCATCCGCAAGGAATTGCCCGGGGTCTGCGCGACGCTCGGTCTGGTCGGCGTCCTGACCATCGCGCTTTTCTCGATGGTGTGGGAATTAGGGCTAGAACACGGCTCCGTCGTCTATCTGCTCCCGGTGGTGATCGCGGCCACGCGCTGGGGAATCGTATCGGCGATCGTTGCAGCGGTGTGCGGGGTGCTCGCCTCCGCCTTCTTCTTCTATCCGCCGCTTTACAGCTTCCGCATCACGAATCCGCAGGAAGTCGTCAATCTGATCCTGTTCATCTTCGTCGCGGTGGTGGTGAGCCAGCTCGCCACCCGGCTCAAACGCCAATTGGAGATGGCGCGCCAACGCGAGATCGACCTGCGCGATCTCTACGCCTTCTCGCGCCGGCTGGCGGTGGCGTTCGACGTGTCCGACATTCATGCCGCGATCGAAGACCACCTCGCCACCATCATGCAGCGCAAAGTCGTGCTGTTCGCCAGTGCGCACGATGCTTCCGGCAGCAGCGGACGGCGCGCCGGCGTCACGGTGCCGGAGGCAGTCCTCACCCAGGTCGTCGAAGTTGCCTCCAGCCGCCGCGACGCCAACAGCGGCGTGACGGTGACCGCCGAAAGCGGCGACGTCTGGCTGATCCGCGCGGTGTCGCCCAAGAGTTCCGAGTTCGGCGTCATCGCGATCGATCTCGGCCGCGAATCGCAGGAAAGCTCGGACGAGCTGCGCATCCGGGTCGACGCGGTGCTGGCCGACGCCACCGCGACGCTGGAGCGGCTGGGCGTCGCGCACGCCATCAGCGAGGCGCGTATGCGCGCGCAGACCGACCAGTTGCGCGAGGCCTTGATCGGCTCGGTCAGCCACGAGTTGCGCACGCCGCTCGCCTCCATCCTCGGCGCCGCCACCGTGCTGAGCGCGGCGCCGGCGCTGGCGAACGAAAAGAAACTCCGGGCGCTGGTGCACGACGTGCGCGACGAAGCCGAACGTCTCAACAACGACATCCAGAACCTGCTCGATGCCAGCCGCATCAGCAGCGACGGCCTCAAGCCGCATATCGAATGGGCTGACCCGGCCGACATCGTCCACTCGGCGATCGAGCGCTGCCGCAACCGCATGTCGGATCGCCGCATCGTACTCAATCTGCCGGTCGATCTGCCGCTCATCCATATCGATCCGGTGCTGGTTGAGCAGGCGCTGGTGCAGCTCTTCGACAACGCGGTGAAATATTCCCATGCCGGCTCGCAAATCGCGGTGACCGCGCGCGCGCGCGATGGCCGCATGATCCTGAGCGTGCGCGACGAAGGCGCCGGACTGACCGCGGCCGAGCAGCTGAAAATATGGGATCGTTTCGCGCGCGGCGAACGCCATGCCGCGACCACCAGCGGCTCCGGCCTCGGGCTCTGGATCGCCAATGCCTTTATCGCCGCCAATGGCGGCAAGATAAACGCCATCAGCGAGGGGCCCGGCAAGGGCACCGCGATGGCGATCGAACTTCCGGTGACGCAAGCCGCCGTCACGCAACTCGAAGGCGACACAGATGAGTGAGCCAGCCCCGATCGTGCTCGTCGTCGATGACGAGATTCAAATCCGCCGCTTTCTGCGCACCGGTTTCGAGCTCAACGGTTTCGTGGTGCACGAGGCCGGCACCGGCGCCGAGGCGATCCGCTCGGCTACGCTGCGGCCGATCGACCTAGTGATCGTCGACCTCGGCCTGCCCGACATGGACGGCTCCGAAGTCGTCGAGCGCATCCGCTCCTGGTCGAGCGTGCCGATCATCGTGCTCTCGGTGCGCTCCACCGAGGCGCAAAAGGTCAGCCTGCTCGAACTGGGCGCCGACGACTACGTGGTCAAGCCGTTTGGCATGGCCGAACTGCTGGCACGCGTGCGCGTGGCGCTGCGCCGGCAGATGCGCGCGGCGAGCGGCGAGCCCACCGTCAGGGTCGGCCCGCTCGTCATCGATCTCGCCGTCCGCGCCGTGACGCTCAATGACAAGCGGCTGACGCTCACGCCGAAGGAATACCGGCTGCTGCAGGTGTTGGCGCAGCACGCCGGCAACGTGGTCACGCATCAACACTTGCTCAAGGAAGTGTGGGGATCGATCCACGTGCACGACACGCATTACCTGCGCATCTTCGTGCGCAAGCTGCGGCAGAAGATCGAGCCGCATCCGGATTCGCCCAAGATTCTGGTGACCGAACTGGGCGTCGGCTACCGGCTGGCGCAGTCGGAAAACGAAGCCGAGATCGGCGCCGTTGCCGCCGCCGAGGCGCCGGCCAAGAGCGAGAGCTGAGAGCATAGTTAGCGCGCCTCGAGACTCTCCGTTCCCTCCCCCTGAAAGGGGGAGGTTAAAAGGGCGGGTTTTCTTGACAATTTGGCCCCTTCCCCGTCATAAGCATGGCCAGCGCGGACCTCAGGGTCCGCGTGCTTTTTCAAGGGCCCATTAAGCCCTTAAAAACACACGAAAACCGACTGAAAGAAGCCGGTCCGGAATCCTCCGAGCACCGGGATCGAACACAAGGGAAGAACGATGTTCGCAGTCATTAGAGCCGGCGGCAAACAGTACCGGGTGGCCGCCGANNGCCGGCGAGGTGCTCCAGCACACGCGCGGTGACAAGGTGATCGCCTTCAAGAAGCGCCGGCGCAAGAATTCGCGCCGCAAGCGCGGCTACCGCCACGAGTTCTCGGTGATCCGCATCACCGAGATCCTGACCGACGGCGCCAAGCCGTCGAAAACGCCGCCGCCGCGGCCCAAGCGCGAGCCCAAGCCCAAATCTGCAAGCGAAACGGCCGAGGGCGAGGCGGAAGCCAAGCCGGCCAAGGCGAAAAGCAAAGCCAAGGCCAGGAGCAAGAAACCGGCCGCAAAAAAGCCCGCCAAAACGGCTACAAAAGGCAAGAAAAAGTAACAAGAAAAAGTGAGATGATTCCTTCATGGAATCGGTGTAGACAGTAACGGAATTCGAGAGAGCACTCATGGCACATAAAAAGGCAGGCGGATCTTCCCGAAACGGCCGCGACTCGGCGGGCCGGCGGCTCGGCTTGAAGTCGACCGGCGGCGAGATCGTGCTCGCCGGCAATATCCTGGCGCGCCAGCGCGGCACCAAATGGCATGCCGGCCGCAATGTCGGTCTCGGCAAGGATCACACGCTGTTCGCGCTCGTAAACGGAAAGGTTCAGTTCGCTACCAAAGCTAAAGGCCGCACCTACGTCTCCATCGTACCGATGACGGAGGCCGCGGCCGAGTAAAAGGTAGACCAAAATTCGAGGTCTGCCGGCATTTCGTCAAACCGGCAGGGCTCAATGGGCTCTGAGAGGGGGAGACGGGATGCCGGCTCCCCCTCTTCGTATTTCAACCACTGCGTTGAAACAATGGAGCCCGTGCCATGACCTTGCTGGAAGAAATACCGAGAGGGACTTTCCGAGAGGGCAGTATCCCCGTCCTCGAGACCAAGCGACTTGCTTTGCGCGCGCCGCGCCTCGAGGACGCTAAAACGGTAGCGACGCTCGCCAACGACCGCCGCATCGCCGAAAACACGGCGCGCATTCCGCATCCGTACAAAATGTCGGATGCCGAGGGTTTCATTGCCGGCGCCAACAAGGCCGGCGGCGAGGCTGTGTTCCTGATCACGCTGCGCGACGGAGCGATCGTCGGCGCCTGTGGCGTGGTGCTGCAGCAGGATGAAACGCCGGAGCTCGGCTATTGGCTCGGCCTGCCTTTTTGGGGCCAGGGCTATGCCACCGAGGCGCTGCACGCGGTGATCGACTACGCCTTCACTGACTTAAGCCACGAGGCGCTGCAGGCGGGCGCGCGCGTCACCAACCCGGCCTCGCGCCGGGTACTGGAGAAATGCGGCTTCCAATGGACCGGCGTCGGCCTTTACCGCATCAGCTCGATCAAGTCGTCGGCGCCGATCGACCGCTTCCGGCTCGAGCGCGGCATCTGGTCCGCGCTCAAGGGCTGGGGGCGCATGAAGCGGGTGTCCTGAACACGGAAAGCGGCCTCCCCGCACGGGGAGGCCGCTGGCGTTCGACATTCCTTTGCGCGAAAATGCCCGAAGTCTGCTGCCAGGGAGGACGCCATGGCCCAAGAATCGCCCTACGACCTCGATCAATTCATCGCCGATTGCAAAACTACGCTTGCTCGCGACGGCGGACCGGCCGGCCGCGAGCAGGTGCGGCTCAACCTTGAGCGCCTGCTCGGCAATGCCGATTTCATCGCCAAATATTGCGGCGACGACCAGCCGCGCGGGCTGAAAGTTCTGTACGAGGATCCCAAGCTCGGCTTCCAGGTGCTCGCCCATATCAACGACAAGGCGCGCACGTCGCCGCCGCATGACCACGGCGCCTCCTGGGCGATCTACGGCCACGCCACCAAATACACCGACATGATCGAATGGGCGCGCGAGGATGACGGCACCGACCCCAAGCTCGCCAAGCTCAAGCCAGCGAAGAAATACCGGCTCACGCNNGCATCTACCAGGACGGCGCCATTCACTCGAACGATTATCCCGACTACGCGCGCTTCATCCGTGTCACCGGCACCAATCTAGACAAGATCAACCGCATCAAGATCGATCCGAAGAGCGGCGAAGTGGAGCAGATGTACGCCCAGCAGGCCTCGTGAACCTGCACACGAAAAAAGCGATATCGCGTCCCGTAGCTCCCGCCGCCGTCAAAGCCATGCTCGGCGACGGCGGGGAGCTGGCGCTGATCGATGTGCGCGAGGAACTGATCTTCTCGCGCAGTCATCTGTTATGGGCGCGCTCGGTGCCGCTGAGCCGGCTCGAACTGCGCTTCGCGCGTTTGGTGCCGCGCCGCGCCACCCGCATCGTGCTCATCGACGACAATAACGGCTTGGCGCAACGCACTGCCAATATCCTCGCCGGCGCCGGGTACACGGACCTCTCCACTCTCGACGGCGGCATCGCGGCCTGGGCCGCCGCCGGCTTCGAGCTGTTCTCCGGCGTCCACGTGCCGAGCAAGGCGTTCGGCGAATTCATCGAGCATTCGAGCCACACTCCCAGCATCAGCGCCGATGAGCTCGACGGCCTGATGCGCGCCGGCACCGACATGGTGGTGCTCGACAGCCGCCCTTACGACGAATATTCGCGCATCTCGATACCAACAGGCATCAACGTGCCGGGCGCCGAACTGGTGTTACGCGTGCACGACATCGCGCCCTCGCCCGACACCCTGATCGTGGTCAATTGCGCCGGCCGCACCCGCAGCATCATCGGCGCGCAGTCGTTGATCAATGCCGGCGTGCCCAACAAAGTCGTCGCGCTGCGCAACGGCACCATGGGCTGGCACCTGGCGGGGCTCACCTGCGATCACGGCAAGGACAACCGCACGCCGGCGGTGAGCGGCTCGGGGCTGAGCTGGGCGAAATCCAAAACCGATGCAGTGGCCCGCCGCTTCGGCATCACCCGTATTGACCGCGCCGGGCTCGATCGCTGGCGCGGCGACACGGCGCGCACGCTTTATATTTTCGACGTGCGCGATCCGGCCGAATACCAGGCCGGCCATTTCCCCGGCGCCCTGTCCGCGCCGGGCGGCCAACTGGTGCAGGCGACGGACACCTACGCCGGCACGCTCGGGGGGCGCATCGTGCTCTGTGACGACAACGAAGTGCGCGCGGTGATGACCGCCTCTTGGCTCAAGCAGATGGGCTGGAAAGACGTGGCGGTGCTGCCGGAAGCCGGCCAAGAAACTGATCAAGAGACCAGCACGCCGGCCGACAGCGTGCTCGGTACGGCGCCGGCGGACGCCGCCATTGATTGCTCCGCGCTGCTGTCGATCGACGACGTGACCATCGTCGACCTGTCGCGCAGCACGGACTACCGCAAGGGCCACATTCCCGGCGCCTGGTTCGCGATCCGCTCGCGGCTTGCCCACGCGCTGGCGAAAATTTCCCACCACGGCACGCTGGTGCTCACCTCGGAGGACGGCGCGCTCGCCGGCCTCGCCGTCGCCGAAGCGCGCGCGCTGACCAAACTCCCGGTACACTGGCTCAAGGGCGGCAACGCGGCCTGGATTGCCATCGGATTTCCGCTCTCGGCCGACGCCAAGATGGCGGACGAGCCGCTCGACGCCTGGCTCAAGCCCTATGAGCGGCCGGGCGATCCGAAGGTCGCCATGAACGAATACCTGTCGTGGGAAATCGACCTGCTCGCGCGCATCGCGCGCGACGGCACGACGCATTTCAGCGTGCCGTAAACTACTGCCTGAGCGCGGCCTCGAATTTCTCGCCGAATTCCATCAGCTCGTCGGCATTGATGTCGCTGACCGCCCAGAGATTGAGGCCGTTCTCGCTCCAGCGCCGCACATTGAAGCCGTGCAGGCTCTCCATCGTCGCGCTGCGGTTGGCCGAGCCCGGCGCCGGCGCGCAAAACAGATTGATGATGTGCACGCGGCGGCGATAGACGATGGCCGCCACCGGCTTGGCATCGACATAATCGAGCCGGCCGCCCAGCAGCGTGAAACCCTGCGCGGTCAGCTCGGCCACCGGTGGCGCCACATCTAAGCGGCCATTGAACCACGGCTTGACCGTATGCTGGTCGGTGGAAACCACGTCGGTCAAATGCTGCGCCTGCAGCGAACGCAGATGCGCCGAGACGACTTCGCCGAGCACGCGCCGCTCGTCGTCGCCGCGCATCACCATCACCAGCAGGCCGGACGCGGCCAGCGCGCTCGCAGTGGCGCCGACCGCGAAGCCCCGCAGCACCGAGCGGCGGCTGGCGGCGGCTAAGCGCGGCGCCGGCAACTTGCCTTCGATGCTCACGCGCAGGCTCGCCGGCGCAGTATAGCGCAGACCCGCCGGCGTCATCATTTTGTGCAGCTCATGGAATTCGCGCAGCCGCGCCGCGCAGCCCGCGCAAGTCGCGATATGCGTCTCAAGTTCGCGCGCATGCCCGGCGTCGAGCTCGCCGTCGATCAGCGCGTGCATCAGGATGCTGGCTTCGTCGCAATTCATCGTGATACACCCCCGCCTTCAGCCGCGATCCAGGCCTCGCGCAACATTCCGCGTGCACGCGCCAGCCGCGACATCACCGTTCCGATCGGCGCTTCGATTACCGTCGCGATATCGCGATAGGACAGATCGTTGATCTCACGCAGCACGATCATCTCGCGGAATTCCGCCGGCAGTTCGCCGATCAGCCGGCGCATGGTTTCCGACTCGTGCCGGCGCAGCATCGCCTGCTCCGGCGTATCGCCGTGCTCGCGCCAGATCGGCGCCGCCTGCGACTCGTCCGCGCCATCCGCCGTGAAGACGAGCCGGGCGCTGCCGGCATAGGCGGCATGGCAGACATTGCGCAGGATCGCGAACAGCCAAGGCTTGATCGGCCCGCCGCGAAACGTGTCGAAATGGCGGAACGCGCGCAGATAACATTCCTGCACCGCGTCGTCGGCATCGCTGGCGCCGCGCAGCAGATAACGCGCCAACGTGTAGACATCGTCGAGGTGCGGAAGGGCGAGCGCTTTGAAACGCTCCGCCTTGCCGCCCTCGCTCAGGTCAACTACGCCACCCGCCATCATCGGATACCCGGCCATCCTTACGGGAGCTTTGCCCGCGGGCAAAGCGTATCGTTCGGCGCCGCCCACCGGATGCTACTTCCCCGCACTCGCCTCGACCACAATCAAGCCGGTCATATGCGGATGCAAGGAACAAAAATAGTCGTATTTTCCCGGTGTCACGAATGTGAATGAGAACTTGTCGTCGGTATCCATCGCTTTCGATCGGAACACCATGGTCTTCGACGTCACCGTGTGCGGGATGTCGTCGTGGTTGGTCCAGGTCACGGTGTCGCCGGTCTTCACCGTGATCTGCTGCGGGTTGAAGGTGAAATTGTCGATCTTCACCTCGACGTCTGCCGCCTGGGCTGGGCTCGCCGCCGCGATAAATGCAGCGACAAGCCCGGTCATCGCGCCGATCGCGAGAGTTCTTGCAAAACTCATGATGCGCTCAGCTCTGCAGCGGGGTGTCGATGATGGCGAGCCGCTGCTCGCCCTGCTTGAACGTCACGCTGGCGGTGCCGAGCATCTTGCGTAGTTGCTCGGCCGGTACCTTCATCGGGCCGGCGGACGGCGCCGTGCCGGGCGCCGGCTGCGGAAAGGCGGTCGAGAGTGCGGTGTGGAAGGTCACATTGCCTTCGACCTTCTGCATGATCTGATGGATATGACCGTTGAGCACGGTCACCGAGCCGAAGCGCTTCATATAACCGAGCGCGCGCGCGCTATCCTCGGTGCCCCAGCCCCAGGCCGGATAGACCGACCACAGCGGGATATGCGCGAACACCACGATCGGCGTCGAGGCCGAGCGGCCTTTGAGATCGTCCTCGATCCATTCGAGCTGCTCGTCGCCGAGACTGCCCATGCCGCCGCCCTTGAGATTGGCGACGTTGACGAGCCCCAGGAAATGCACGCCATTGGCGTCGAAGCTGTAATAGCCGGAGCCTTTGGTGCCGCGGCCGTAGCGCTCTTTGTAAATTTTGATGTCGGGGTCGATGATGTCGTGCTCGCCCGGCACGTAGTGCACGTCGAGTTTGGCCTGCGAGATGATTTTTTCGGCGTCGTCGAATTCGGATTCCTTCGACAGATGCGTGATATCGCCGGTGTGGATCATGAAGGCGGGCTTTTGCGGGATCGCCTTGATGCGGGTGATCGCCTCTTCCAGCGTGCCCTTGGCATTCGGGTTGGCCGGCTTGTCGAAGCCCATATGGCTGTCGCTGATCTGCAGGAACGTCAGACCCAAAGCTCCGGTAGATTTGGCGTCGACGGCCATGGCTTCCGAAGCTTTGGCCTCATCGACCAGGCCGAGTGAATGCGGCACCCCGCCGCTGATGGTCCACAGCACCCCGGTTCCCGCCCAGGTCATGCATTCCAACACCGTGCGGCGGCTGGGGCCGTCATTGTGGTCGGTCATGGTCAAGTCTCCCGTGGCGCGTGAGGCGGCTACGGGGACTAGATCGGGCAAGGCGTCGATTTATTCCCAATTATTTAGCCATTGCCATTATTGACGTTTGTATAGACAAATGCCTATATCACCCGAATGGGCGTCGCAGCCGATGGCTTCGATTGGGATGCTGGCAATCGGGACAAGTGCCAAAAGCACGGTCTCTCGATTGCCGAGATCGAAGCATTCTTTCTGAAGAATCCAAAAGTTGCTCCCGATCTAAGGCATTCCAGCAGCGAACACCGCATGATGGCTGTCGGACGAAATACGCAAGGACGCGCCATGTTTGTGGTGTTCACAGTTCGGATAAAGGATGGTCTTCACCTGATCCGCCCGCTAACCGCTCGCTACCTGCACAGAAATGAGATCGAAGGCTATGAAACAGAAAACTCCTAAATTGAAGAAAGTTCCTATTTTCAAGACCGACGAGGAAGCTGAGGCTTTCCTCGATCAAGACCTTTCCGACTTGGACTTCTCGCAATTCAAGCCGATGCATTTCGAAATTCGGCCCAAGGAGAAGAGCATCAATCTCCGTCTTTCGGAGGGATTGCTCGATGCCGTTCGCGAGAATGCCAAACGCGAGGGCGTGCCTTATCAGCGTTATATTCGCCACTTGATCGAACGTGGCATGACGGCGCCGAAGCGCTCCAAAGCGAAGGCCGATTGAACGAATGAAATTCCTCGACGAAGCCAAGGTCTATGTGCACTCCGGCGCGGGCGGCAACGGCTGCATCGCGTTTCGGCGCGAGAAGTTCATCGAATTCGGCGGCCCGAGCGGCGGCGACGGCGGCAAGGGCGGCGACGTCATCGTGGAAGCGGTCAACGGCCTCAATACCCTGATCGATTACCGCTACCAGCAGCACTTCAAGGCGGCGCCCGGCGGCAACGGCATGGGCAAGGACCGCCACGGCGCCAACGGCAAGGACGTCGTGCTGAAGGTGCCGGTCGGCACCCAGGTCTATGAGGAGAACGGCGAGACGCTGCTCGCCGATTTCACCCGCGCCGGCGAGCGCGTCACGCTCATGAAGGGCGGCAATGGCGGCTTCGGCAACGCCTATTTCAAGAGCTCGACCAACCAGGCGCCACGCAAGGCCAATCCCGGCCAGCCCGGCGAGGAGCGCACCATCCGCCTGCGCCTGAAGCTGATCGCCGATGCCGGCATCATCGGCCTGCCCAATGCCGGCAAGTCCACCTTCCTCGCCACCGTGAGCGCGGCCAAGCCGAAGATCGCCGATTATCCGTTCACCACGCTGCATCCGCAGCTTGGCGTGTTCGAAGTCGATAACCGCGAATTCGTCATGGCCGATCTGCCGGGGTTGATCGAGGGCGCGCATGAAGGCGTCGGGCTGGGCGACAAATTCCTCGGCCACACCGAACGCTGCCGCGTGCTGCTGCATCTGGTCGACGGCACCGGCGAAGATGCGGGTGCCGACTACAAGACCGTGCGCGCCGAACTGGAAGCCTATGGCCAGGGTTTGACCGACAAGCCGGAGATCGTGGCGTTGTCGAAAGCCGACGCGCTGACGCCGGAAGCGATCAAGGCGCAAACCGCGAAGCTCAAGAAGGCCTGCAAGAAGACGCCTCTGGTGCTGTCATCGGCGTCCGGCCAAGGCGTGAAAGACGTATTGCGCGCGCTGTTCAAGGTGATCGACCAGGCGCGCGCGCACGCGGCCGACGAACCGAAATCAAAAGAAGCGGCTTGGCAGCCGTAGATCGAACGCTGCAAGGCGTAGCGACGGCCTCATGCACGAAGGCCAAGTCGATCCGCTCGGTGGCGATCTACTGCGGCGGCGTGCCCTTGGTGCACAGGCGCCGCACACCGGCGCTCGGCATATAGGTGCAATCCGACGCCGTGAACGAGTGATAGGCGGCGGCGCAGGCCGTCACGTCGCAGAGCGGTTGCGGCGCCCCAGCCGCCGGTGCGGCCGGCTCGTTCATTATTATGATCGCGGGGTCGGGTTGCGGCGCGCCGATCTGCGGGGCGGCCGGCGCATTCGTTTGAGCGGCGGCGTTCGGGCGGGTCGCGCCCTTGGCCGGCGGTGCGGCGGCGGTGTTGCCTTGCAATGGCGGGCTACCGGCCGCGGCCGGCACCAGCGGGCTCTGGACCGGCGGGCTCGCCAGCATCGGCGGCTCAGCGACGCCGGTGACCGCCGCGAGCGGCCGGGCGGGTGGCCGCTCGGCCACCCAGTTCATACCGAACACGACATTGCAGACCGCCACGGCCAGAACCGCGCAAACGGCGATGAAGGATTTCGTTCGGTCCGACAGCAACGGGAACATGGCTCGATCCAACGCTGGGATCATACCGCCGGTTCCGGGCTAATGCGAAAGGCCGGGCGCTAGGCCCGGCCGTCGCAATAAGAGCCATACACCACAGCGGCGGCGATTAACGCCGCCGCTGCCGGGACTATGCCCTAGGCGCCGTTAGAACTTCCATTGCAGGCCGGTGGAAATACCCACCAGCGTTGTGCCCGTCCAGCATTGCGGAGCGGAGTTAATGCCACCCGACGCGTTACTGGCGTCGTGGCAATCGGTGGTGACCCCGCGTCCGCCGGCACCGAGGTCGTAATGGGCGCTCGGTCCGTTGAAGGTCGCCGCCACGTTCGTGTACCAGGTCAAGTTCTCGGAGTACATGTGCTTGTACGCTGCGGTGAGCATGTCCGCCTGGTTATCATTTGGAGCGTATGACGCCGCACCACCGTCGGTCGTGAGCGTGCCGGAGTTGTGCTGTCCCGGATCGCCTTCCGCCTTGAACGCATGCGCCCAGCCGAAATGCAGACTGTCCTGGGGCGTCAGTTGCTGGCTCACGACCAGCCAGGTGCCGTACCGAGAACGCTCATTCTGGAAAGCCAGATCCGCCGAGACGTAACGGTGCAGACGTTCGCCGATGACGCCAACCGTGGTCCCGGTCGAGAATTTATACATCGCGGCAATCTTGGCGGCGTCCTCGTTCGCAACATCCTCGTTGCATAGTTGCACACCAAGCGCGGTACTAAACCCCAAAGTCCCGCAGTTTTGCGGACCAATAAGGGTCGCAGGAATGCCGTAAATGGCCGCAATGTCGCTCGACCGGTTGACGTTCTGGTGNNTCGTTGCCGCCCGCGCAATCGGATTCGCCCGAGGCAAGATTGCTGCTGTCGTCGGCGCGGTTCTGCCCCGGCGCGAACATGACGTTGAACTGGAAGCCGCCGCCAAACTTCGGTGATTCGTACCAGATCGCGTGGCTGATCCGGGTGCCGAACTCGACGCGATTGTCGCCGCCCGAGTTGCCCATGATGACTGCGTAATCACCCCACATGCCGGAGAACGGATTGAGCGCCGCCGTCGAGTTCTTGTACGGCCCGTCCGACTTGCCGACCTTGATGGCACCCCAGTCCGACGAGGCAAGCCCGATGAAGCTGTTGCGGCTGAACAAGGCGCCGTTAACTTGGTTGCTCAGGTTGCTATTGGATTGTTTGTCGCCCGGTGCCGCTGAAATATCGATGCCGGCTTCAAACTGGTACACGAAATTNNCGGGCATCCAGCCGAAATTTCCGACCGTAGTATCACCCTGGGGCTGTCGTGTTATTGCTCCATTGGCATTCTTCGTCGCCACGTCGAGCGAGACGTCAAGTTGACCATAGGCCGTAATTTCACCGCCCGGGGTAAAGAAGGTGAGATCTTTGCCCGGCTTGCGCTCGAGGAATGCGTGGCCGTTGCTGTCGAGCCCGCCCCATCCCGNNTCGCCTGCTTCTTCGCCGCCTGGGCATCGGCGGCGGTGTGCGTCTGCGCCTCTTTCAGTTCTTTGACGGTGCGCGCAAGCACTTCGACCTGGGCCTGCAGCGCCTTGATCTGCGCGTCGGTTGCCTCTGCCTTCGCAGAGCCGTTCGCACCTGCCACCAGGATAAGCGCTGAAAGCGCAACCCCCGAACACAACCGTATACGCCGCGATGACCCGCCCATTTTCCGATCCCCCTAAGTTTTGCGTTTATAAAGTTTAGGCAATTGCTAATTAAAATCGCACAGAAAAATCGAACTGACGAGGGGGGATGGAGACAACCTCGGCAAATCTGCGCAGTTAAACTTTAAGCGTGATATTTATGCGACTACTGCCAACCAATTGTTTCCCCTGTTAAATAATTGGGCGCGGTGGGCGATTATACTCTCTAGTGTCGGTCGTCTACGCCTTTTTCGCTATTGTCCTGAAGCGTGCCGGCGTTGCGGACGAAATCCGCCGCTGTCCAGGCTTTCATCTTTCGCATGACGTGACGGCGGTCGTGATCCACGCGATTCGGTCGTTCGATCTACCGATTAACCGGCGTCAGCAATACACTGTGCTTGGAGGCGGTATCGATACAATCGAGCAGCGCCTTTTCGCTGAAAGGCTTGACGAGATAACCGGTCACCCCGGCGCTCATAGCGCGCGCGCGAACGGCTTCATCGGGGTAGGCCGTGATCAGGATCGTCGAAATGGGGGCGCCGACGGCAACCAAATGGCCATAAAGCGCCAGCCCGCTCATGTCCGGCATCTGCACGTCTGCGATCAAGCAAGAGGTAATGCGGATGCGATTGGATTTCAGAAACGCATCGGCCGACGCAAACCCCTTGGCGATCAATCCATGGGAGCGCAAAAGGCTGATCGTTGCCTCGCGCACCGAATCATCGTCTTCAACGACGGCTATCGACGGCCTGATCGACATGGCAGCGGCTTCCAACCGATTGGCCTGCGCAGCGGAACAAAGGGCTGCGCTTTGAACTAAGCCGGCGAAAAATGGATAAGGCAAACAAACCGCAGTGGCGATTGCACTATAGTACCGATCGGCTACGCCGTTTCGGCACTGTCCGAAAGCTTGTCGGCCATGCGGACCAAATCGGCCAATGACTTGGCTTTCATCTTTCGCATGACGTGACGGCGATGCACCTTCACGGTGACCTCGCTGAGCTTGAGCTCGGCGGCAATTTGTTTGTTCGGCCGGCCGCTGGCGACTTGCAGCATGACCTGCCGCTCGCGCGCCGTGAGTGAAGCAAAATGACCCCGCAACACTGCGACAATAGCTGACGCCTGGCGCCGGGAACGGTCACGTTCAATGCCGAGATAAATGGCATCGAGCAAATCCTGATCGCGAAACGGCTTGGTCAGAAATTCGATGGCGCCGGCTTTGATGGCGCGCACCGACATCGGAACGTCGCCGTGGCCGGTGATGAAGATGATCGGAAGATCGATGTTCGATTTTGCCATTTCGCGTTGGAAATCGAGCCCGCTTAAACCCGGCAACCGGACATCGAGCACGATGCAGCCGGGCGCGTCCGGCCGTATGAATTGCAGAAATTCTTCGATCGAGCCGAATGACTGCACGTTCAGGTGGACGGAGCGAATAAGGCTGTCGAGCGCATCCCTGACCGAGGGACTGTCGTCGATGACGAACACAACAGGCTTGTACTCACTCACGGTTCCATGCCCATCGGTAAGATGAATTGAAAGACCGCGCCGCGCGGCGCATTCGGTGTCGCCCAGATGCGTCCGCCGTGAGCCTCGACGATCGAGCGGCTGATCGCAAGGCCCATGCCCATGCCGTCGGGCTTGGTCGTATAGAAGGCGCTGAACAGACGGTCGAGATTGTCCGGCGCCAGGCCTGTCCCTGAGTCCTGGACGGCGATGCGCACGCCCTTCGCATCGTTTTTTGCCGAACTGATGATGAGCTCGCGCGGCCCCGCGGAAGTTCGGTGCATGGCCTCGAGCGCGTTGAGGATGAGATTGAGGATGACTTGCTGCAATTGGACCCGGTCGCCCTGCACCAGCGGCACGTCGTCGGCGAGCTCGGTTCGCAGCGAAACCTGATTTTGTAGAATCTCGCTCTCGATCAGCGTGACGGTCGCCAGGATGATGTCGTTAATTTGCAGCCAGTCTTTTTTCGGCGGCGAGCTCTTGGTGAGGGCGCGCACCTGCGCGATGATCTCGCTGGCGCGGTTGGCGTCTTTGACAAGACGGACGGCGGCTTGTCTGGCCTCGTCGAGATTGGGCGGTTCGGCCGCCAGCCAGCGCATGCAGGCATTGCCGTTGATCACCGCCGCGGCGAGCGGCTGATTGACTTCGTGCGCGATCGAGGCGGTCAACTCTCCGAGCGTGGTCACGCGCCCAACGTGCGCGAGTTGCGAGCGCGCCTCATAGGCCGCCGCTTTTTCCGATTCGATCTTGACCGCAAGGTAGGTCGTGGTGGCGATCGCCAGCAGACTGATCGTCGTATTGATGAAGCCGATTCCCGTCGAGCCGCTGGCCGCCGTCAAAAGATCGCTCAGCAGCGTCAATGCGCAACAGCCTACGCCGACAAGAATGACGCCACGCTTTTTGCAAAAGCGGACCGCCAGCAGAACGACCACGGTATAAAAGGCCGGAACCGCAATTTCCAAATCTGCAATCGTGTCGGCAACAAAAATCCCGGCCGCCAGCGTTATCGCAACGACGGGGAGCAGCGATGCCCTGGTCATGGCTCGAAGATTCTGAGGCTGCATTCGCATTGCTCCCGCCGCCGCTCAATCCACCCCGAAGCCTCGCCAACAACGGTCGGAAACACAAGGGTTGGGCGGCATTTTCAGCCCTTGTTATCCGCTCCATCGACCAGCGAATAACTGGTGCTGCGCCCGCCCCCTTCGTCCTTCTTCAGAATATTGTGCTCGACGAGTTCGCTGATGTCGCGCAGAGCTGTGTCGGGCGAACACTTCTCGATGGCCGCCCATTTCGACGACGTGAGGTTGCCCTCGAATCCGTCGAGCAAGCGGTTCACCATATCGCGCTGACGCTCGTTGAGCGGCACGGAACCATGCTTCTTCCAGAACTCGGCCTTCTGAAAGACCGCCGCCAGAATCTTCTCTGCGCCGTCAAAGGCGCGATCAAGACAGCCCAAGAACCACTCCAGCCATGGCGTGATATCGAGATTGCTTTTCTGCGTCGCTTCCAGAATGTCGTAATAGGCCTTCCGCTCCAGACGGATTTGCGCGGACATGCTGTAAAAACGTTGCGGGCTGTCTTCCGATCGAGCGAGCGACATATCCGCGACGGCGCGCGCGATGCGGCCATTGCCGTCATCAAATGGATGGATGGTGACGAACCAAAGATGCGCCAGCGCAGCCTTGATGACCGGGTCGGTATTATCTTGCCCGTTAAACCAATCGAGGAACGCTTTCATTTCGGCGGGCAGCTTTCCGGCCGCGGGCGCTTCGTAGTGCACCTTCTCATGGCCAATAGCGCCGGAGACAACTTGCATTGGCCCCGATTTATCGTCGCGCCACGCGCCGACAATGATTTTGTGCATGCCGCTACGTCCGGTCGGAAATAGCGACGCATGCCAGCCTGACAATCGATCGGCGGTTAGTGGCTCTTTAAATTTCTGGGTGGCGTTGAGCATCATCTCGACCACGCCTTCAACATGGCGATCGGCGGGGGGCAAAGCGCCCGCGTCCATGCCAAGGCGTCGGGCGATCGACGATCGAACCTGATCGCGATCGAGGATTTCGCCTTCGATCTCGCTCGACTTGAGCACGTCCTCCGTCAGCGTCGTGAGCACGGCCTCCGCGCGCAGCGGAAAGCCGAGCGCCTGCATGCGGCCGATCAGCCGCCCCTGACGGTGGCGGACCGCCGCCAGCTGCTTGGCGATGTCGCGCTGATCCCACCTGAATTTGGGCCAATCGGGCAGATTATGGATGTATTTTGACATTCTCCGCATCCTTTGCGGAGATTATGCCTGTTATTCTCCGCATTGGCAATAGTATTCTCCGCATTTTATGCGGTGAATAAGTGCCGTAATCTCCGCATCCAGGTCTTGTCGTTATTCCATCGATGGAATATCTATGTTATGGCCTATGGCCGGACACCAGTCTTTCAGCAAACTGACCAAACGCCTGCCGCCCGCGCGCAAGGCGCGGATCGACGACAAAGCGGCGGCATTGAACACGGCTTTGACGCTGCACGAACTGCGCAAGGCGCGCACCGTCTCGCAGCAGGAGCTGGCTTCGAGGCTCGCGGTCGGCCAGCCAGCGGTTGCCAAGCTCGAACGCCGCAGCGACATGTATGTGAGCAACCTGCGCCGCTACGTCGAGGCGCTCGGCGGCACGCTCGAAATCGCCGCGCGCTTTCCGGACGGCGCGGTGACCATCGCGCCGGAGGAAAAAGTAGAGCCCAAGCTGGAGTCAGCCATGAAGAAGTCCGACCACGTTTCACTTCATCGGAAACGGCCAGAAACCTCTGTTGACAGAATGATCACTGAAGGCCCCGAAATGGAGGTGCTTAGGCAGTTCAATAACATTCGGCCTAGCGAGCGAAACCAATATTCGATGATGCGAGGCGGCGTCGTGTACAATCACCTTGAAATCGAGAATATCTTGCGTGAAGCAAACCTGGACAATGAGGACACTTAAATAACATACCTAACGTTCCTCCGCTCCATGCGAAGCGCGGGTAATGACTTGTTATGGCTGGGCGTGCTCCGGCCACCCATGTCTTTGACACCTTTCCGCTGTCACCACCGGGCAGGCGCGTTAGCGCCGTGACCCGGTGATCCCGATGAGCGAGGCACTGACAAGCCACACACTCCATCCCTCCCCTGCAAGGGGAGGGCGGCCCCGTCAGCGGTCGAGTTCTTCCAGCATGGTGCGGCCGAACTCATCGACGGTGACGTAGTCGGCCACAAGCTGCGAGTGAAAGACTACTGAGGGTGCTTTCTCGAACTGCGAGTGGGTCATCCAAGGGCGAAACTTGCCGAGCCTCTTCTGCTCTGCTTGGAGCCGGTCGTACTCGTTAATATCCGCGCGAAGCATTGCCTCGCCCGATGCTTGTTCCAGCTTATTATATTCATCCACCGTTTCCGGCGTTACGATGAACGGAGGGATGTAAAGTGGGATTCTGTGAGCGAGCGAGTCTCGAAAGTCCTTTAAATTTTCAAACCACTTCTGGCGACTTTCTAGATAGGCGCGAAACTCGTTGCTGAATGATCTACGGACATCCTTGTTGCCAAGGCCGACTCGTTTCGGATCGAGCGCGTTGCCATCTTTTCCCTTCACGTCCTTCTCGTACACCCAAATCCAGGCCAGGTTATCGAGACATCCGAACGTGTTGAGGACGAACGATTGAATGGCAATCGTTGCGTCTACGACCTCATCGCGCTCGGGAATATCCTCTCGCTCGGGCGGCAAAATTTCGTACACCTGATCGATGGCCCGAACGAGCGTACCAAGCCTTCGACCAAAGCCATGCAGAGCATATTCCTTGGCCCGATCGCTTTTGTACTTTCGGACAATGTAACGCTGGCGCAGATCCGCGAACTGTTTTTGAACCTCATTGTGACCCTTGTGAAGTTTCGCAATGTTCTCTGCCGAGAAGTAACTCGCCATCTTATGGGGCTCGCACGTCTATAATTTTGCTGCGGCTCTTGACCAGCACGTTAGCCTAACATGACGGACCGGCATCTCCATGCTACACAACGCCCGCCACTAACACCGCCGGTCCCATGCTCAAAACGCCTACCCTCTCCTCCTTCCGCCGCATCGTCGTGAAGGTCGGCTCGTCGCTGCTGGTGGACGCCGCCGCCGGCTCGCTCAAGCGCGACTGGCTGGCCTCGCTCGCGGCCGACATCGCCGCCTTGCACAAGAAGAAATGCGACGTCATCGTGGTGTCGTCGGGAGCCATCGCGCTCGGCCGCGCCGTGCTCAAGCTGCCCGCAGGCGCGCTCAAGCTCGAGGACAGCCAGGCCGCCGCTGCCGTAGGGCAGATCGCGCTGGCGCGCGCGTGGTCGGAATCTTTAAGCGCGCACGCGCTCACCGCCGGCCAGGTGCTGGTCACGCTCGGCGACACCGAAGAGCGCCGCCGCTATCTCAACGCGCGCTCCACCATCGCCAAGCTGCTGGAATGGCGGTCCGTGCCGGTGATCAACGAGAACGACACGGTGGCGACGAGTGAGATCCGCTACGGCGACAACGACCGGCTGGCCGCGCGCGTCGCCACCATGATGAGCGCCGATCTGCTGGTGCTGCTGTCGGACGTCGACGGGCTGTACGACAAGCCGCCGGCTTCGGGCGGCGCCACGCGGGTGCCCGTGGTCGCGCGCATCACGCCGGAGATCGAAGCGATGGCGGGCGCCTCCGGCTCGGCGCTGGCGCGCGGCGGCATGCTGACCAAGATCGANNGCCGGCACGCACATGATCATCGCCTCCGGCCACGTGCCGCATCCGCTGCAAGCCATCGCCGACGGCGCCGCCTGCACTTGGTTTCTGACGCCGGCCAATCTGGTGACCGCGCGCAAGAAGTGGATCGCCGGCTCGTTGGAACCGCGCGGCGCGCTGGTGATCGACGCCGGCGCGGTAAAGGCGCTGCGCGGGGGGAAAAGTCTTCTTCCCGCGGGCGTGGTCAAGATCGAGGGCGCGTTCGGGCGCGGCGACGCCGTCGTGGTGCGCGGGCCGGACGGCGCCGAGATCGGACGCGGGCTGATCGCCTATGACGCCGAGGACGCCGACAAGATCAAGGGCCGCTCCTCGGCGGATATCCTCTCGATTTTGGGCTTTGGCGGGCGCACCGAGATGATCCACCGCGACGATCTGGTGCTAGGCGGGGAATAACCGATCCTCGGAGCCGAGGAACGCCGAGCATTGGCGCTTCTACGAGCATGAAAACGGGTTATCCCGCGACTTATCCTCGCGCGGCCGGAGAAACTAAATGCTCGTGGAACTCCCGACTCGCGCCGGCGTTATCTCCGCACGACACGATTGACTTAGGAAGGCGATTTACCGATCGCCCGGAAACCCTGGCCCCCCGGAGGCCGGGGTTCTCTGTTGGGCGGCGTTGCGACTAACCGCCAAAGGGCCCTTGGGCCCTTTGTTTCATTTTGGCGCTTGCGCGTGTCGGCCATTGGCCGACTTGGCCCCGGCGCTTATCCTCGGGGCCCCTGCCCTCGGCCAGTGGCCCAGTCAGTGCCGGCGGCTACGCGGCTTGCGGGACCGGCGGTGGGCGCCCGATTTGCGCTGCGCCGGGTGGGCCGGCAACGGGAAGAACGTCCCGTCGGGAAATTCCAGATACCGGCTAAAGACTTGCACTTCGTCATCACCTTGGCCTTCGCCGCCGCGCCGGCCTTCAATCACGAACTTGGTGCCGACTGGAAAACGGCTGGGAAGACGACTTGAACTATACACCATGACATCCTCCTGCGATGCCACCACCCTGCCAGTCCAATATGTAAGTCAATTGACCCACTCCGTGTGATGGCGGCTTATCCACGCTATCCCCAGTTACCTTCGTCTAAGCCGTAAAACCGGGTAGTGCGTTCAAACTGACGCACTACCTAAAACCGGCCTAGCTCGCCCCCGCCACACCGACGTGATAGGAACCAGCCGGATCGGGTTTTGTCGGGTCTTTCCGGATGAGCGCACCGCTGAAAAGCATTGAAGGGACAGGGGATATCACCGCCGGCATGGGCGAGATGGCCGGCCTGGCCAGGCTGGCCGCCCGCACGCTGGCGCTCGCCTCCACCGCCCAAAAAGACCGCGCCCTGGAGCTCATGGCCGGCGCCGTCCGGGGGCAGATATCCCGCATTTTGGCCGCCAATGCCGAAGATATCACCGAGGCGCGCGCCTCCGGCGTGACCGGCGCCTTCCTCGACCGGCTGTCGCTCGATGCGGCGCGGGTGGAGGCGATCGCCTCCGCCATCGACGCGGTGCGTGCGCTCAAGGATCCCGTTGGCGTCGTTACCGAATCCTGGACGCGGCCGAACGGCATGACCATCGAGCGGGTGCGGGTGCCGCTCGGCGTCATCGGCATCATCTACGAGAGCCGGCCGAACGTGACCGCCGATGCCGGCGCGCTGTGCCTGAAATCCGGCAATGCGGCGATCCTGCGCGGCGGCTCCGACAGCTTGCGCACCAGCCGGGCCATCGTCGCCGCGCTCGACCAAGGCTTGCGCGAGGCCGGCCTGCCCGAGACCGCGATCCAACTGGTACCGACGCGCGACCGCGCCGCGGTCGGGCTGATGCTCACCGGGCTCGACGGCAATATCGACGTCATCGTTCCGCGCGGCGGCAAGAGCCTGGTCGCCCGCGTGCAGGCGGAAGCGCGCGTGCCGGTCTTCGCCCATTTGGAAGGCGTCTGCCATGTCTTTGTCCACAGGGCGGCGTCGCTCGATATGGCCAAAAAAATTGTTCTAAACGCCAAGATGCGGCGCACCGGCGTCTGCAGCGCCGCCGAGACCCTGCTGGTCGACCGCGCCGCGGCTGCGAAGTTCCTTAAGCCGCTGGTCGAAATGCTGATCGATGCCGGCTGCGAAATCCGCGGGGATAAGGCCACACAAGCCGTGGACAGCCGCGTCAAGCCGGCGACCGAGGAAGACTGGTCCACCGAATATCTCGCCGCCATCATCGCCGTTAAGGTGGTGGATAGCATTGCCGCCGCCATCGAGCATATCGAGCGCTACGGCTCCCACCACACCGACGCCATCGTGACCGACGATGCGGCGGCGGCGGAGAAGTTCTTAGCGCAGGTGGACTCGGCGATCGTGCTGCACAACGCNNTCGACCCAGTTCGCCGACGGCGGCGAATTCGGCTTCGGTGCCGAGATCGGCATCGCCACCGGCCGGCTGCACGCGCGCGGTCCGGTCGGCGTCGATCAGCTCACCACCTTCAAATACCGCATCCGCGGAAGCGGTCAGATCCGGCCGTGAAAGCGCAAATACCCGCCCGCACCGAGCGCGTTCTTCCACCCCACGCGCCCGGCATGAGGATCGGCCTGTTCGGCGGNNTCTGGTGGCTGGTCACCCCGGGCAATCCGCTCAAGAACACCAGCGGGCTCGCTCCGTTGAAGCAGCGGATCGCCGCCGCCCGCGGACTCACGCATCATCCGCGCATCGACGTGACCGGCCTCGAAGCTGTCATCAAGACGCGATACACATACGACACAATGAAGTGGCTGATGGCCCGCTGCCCGCGGGTTCGGTTCGTTTGGATCATGGGCGCGGACAATTTGCGGAGCTTTCACCGCTGGCAGAAATGGCGCGGAATAGCGAAGCTGATGCCGTTCGTGGTGGTTGATCGCCTCGGGCCAAGCCTTTATGCCACCGCCAGTCCGGCGAGCCAGGCGTTCGCCCGTGCGCGCATTGCGGAACCCGAAGCCGCCTCGCTGCCCTATCGCAAGCCGCCGGCCTGGGCCTTTCTGCACGGCCTCAAATCGCCATTGTCCTCCACCGCGCTGCGCGCCATGCGCCAGCACGGGGGAACTTCCGGCCGCGCCGGCAGAAAGAAAAAGACTAAGAGTGGAAAGAATCGAGCAAAATAGCTATCGTGACGACGTCCCCGGCGCGGGCCGGGGCGGGTGCAACGAACGTAAAGGGAAACATCCTCTGACCAAACCTGCACTCTCTCGGGCGCCGCGTCGAAGGCCCGAACCCGTCACTCGGCACCCCAGTGCCAAGGAGACACTCCGCATCGTCCTCGCGCGTCTGGAAGACATGAAAGCCGAGGACAGCGTCACCATCGATCTCACCGGCAAATCCTCGATAGGCGATTACATGGTCGTGACCTCCGGCCGGTCGCAGCGCCATGTCGGCGCGGTCGCCGACCATGTGGTCAAGGATCTCAAGGCCGCCGGCGTGTCCGGCGTTCGCGTCGAGGGCATGCGGCAAGGCGACTGGGTGCTGATCGACGCCGGCGATGTGATCGTCCACGTGTTCCGGCCGGAAGTGCGCACTTTTTATAGCCTGGAAAAAATGTGGTCGGCCGGAAGTACAGACCGCAAGCGCCCAAACTGATAGTCTCGACGGCAAGATGCGTATCGTCGTTGCCGCCGTCGGACGCCTGAAACAGGGTCCGGAAACCGAGCTTTCCGAGCGCTTCCGCAAACGCGCGGCGCAAACCGGCCGCAATCTCGGCCTGCGCGACGTTGAAGTCATCGAAATCAGGGAAAGCCGCGCGGACGACGCCGGCAAGCGCATGCTCGAGGAGTCGATCGCGCTCGCCAATATCATTCCGCAAGGCGCGGCGGTCGTGCTGCTCGACGCCCACGGCGAGAACCTCGACAGCGCCAGCCTCGCCGCCCAGCTGGCAAAATGGCGCGGCGATGACCGGCACGCGGCGGTTTTTCTGATCGGCGGCGCCGACGGCCTGGCCCCGACCTTGCGCGCCAAGGCCGAGCTGCGGCTGGCGTTTGGCGCGGCCACCTGGCCGCACCAACTGGTGCGCATCATGCTGCTGGAGCAGCTTTACCGCGCCACCACGATCCTCACTGGCCACCCGTATCACAGAGCGTGACCACGCTTTCTATCCTTCCCCTGAAAGGGGAGGATAAAAAGGTCCCAGATTGGTCTTAATCCGACGGCATGAAGTGCCCTCGGAATGGTGTTGCCGTCGGAACTCTTGGGCGTAACGTGGCTGCGATGATTTGCCGAATTAGCGGGTTTTATCCGCGCGCCGCGTTGATCGCGGGGCTCGCACTTACATTGCCGATGACACTTGCGGCCATGGCGCAAGACAAGCCGGCAGACAAGCTTGATGCGCTCAAGCAGCGCGACCAGGATCTCAAGACCGCGCGCGATGCGCAGAGCAAGTCGATCGAGGCCGAGGCCGCGCTCAAGCGCGAGATCGAACAGATCGGCGCCGACCGCCGCAAACTCAACCAGGACCTGATCGATACGGCCGGCCGCATCCGTGGCGTCGAAGTGCAAGTTACGGCGACCGAAGCGCGGCTCAAGCCGCTCGACGACAACGAGGGCCGCATTCGCAAGTCGCTCGACGGCCGCCGCGCCGTGATCGGCGAAGTGCTCGCCGCGCTTCAGCGCATCGGCTATCGCCCGCCGCCGGCGCTGATCGCCAGCCCGGAGGACGCGCTGCAATCGGTACGCACCGCCATGCTGCTGGGCGCGGTACTGCCCGAGATGCGGCACGAGGTCGAGGCGCTCGCCAACGACCTCACCGCGCTGCTTAACGTCCGCAAGCAGATCGCCGCCGAACGCGACCGGCTTAAAAACGAGGTCGCTTCGCTCGGCAGCGAGCGCACGCGCATGACCGCGCTGGTCGGCGAGCGCCAAAAGCAGCAGGCCGAGCGCGAGAAAGAGCTCGACGCCGAGCGGGCGCGCGCCGCCGAACTGGCGCACCAGGTCGACAATCTCAAAGATTTGATCGCCAAGCTGGAGCAGGGGCTCGATCCGGCGACGCGGGCCGCCCGCGAGGCCGGCCGCGGCGATATGCGCCCGGCCATGTCCGCGCAGCGCGATCCGGGCCGGCTAGCGCCGGCGGTCGCCTTTGCATCCCTGCACGGACAAGTTCCGATTCCGGTTAATGGCGTCAAATTGAAGGAATATGGGGCGCCCGATGGCACCGGCGGGGTGGAAAAGGGCGTTTCCATCGCGACCCGCGCCGGCGCCCAGGTAACCGCGCCGGCCGACGGTTGGGTGGTTTATGCGGGTCCGTTCCGCTCCTACGGACAACTCTTGATCCTCAATGCCGGCAACGGGTATCATATCTTGCTCGCTGGGATGGATCGGATATCAGTAGATCTCGGGCAGTTCGTGCTGACCGGAGAACCCGTTGCGATGATGGGAAACGGTTCCCATATCGCCGCTATCCTCGCGACAGGTTCCAGCCAACCGGTGCTCTACGTCGAGTTTCGTAAGGACGGGATTCCCGTCGATCCAGGCCCATGGTGGGCGGCTGGCGAAGGCGAAAAGGTTCGTGGATGATGCGCAAGACCACACTCATTCTACTCGGCGCGGCGGCGGGAGCGGCAATGACGCTGCTCGCTACACAGCCACACATGATATTCGTCGGCTCAACCGCCAAAGCAGCGGCCGCGGACACCTATCGGCAGCTCAATCTGTTCGGCGACGTGTTCGAGCGCGTGCGCGCCGATTACGTCGAGAAGCCGGACGACAGCAAGCTGATCGAAACCGCGATCAACGGCATGCTGGCCGGGCTCGACCCGCATTCCAGCTACATGGATCCGAAAAGCTTCAAGGACATGCAGGTGCAGACCCGCGGTGAATTCGGCGGGCTCGGCATCGAGGTCACCATGGAAGACGGCCTGATCAAGGTGGTGGCGCCGA
>PKXB01000059.1 GCA_003133345.1 Hyphomicrobiales bacterium | reverse complement strand
TGCTGCAGGACGTTGAGTTGATGCCGCAGCACCAGGACTTCGGCTTCAAGCCGTCGTCGCGACTTGAAACAGTCGCACAGCGCGCGGACGAAAAGGAAGGCAATAGCGAACATCAGGCAATCATGTTCTGATTCGCCGGCGATCGCGAATCAAATGGATGGAGTTTTCGGAACCGACAGCCGGCGCTCGCGCTCGCGTCATGGAGAAGAACTCGCACGCCGGCGTTTGCCGCGGCCTGCGCGATACCGGCACCCATGGTGCCAGCGCCGAGAACGGCGACAACGCTCTGAGGATGTGCCGTCATTCCGGCCGCACCTGAAGAATGATCTTGCCCTGCGCTTTGCCGTCACGCAGTGCGCGCAAGCCATCGGCGAATTTCTCGAGCGGCAATCGCCCGCGAATCGGCGGGTCGAGACGTCCTTGCTCATAGAGCGTAAAAATCTCGCGCTGAGCTTCGCACACCCGCTCCGGTGTACGCTCGCGATAATCCGACCATTGGAGGCCGATGACCGCAATATTCTTGAGCAGGAGATAGTTGGCCTTGATGGCCGGAATCTGATTGCTGGCGAAGCCCACAATGACCATACGGCCGCACCAAGCCAGCGCCCGCAAGGCCGCGGCGTTGGCGTCGCCGCCCACGGGATCGATGACCACGTCGGCGCCATGTTTGCCGGTCAGCGCATGAACCTTCTCGCGCAACCGATCTTGCACATCGGGAACGTCGAGATCGATCACGTGATCGGCGCTAGCTTGGCTCGCCACCTTCGCGTTGCTCACTCCGCGCACGCCGGCGATGACCATCTTGGCGCCGAACGCTTTGGCGAGCTGAATGCTCGCGATACCGATGCCGCCGGCCGCGCCCAGCACGAGGACGATTTCGCCCGACTTGAATGCGGCGCGATCCTTCAACGCAAACCAGGCGGTCTGATAGGCGAGTCCCAGCGCCGCCGCCATATGGAACGGCATGCCCGCCGGCATCCTGAAGCAATTCACCGCGCGCGCCTTCAGCCGCTCGGCATAAGCGCCATATTCGACCTGGACGGCGACGTGGTCGCCGACCGCGAAGTCGCGCACGCCCGCGCCGAGCGCGGAAACCCGCCCGGCCGCTGCCTTGCCCGGCGAGAACGGCTGCGGCGGCTTGAACTGGTATTGCCCGGCAATGACAAGCATATCTGGATAATTGACTTCGGCGGCGACCACGTCGACCACGATCTCGCCCGGACCCGGCTGGGGATCGGGGACCTCCTCAACGCCAACAGTCTCAAATGGCGCAAAGGCATGAACGTAGACCGCTCTCATTTGATGTAATCCGCGTTGTGGGCCCCCAGCCCCGGCGCCGGGACGGGCGTATCGGGCGAGCCGCGGAAACCATCGCTCACCGGAACGGGAAGGGCCGGCATGACTCGGCCTTGAGCGTTACTCAGCTTGTGCGCGAACAGACCGCGGGCGACGAACTGCGGATCGGTCATCGCCGCGCGCGCACTCTTGACTACGCTGCAGCAGCAATCCTGCTCCTGAAAGAATTTTTCCCAATGCGCGGCATCTTTGCCGCGGATAATCTCGGCGACCCGCGCCGCGGTGGCGGCGGAATCCTTATCGTCAGCATATTGCGGCTCAAGCCCGATGATGGCGCAGAAATTCTGCCAGAACCTTTGCTCGATCGGCGCGGCAGCCACGATTTGGCCGTCGCGCGTCGGATAGAGCCGATACCGGGCGGTCCCGCCCGTCACGAGGCTGCCGCTGTTGCCCGGCCATTGACCGGTTGCGATCCCTTCGCCCAGCGCCCAATACATGAAGGGGAAGAGGTTGTCGGTCATGGCGATATCGAGATAGCGGCCCTTGCCCGTCTGAGCGCGCTCGGTCACGGCCAGCAGAATGTTCATCACTGCGGGGTAAGCGCCACCCGCAATATCGGCGATCAGCGCGGGCGGAACCACAGGCGGATCTCCGTTCCCCATCGACAACGCAAGAAGACCGGCATCGCCGATGTAATTCAGGTCGTGCCCCGCGGTATCGCGCTTCGGCCCGGTTTGTCCGTAGCCGGTAATCGAACAATAGATGATGCGCGGATTGACCTTGACGACGCTTTCATAATCGAGCCCGAGCCGTTGCATAACACCCGGCCGGAACTGCTCGACGATGATGTCCGCACGTGCGACCAAAGGGTCCAGCTTGGTGCGTTGTTTCGGATTCTTCAGGTCGAGGGCGACGCTTTTCTTGCCGCGATTGAGCATTGCGAAATTGACGCTGTCGGCGCCCCAACGCGGGACATAACCGCGCATTTCCTCGCCGCTGCCCGGGCGCTCGATCTTGACGACTTCCGCGCCGGCTTCAGCCAGGAGCAATGTCGCCATCGGCCCCGGCAGTAGCGTGGAAAAGTCCAGAACGAGCACGCCTTGGAGCGGTCTCACGAGGTTTTCTCTCGCATTTTCGCAATGACTGCGCGCCACGCCGGCGCGTAAGCCGACGTGTCGGCGGCAATGATCGCAATGCCGGCACCCATAGTGCCCGCAGCTCCGCAAACTCCAACGGTACGAATGATCGACGTCATCTTTCGATAAAACTCCGCCCGATCAGCTGCCGATGCACCTGATTGGTTCCTTCCCAGATTTGGGTGATTTTTGCATCGCGCATCAAACGCTCCACACGGTAATCGCGGATATAGCCGTAGCCACCGTGCATTTGCACTGCCTCGGTCGTCATGCGCATGGCCAGATCGCTGGCCCGCAGCTTGGCGATCGATGCCTCTAAACCAAAATCAGTCGCGCCGTCGTCGATGAGACTGGCGACATAATCGAGCCACGCCTCAGTCATAGCCAGCTCGGCCGCGAGGTCCGCGATAAGGAACTGGTTGGCCTGGAAATCGATGACGTGGTGGCCGCCCACGGCGCGCGTATTCATATAGGCCACCATGTCCTTGAAGGCGGCGGTCGCAATTCCGAGCGCGTGCGCCGCAATGCTCGGTCGCGACTTGTTGAGAGACGCCAGCAGCAGGGCAAGCCCCTCGCCGGGCTTGCCGAGAAGATTGGCGCGCGGCACCCGGCACTGGTTAAAGGCGAGCGTCGCCGTCGACGAGGCGCGGTGGCCGAGCTTTTCCTCGACGCGCACCACTTCGAAACCCGGCGTGTCCTTCTCAAAAATGAGTGAGGAAATGGCCTGCTTCGGATCCTCGATCTCGCTCCATTTCCCGAACACGAGCAACAGATCGGCGACGTCGCCGCTGGTTATGAACAGCTTGTTCCCGTCGACGACAATGTCGTCACCATCGGGCGTGAAGCGCATCGTCATGGCGGTGGCGTCGGAACCGCCAGCCGCTTCCGTGATGGCGAGCGAAGCGAGCGCTCCCGCGGCCACGCGCGGCAGCAAGCGCTTCTTTTGCTCCTCGGTGCCGAAATCAATCAGCGGCTTCATGCCATGGAAATTAGTGGCATAGATGACACCGGTCGATGCACAGGCTTCCGCGATCGTTTGCACGACCGCGAGATAAAGCCGGTAGGACATCGGCGCGCCGCCATAGGCTTCCGGCACGAAAATCGCATTGAGCCCGAGCGACTTGACAGCATCGACACTGGCTTGCGGAAACGCCTCCTCGCGGTCGTAACGCGCCGCGTTCGGCGCAATGACGGTGTCGGCAATGCGGCGCACCTGATCGAGCAGGATCCGCTCGTCCTCGGCCCACTTACGGCGCTGCTCAAGCTGCTTTAAGATTTTCATCAGTGATTTATTCCGTGGGCGCCGTCGATATAGATCGTCTCGCCGGTGAGAAAGCCAATGTCTTCCGCCATCAGGCATCCCACCAGCCGCGCGACCTCGTCCGGCTGGCCGGGCCGGCCGACAGGCACTCGGCGCTTGATCCAGGATTGAACGCGCTCGCTTGTCAGCCATTCGCGATTGAGATCGGTCTCGATATAGCCCGGCGCGACATTGAACACGCGGATTTTGTCGCGCGCCCATTCAACCGCCAGACAGCGGGCGATCGCACCGGCCGCGGCTTTCGACGCACAATAAGCGAGATTTTCGGCGACGCCGAGCTTGTCGAAGAACGAGCCAATATTGACGATCGTCCCGCCGCCGGCTTTCACGAGATAGGGATAGGCCAAGCGACTTGCGACGAAGACCGAGGTCGCGTTGAGTCGCATCAGGCTCTCGAAGTCCCCGGCCGTGAGCGTAGCGCTGGGCCCACCACGATGCTGACCCGCGTTATTCACGATGCCGACGATGGGGCCGTCCTTGCTCAGAGTCTCGAATGCCGCGGCAAGCGCAGCCTCATCGGACACGTCGCAGGCAATACCACGCAGACCTGCGGACACATTTCCGGACCGCGATAACGCCGTCACCTTGGCACCGCGGCGCGCCAGATCGCTGGCAATCGCCGCGCCAATGCCGCGACTGGCGCCGGTCACTATGATCCAGCCATCACGCATCGCGGAAATCCGGTTTCCTTTTTTCGACGAAGGCCGCCATGCCTTCTTCGGCATCCGCCGTCCGGTAGGCCAGCGTCGAAAGCTCCGCTTCCGCCTTGAGGCCCTCGCTGAGCGAAAGCTGCGCCGCGCGCTGAACCGCGGCGCGGGCAAATCCGAGTGTCGACAGACTGAATCCCGTGATCTCACGCGCAAAGTCCATGCCGGCCTCGAGCGGATCGCCGTCGATCAACCGATGCACCAGCCCGATGCGAAGCGCCTCTTCGGCATCCACCGTGCGGCCAGTCGCGATGATTTCGAAGGCACGCGCCTCGCCGACTAGCCGCGGCAGGCGCTGCGTACCGCCATAACCGGGGATCAAGCCGAGCTTGATCTCGGGCAAGCCCATCTTGGCGTAGCACGCGGCCAGGCGGAACGTACACGCCATTGCCAATTCGAGCCCGCCGCCGAAGGCATGACCGTTAATGACCGCGATCGACGGCACCGCGAGAGCGTCTAGCTTGGCGAAAACGCCTTGGCCGAGCTCGGCGCCGCGCTTCTGCTCCAGCAGACTGCGCCCGCGCAGCTCCTTGATGTCGGCGCCGGCACAGAACGCCTTGGGGCCCGCTCCGGTCACGATCAGCGCCCGCGCGTCCGATTGCGCGACCTGATCGATGGCGTCGCCGATCTCCCGCAACATCGCGAACGAGAGCGCATTGAGTCCCTCCTGGCGATCGAGCGTCAGGATGGCCACCGCTTCCCGGCGGGTAAGATGGACGGTCATCAGGCGACCTCCTTCGAACGGCCGAAGCGGACCGGCTGCGGCGAGAGCTCGCCGCGCTTGACCATTCGCACCAGTTCACGCTTGAGAATCTTGCCGCTGGCGGTCAGCGGGAAGGCGTCCACGCGAATAAAGAATTCAGGCATATCGTATTTCGACAGTCCTTCGCCATGCAGGTGCTGCAATAGTGCCTCGCCGCCGGTCGTCCCGATAATCGCCAAGCAGACACGTTCGCCGAGGCGTTCGTCGGGGACTGGAAAGGCTGCCGCTTTCGTAACATCCGGATGCCGCAACGCCAGCGCTTCGATCGTGGAGGGATAGATGTTGTGGCCGCCGCGGATGATCAAATCCTTGAGACGGCCTTCGATCTTTAGATTGCCGCGAGCGTCGAGCACACCGAGATCGCCCGACAGAAACCAACCGTCGCTGTTGAAGCTTTGTTCAGTCGCCGTCTGATTATCGAGATAGCCGAGCATCAACGCCGCGCCGCGCCCGGCAATTTGTCCGACCGTTCCTGGCGGAACCTCACGATCGGAATCGAGCGGATCGAACAAACGCACCTCGTAAGCCGGGCCCCCGCGACCGCAAGTCTTGACGATCGTTGCCTCATCATCATCGGGATGCGTGTATTGGTGCGACGAACTTTCTGTCATGCCGTATATGTTCTGAGGCTTGATGTCCTGCCGGACGAAGGCCTCGCACACCGAGGGTGGAATCGGCGAGCCTGCCATATAGAACAATTTGACCTCACCCATTTGCGCGATGTTGCGCTTGCGTTGCTCCGAAAGCATGTCAATCGCATGGGTCGGTACGCCCATGACATAGGTCGCGCCTGTCTCGATGATCCAATCCAGGCGGCTCATTCCGGCCGGCGGGTCGTCGGTCACCAGTTCACATCCCGCCAGCAGCCACTGCGCCACCGCGACCCAGGCAATGTGGTGCGACAGTGGCGACAGGCTGAGCAGAACGGTTTGTGGACCATGCCCCCAATCGCGCACCAGATCGCGTGCATTCGCCAACAACGTATTGTCGGAATGCATCACGCATTTCGGCGTTCCCGTCGTGCCCGACGTGAAGGCGAGATAGCTGACTTTGTCGGGGTCTTCGACGGGTTTTGAAATTGCCGGCCCCGCCTGCGGAAATGTGTCGCGGCTGTACACATTGCGAAGCGAGCTGACCTGCCCGAGCATGGCGTCGAAATCGACGTTGGCGCGGTCGGCGCCCCAGCCCGGTTCGGTGACGAACGCCTTGGCCTGCAGACGATCGATCAGCTGCACGATCTCCGCGCAAGTATAGGTGCGGTGGAGCGACGGATTGCAGGCAAAGCCCTCACGCGCGCAGGCCAGAAATGTAATGATCGTCTCAAGCTTGTTGGACATCCAGATCGAGACGCGATCGCCGCCCACGAGCCCGTGCCGGCGCAGATCGGCCGCCATGCCATCGACCCAGGCCAAGACTTCACGCCACGCCAGTCGCCGCCCGCCGTCGCGCAGCGCGGCGGCATCCGGGCGCGCCTTCGCGTGGCCCGCAAGCAGGCTATAAAACGTATCGTTCCGCCACGTTCCCTCGGCGTAATAGCGGCGCGCGCGCGCAGGATGGTGAAGTGTCAGGAACGGCCGCACCCATTAGCTCCCGAACTTCGACGGATCAGGCTTGCGGCGCTCGGCAAACGATGCGCTCAGTTCATGGCTTTCGTCGCTCTCGAGATACGAGCGCAACAGCAAGTCATGCGATAGCCGGGCGAGGCCGCTGACGCCGCCGTGCCTAGCATTGAAAGCGGCCTTCACCGACGCCAGCGCAAACGGTCCGCGCTCGCAGATTTCCAATGCCAGACGTCGTGTCTCTTCCTTGAGCTTGTCGTCGGGGACCACCGTGTTGATCAGGCCGAGTGCCAAAGCTTCGCGTGCTGTAATCTTAGGATTGAGAAACCATATCTCCTTGGCTTTCTTCTTGCCCACAAGATCTTCCAAATACCAGGTGCCATAGCCGGCATCGAATGAGCCCATCATCGGGCCGACCTGGCGGAAGATCGCGCTTTCCTTTGCGATTGTTATGTCGCAAACCATCTGCAGCACATTGCCGCCGCCGACAGCGTAGCCATTGACGCTGGCAATGACTGGCTTCTGCAGTTTGTCGATCGCTTCGTACATTTCCAACGTCGGCAAGGTTCCGGCATACAGGATCGTTTTTTCCATGCCGTCCTTGCGACCGCCGATGCAGAAAAAACGGTCGCCGGCGCCGGTGAGCACCAGCACCCGGGTGCGCGTCTCACGCCGGACGCCTTCGATACAGTCACGGATTTCGTGACACATCACCGGCGTGAACATGTTGCCGTCGTCGGGCCGATTAATCGTGATCGTCCCGATCGGCCCTTCTTCTTCGTAAACAATGGTCTCGAACGCCAACCTGACCCCCTTCAGATGATATCTTGCCGCCGCAATTCGTCGATCTTGGCATCATCATAGCCTAAGATCTCGCGCAGAACTTCCTCGCTATGTTCACCCAACAACGGCGGTCTGCGGCGGGGCTTTGACGAGACTCCGTCGATACGAATTCCGAGCCCCACTTGGGGAACCCGCCGCTCACCGTCTTCAAGACAATAAAATAGTCCGCGCTGGAGCAGAAGCGGATCCGCACTGACCTCGTCCAAGCGGTTGATCGGCCCGGACGCAATACGGGCGGCACGAAGCACCGATAACCAATGCGCGCGCGGTCGCGTCTTGAGCAATGCTGCGATATCGGCGACGATCTTAGCACGCTGCATCCGGCGATCCTTGTTGGAAGCCGTCGATTTGTCCTCTGCTCGTTCCGGCTGGCCCACGGCGACCCAGAAGCGCTTCCAACTGCTGTCATTGCCAAGGCCGAGCGTGATTGGATCATCGGCGGTATCGAACGCCTGATAAATGGCAATCACGCTGTCCTTCCCGCCGGAACGGCGCGGAATTTCACCGGAACCGAGATATGGAACGATCCGGCAGGCCAGAAACCGCGTCATCGAATCCACAAGAGCGATATCAATGACATGGCCAAGCCCGCTACGCGTTCGACCGTACAGCGCGGCCAGCGCACCGAGCGCCGCATCCTGTCCCGCCAGCATGTCGGCCGCCGGCGCTCCGATCTTTTGCGGTTCGCCTCCCGGCTCGCCGGTCAAATCCATGACGCCCGAATAGCCCTCGGCGATGAGATCGTAGCATGGCCAATCGGAACGTTCGCCGTCGAGCCCGAAGCCAGTGATCGAGACGTAGATGATATCGGGGCGCAACTTGCGCACGCTTTCGACGTCGAGGCCAAACTTGCTGGAAACGCGCGGCGGCTGATTCAGAACGACTACGTCGGCTTTCGCGATGAGTTCGCGCAGCACTGCCGCTCCGTCCGGCTTTCCGTAGTCTAGCGCAAGACTGCGCTTGTTGCGATTGACTGAAATGAACCAAAGCGCTTCGCCATCCAGAAATGGCGGCCCCCACGCTCTTGCATCGTCGCCATTGCCCCGTCGCTCGATCTTGACGATCTGCGCACCGAAGTCGGCCAGAAGCTGCGTGGCAAAAGGTCCCGCGATCGAGGTCGTCAGGTCCACAATGCGCACGCCGTCTAACATTGCGAACCCCGCCCCCGGTCGAAGCCGGGGCAAGCGTTCCATGGGGAGCGGGTCGGTCGGGGGGTGCATGTCTGACATCAGGGTCTCCAATGGCGCAGACTCCGCAAAGTATGTGCCATTTGGTCAAAACGCGGCGGCAAAATATGCAATGTCGGCCTTTTAGCCGTTTAGCAGAGCCTAGCATCGCCGGCAGCGCGGGACGAGGCCGGGCGCACAATCCACGGTCACGACTACGGCCATGTGAGCATGCATGCATCAATATGGAAATAGCGATTGAAACTTGTTCCAGGATCGCGTTTGCTTAAGGGACAGATCGAAGCCCGTAACGGGCACGTTTAGGGGAGGAAGTTGCAATGTCGCATCGTGCAATTGTAATTCGATGGGGGCTGGCCGGTCTTGCCGTGGCGACCGCTGCGGTCGCGGCTCAGGCACAACCGACCGCGCCTGCGGCCACTCCGGTCAAACTCGGAATCGTTTCGTTTCTCACCGGCCCGGCCGCCTCGCCCTTCGGCATTCCGGGCCGCAACGGCGCCGAGATCGTCATCGAAGCGCTCAATGCCGGCAAGGCGCCGGCGCCGTTCAACACGGTCGGCTTCGCCGGCAGCAAGGTCGAAGCGAAATATGTCGACGAGGCCGGCTCGGCCGCCAACGTCGTGACCGAATTCCGCAACCTCGTGCAGCGCGACCAGGTCGACGCCGTGATCGGCTACGTGTCGTCGGGCAGCTGCCTGGCGGTGACGCCGGTGGCGGAAGAACTCAAAGCGCTCACCGTCTTTTACGATTGCGGCACGCCGCGCATCTTCGAGGAGAAGGCGCGCAATTACGTGTTCCGCGTCAGCCCGCACGCGACCATGGATAACGTCGCCGCCGCGCGCTACCTGCTCGCCAAGAAGAAAAACGTCACCAGCTATTCCGGCATCAACCAGAACTACGCCTGGGGCCAGGATTCCTGGCGCGACTTCGTTGGCGCCATGAAAGTTCTGGCGCCCAAGGTCACGGTCGACAAGGTGTTGTTCCCGAAGCTTTTCGCCGGTGAATACGGCGCCGAAGTCTCGACCCTGCTGACCTCGAAATCGCAGGCGCTGCACACCAGTTTCTACGATGGCGACCTCGAAGGCTTCATCTACCAGGAACAGGCGCGCGGTCTCGACAAGCGCATGACCATCATCATGACCGCCGGCGAAGCGGCGATCTGGCGTCTGCGCGACAAGCTGCCGGACGGCACTATCATCGGCGCCCGCGGCGCCAACGGCCCGCTCGCGCGCGACACCGAGATCAACAAGTGGTTCCAGAAGGTCTATACCGACCGCTACAACGTCCCGCCGACCTATACAGCCTACCAGATGGCGCAGTCGCTGCTCGGCCTCAAGCTCGCCTATGAGAAGGCCGCCAAGGCCGGGGGCAAGCCGAACGCCGACGCCATCGCCGCCGCGTTCAAGGGCATCGAGTATGAGGGTCCGGCTGGCCAGGTGAAAATGGTGCTCGGCGACGGCCATCAGGGCATCACCGAAACGGCCTACGGCACCTATCGCTTCAACAAGCAGAAGAAAGAGCCGGAGATCGTCGACATCGTCCGCTACCCGGCCGAATGCGTGAACCCGCCGGCCGGCATCGATGCCGACAAGTGGATCGCCGAGGGCATGAAGGGCGCCAAGTGCAACTGATCAAGTGCAACTGATGCGTTTGCGCTGAAAGACATTGCGGCGGGGGAGGGCATCGGCCTTCCTCCGCCGTCCCGCCCTCGAATTCGAGCGGTTTCGCCGTGCTGACCGCCTCCGCCATTCTGACCGACGGCCTCGTCTACGCGGCCTATCTGTTCATCGTAGCCATCGGCCTGACGTTGATTTTCGGCGTGATGAAGATTTTGAACGTCGCGCACGGCTCGTTCTATGCGTTCGGCGCCTATGGCGCCGCCACCGCGGTCGGCATCTATACCAATGCCGATTGGCCGGCGGCCATCGGCTTCCTGCTCATGCTCGCCATGGGAATGGCGATCGGGTTGGTGCTCGGCATCATCCTCGAACGCGGAATCTTAAGGCTGGTCTACGGCAAGGACGAGGTGATCATTGTTCTGGTCACCTACGCGACCTTCCTCATCCTCGAGGACGTCATCGTGCTGATCTGGGGTCCGCAGTCCTATGCGGCCTATCAGCCGATGGTGTCGGCCGGCAACATCGAGATCGGCGAGCTGGTGCTGTCCAACTACGACATCGTGCTGGTGGCGATTGCGGCCTTGCTTGCGGGCCTCGCCTATTGGGCGCTGAAATTCACCCGCTATGGCCGGCTGCTCACGACCGTGATCTTCGATCGCGAAACCGCGGCGGCCTTCGGCGTCAATGTCACGCTGGTCTACACGGTCACCTTCGTCATCGGCGCCATGCTGGGAGCGCTCGGCGGCGCGGTGATGGCGCCGAAGATCGCGGTCACGCTTGGCATCGGCGTCGAGGTGATTGTGCTCGCTTTCGCGGTGGTCGCCATCGGCGGCATGGGCTCGATCGAAGGCGCGCTGGTCGGCGCGCTGATCGTCGGCATCTGCCGCGCCGCCGCCGTGCATCTGGTGCCGCAGATCGAGCTGTTCGTCATCTACGGCGTGATGGCGCTGGTGCTGGTGGTGCGGCCCTACGGACTGTTCGTGCGCGCGCAGCCGAGAAAGATCTGACATGGGCGGGCGTGGGCAGTTGGCCGGCGGCCTCATGTTCCTGTTTGCCGCGGCGGCGGCGCCGCTGCTGCCGGATTGGGTGGTGTCGCTCGTCACCATCGCGTTTGCCAATGCGCTGGTGGTGCTCGGCCTGGTCGTGCTGTGGCGCGCCGGCCTGGTGTCGTTCGGACAGGCGCTCTATTACTGCATCGGCGCCTATGCGGTCTCGCTCACCGCGCGCTGGACCGGCTTCACTGATGCGTTTGCGCTGGTGCTGATCGGCGGCGTGGCGGCCGGGCTGATGGCGGTCTTGATCGGCTTCCTGCTGGCGCGCTACCGCGAAATCTTCTTCGCCATGCTCAGTCTGGCGCTGTCGATGATCCTGTACGGCGTGCTGGTGAAATCCGAGTCGCTCGGCTCGACCGACGGTTTCAGCGTGGCGACGCCGACCTTCCTCGGCTACGCGCCGCATCGCGATGCGCTTGGCCTGGCGCTGTATTGGCTCACGCTCGGCGTCGACGCCATCGGCGCCGTGCTGGTCGGCGTCTATTTCCGCTCGGTCGCCGGCGCGCTGGCGGCGCCGATCCGCGACAATGAAATCCGCGTCGAGTTTCTCGGCGTGTCAGTGACCAGCATCATCCATATTAAAGTGGTGGTCGCCGGCATTCTCGGCGGGCTGGGCGGGGCGCTGGCGGCGCTGGCAATCGGCCATGTCGATCCTAACATGGCCTATTGGACGACCTCCGGCGGCTTCGTCTTCGTCACCATTCTGGCGGGCGCCGGCTCGGTGGCGGCGGCTTTTGTCGGCTCGCTGGTGTTCGAGGCGGTGCGTTCGTTCGCCTTCGATGTCATGCCTCAACTTTGGCAGATGACGCTCGGTTCGGTGCTGCTGCTCACGATCCTGTTCCTGCCGGATGGCCTCGGCTCGCTGGTGGCGCGGCTCAAGCGGCGCCGGGAGGCGAAATCGTGAGCGCGATTTTAGTCGTGCGCGATCTGGAAAAGACCTTCGGCTCGCTGGTCGCCGCCCGCGACATCACCATCAGTGTGCCGGCCGAGCAGACGGTGGGCGTGATCGGTGCCAACGGCGCCGGCAAAACCACCTTCATCAACATGATCACCGGCCATCTCAAGCCCAGCAAAGGCAGCATTTGGTTCGAGGACCGGGAGATCACCGGCAAGCCGTCGCGCGAGATCACGCGGCTCGGCATTTCGCGCTCGTTCCAGGTAGCGCAGATTTTTCCGTCGCTCACCGTGTTCGAGAACATTTGCATGGCGGCGGCGATTGCGCGGCGCGCCGGCGGTGTCTGGGGCAACATTGCCTCGCCGGTGCACTCGGGCGCCGCCACCGCTGAGGCGGAGGCGACTATCGAGTTGTTCCAGATCGGCCGCTATCGCGACACGGCCGCCAATACACTGCCGCAGGGCGTGCGCAAGCTGCTCGATATCGGCATGGCGGTGGTCGGCTGGCCGCGCCTGCTGCTGCTGGACGAGCCGACCAGCGGCATCTCGATCGAAGAGAAATTCGACCTGATGAATGTGGTGATGTCGGCGCTCAAGGCCCGCAAGATCACCGTACTTTTCGTCGAGCACGACATGGAGATCGTCGCGCGTTTCGCCGAACGGGTGTTGGCGTTCTATGACGGCACCATCATCGCGGACGGAACACCGACCGAGACGCTGGATGATCCCCGCGTGCAGGAGCTGATCAGCGGCGTGCGGCTGAAACCCACCGCGGCGAGGCCTGGCCATGCTTAAAGTGTCGAACCTCAATGTCTCGATTGGGCCGATCCCGATCATCCGCGACGCCTCGCTCGCCGTGAACGAAGGCGAGATGTGCGGGCTCATCGGCCGCAACGGCGCCGGCAAGACCACGTTGCTGCGCGCGCTGATGGGCGCAATCCCAGCGACCGGCAAGGTCGACCTCGGGCACATCGATCTGCTGGCGCTGCCGGCGCACCGCCGCGCCGGCCACGGCGTCGGCTACATGCCGGAAGACCGCCGGCTGGTGCCGGAGTTTACGGTGGAGGAGAACATCCGCCTGCCGACCTGGTCGACGCGCGTCGACGGCGTCGACCAGCGGTTGGAATGGATCTTTACCATCATGCCGGAGGTGGCGCGCTTCACGCAGCGCCGCGCACTCGAATTGTCCGGCGGCCAGCAGAAGATGGTGGCCTTGGCGCGCGCGCTGATGGCGGGCACCCGCATCCTGCTGCTCGACGAGCCGCTGGCAGGCATGGGCAGCGAGGACTCGGCGCGCATGGTGGAACTGCTGCAAAAGCTGAAACAAGCGCACGCCATGATGCTGGTCGAGCACGACATGGACGCGGTGTTCGCGCTCGCTGACCGGCTGACAGTGATGGTCGACGGCCGCGTGCTGGAGTCGGGCGCGCCGGACGCGATTCGCGCCAGCGCCGCGGTGCAGGAAGCGTACTTCGGCACGGAGGGGGCGGCATGAGCAGGGAGCAGGGGCCGCCGAAGGGCGGAAGAGGGGCCCCGGCGCGAGCCGGGGATCTGACCCCGGAGGCGGCCATGGGCGGCCGGCGGCCCCATGCGTCCGAATTCGGGTCGCATCCCCATCTTGCAGATGGGGCCCCTGCTCTGCCTCATCGGCCGCCCCATGCAATGGGGATGCGACCGGCCGCGATTGCCGCCGGACGCCGACAGAGCTTGAGATCGCACGGCGACACCGGTGCGGAGGCGGCGCAATGAGCGAGGCTGCGCTGATAGATGTCCGCGGCATCCACACCTACTATGGCGTGAGCCATATCCTGCACGGCGTCGATTTCGTGGTGCGCCGCGGGGAAACCGTCGGTTTGATGGGCAGGAACGGCATGGGCAAGACCACGCTGCTCAGGAGCGTGCTCGGGCTGGTGCGGCCGCGCGCGGGCGAGGTGCGCATCGTTGGCACGCCGATGACACAGGCGGCGCCGCATTCCATCGCGCGCAAAGGCATTGCCTACGTGCCGGAAGGGCGCGGCATTTTTCCCAACCTGTCGGTGCGCGAGAACCTGGTCATGGCGGCGCGCGCCGGCGCAGATGGCCGTCGCGACTGGACTTTCGAGCGCGTGATGCAGACGTTTCCGCGGCTAGCCGAGCGCCTGGTTCACGGCGGCGCGCAGCTCTCCGGCGGCGAGCAGCAGATGCTCACCATCGGGCGCGCTCTGATGACCAATCCCGATTTGCTGATTCTCGACGAGGCGACCGAAGGCCTGGCGC
>PKXB01000211.1 GCA_003133345.1 Hyphomicrobiales bacterium | reverse complement strand
CGGACCATACATTGGGTCATTCGCGACCTATCCATTCAGCGCCAGTCCCGATCATTGTCCGCTGTGCCCCGAAAGCGACCATTCAAGGCCTGAATCCGAAATGGCGAGATGTGGGTTACCTCGTGGTTACAGTCTTCCGCCTCACATCTTGCTCGCTGTAGTTCACTGCTATGCGCTGGAGTGCGCTAATGGGAAAATATTCGACCTATTGAGAAACTCGTTCTGACGCGCATTCTGACGTACCGCGCTGTACTTCAGCTAATTCGCCGAACATTGCGAATTTTCGCTTCGTAAGCGGGTGGTCGGGGGTTCAAATCCCTCCGCCGGCACCATTATTTACTTAGACATCCTGCGGGCTGAGCACTTCGGCCGATGAGTGCGCCTTGATCTCGCGCGCGGGCGGCTGGCCGCGGATGTCGCGGCCGGTCGAGCGCCAGGTGCAGATCTGGCTCTCGTCCACCCAGATGGTTTTGAATTCGCCGGGCGCGAAGAATTCCGCGAACACCAGTTCCTCGTCGGGCGCGGCCTCGAGATAGTGCCGTTCGAGGTCGGGATAGTAGATCACGTCGCCCTTGCGCACGGTGAATGGCTTCTCGTTGGCATAGACGGTGCCGCGCCCGCGCAGCACAACCATGAAATGCTCGGCGCCCACGTGATGATGGTTGGCGGCCGCGGTACCTGGCGGATAAATGATCATCTCGCCCTTTACCGCTTTGGTGCCGAACAACTTCGGCGTCACCAGATAGATGCGCTTGCGCGCGTCATGCTCGGAATCGAGCACCGGTTCGCGCGTCCAGTCCACCGCGCGGAAGCCCGGCGGATTTTTTGCAAGGCCGGAATCGAGGCTGGCGGCGTTGGGAATTTCGCCATAGAGCAAAACGGCGCCGCGGCTGGATGAAACGGCGGCGGCACACCTCGGTGGCAGGAAAACGACGTGGGCGTCGGTCAGCACCTGGCGTTCTCCGTCATGCGCCAGCACGACCTCGCCTTGCAGCATCTGGAACCAGGCCAGGCCTTGCGCCGGCACCGCCAGGCGGGCCTCACCGCCGGGTGCCAGCGTCAGCCGGTCGAGCAGAATGCGAGTTCCCGGCACCCGCGCATCGGTAAGCAGGTGCTGGCGGGCAGCCCCGCGTTGCGCCGGTTCGGCGGCGATCTCGCTTTCGTTGAAAATTGTGGCCATGGAACCCCCCTTGGAACCTGACGCAGGCGCGATCCAGCTTTAGTCATTATCGCGCATAATCTTAACGTTGCAGCACGCCGATTAATCACCACAAATCCGCATCCGCTACAGGGAACCCAGGAACCAAAACCGGCCCCGCGCGTTTCCCGGCCAGACTTCCCGCGCGCATTTGTGCCAAAGAGGAGGCTATGCCATGTGGATCGCACTATTTGCCATCACGATCGCGATCGCCATTGCCTTGAGCATGGCGGCGATCGTCGTGGATTCCACCATTGGAGGAAAGTTCCGCCTGTAGTTGCGTTGTCGTTGCGTTTTGTCTGAGCAAAGACGTGGGCGGCCCCTGGGCCGCCCATTTTTATTGCCGGCGGGGCGCTACGCCGCGCGGGAACTTTGCAATAATAGCGGCAATGCCGCCGCCCCTGATGTTGTCGAGACGCTTTGCGCCGCTGTTCTGGTGCCAGTTCTTTGCGGCATTCAACGATAATTTTCTCAAAACCGCGCTGGTATTCCTGATCCTGTTCCGTTCCGGCGCTGCCGATGCGGAGGCCTTGATCACGCTGGCGAGCGCCATTTTCATCGCGCCCTATTTTTTTCTGTCCGCGCTCGGCGGCGAATTGGCCGACCGCCACGACAAGGCGCGGGTGGCGCAGTGGCTGAAATTCTTTGAGATTTTTGTCGCTGCCCTGGCGGTATTGGGTTTCGCGCTTCAGTCGGGGCCGATTTTGTTCGGCGCGCTCGCTGGCTTCGGCGTGATCGCCGCGCTGTTTGGGCCGATCAAATACGGCATCCTGCCCGATCATTTGCGGCGCGCGGAATTGCCCGCCGGCAATGCGCTGGTGGAGGCTGCGACCTTCATCGCCATCCTTACCGGCACCATCGTCGGCGGCTTGGCCACGCGCGGCGGCGGCGACGTGGCGGGTTTCGCGGCACTGGTGCTGGGTTTCGCGATTGCCTGTTGGCTGGCGAGCCTGCTGATCCCGCCGACCGGGGAAGGCGCGCCGCAGCTCAAGGTTTCCATCAATATCGCCGCCTCGACCGCGGCGATGATCCGCCATCTGCGCGCGGACGCGCGGCTGTGGTGGGGCGCCATGGTGACGAGCTGGTTCTGGCTGGTCGGCATCGTGGTGCTGTCGCTGTTGCCGCCGCTGATCAAAACGTTGATCGGCGGCAACGAAGACACTGTCACCACCTATCTCGCGCTGTTTTCGATTGCGGTCGGCGCCGGCTCAGGCCTAGCGGCGGCGATCGCGCACGGGCGCATCGTGCTAAACACCACGCTCGCCGGCGCCGTGCTGCTCGGCGTATTCGCGCTCGATCTCGGCATTGCGACCTATGGCGCAGGGGCCGCGCTGTCGCCGCAAGCGCCGGGCGCGGTGTTTTCATCCGCGCTCGGGATTCGGGTCGCGATGGACCTTGTGGGCCTTGCGATCGCCGGCGGATTGTTCATCGTGCCGGTCTTCGCCGCGGTGCAGGCCTGGGCCGGCGCCGATTATCGCGCGCGCACCGTGGCGGCGGTCAACGTGCTCAACGCGGCATTCATGACCGGCGCGACCGTTGCCGTCGCGATCATGCAGAAATACGGCGTCACCGTGCCGGCGTTGTTTGCGATGATCGGCGTGGCGACGCTTGTTGTGGCACTCGCCATCTGGCGCACGATGCCGAGGGCGGACTAGCGCTTCTTTCGCATCTTCAACACGCGGTCGACCATCTCGCCGGCGACGCCGAGATAATTTGTCGGGTCCACTAGCTTCTGCAATTGCTTGCGGCTGGCGTGCTTGCTGATCTCCTTGTTCTCAGCAAGCAAATCGACGAGCGGCCGTCCGGTCTTCACCACCTCGCGGCAGATGTCGTAGACCACATCGTGCGCGCGGTTGCGCCCCATCGCGGCGCCCAGCCCCATCATCACGGCTTCCGACATGATCAGCCCCTTGGTGATGTCGAGGTTTTCGCGCATCTTCTTTTCGTTCACCTGCAGGCCGCTCACCAGGAAGCGCGTCTGCGCCAGCGCGCCGGCCGACAGCATGAAGATTTCCGGCAGCGCGATCCATTCGATCTCCCACGGGCCGGTGGAGCGCTCGTGGTCCTCGACCTGCGCTTCCAGCAGCGCCGCCACCAGTTGGCGCACCATGGCGGTCTGCGCGGTAATATAGACCGAGGAAATCGGGTTGCGCTTCTGCGGCATGGTCGAGGACGAGCCGCGGCCTTCATGGAACGGCTCGTACACTTCTTCCACCTCGGTCTGCATCAGCAGCTT
>PKXB01000154.1:865-4320 GCA_003133345.1 Hyphomicrobiales bacterium | reverse complement strand
AGCAGGTGCGCGTGTCCGATGGCCCGTTTGCCTCGTTCAACGGCACCGTCGAGGAAGTCGACGAGGCGCGTTCGCGCGTGAAGGTGGCTGTGTCGATCTTCGGCCGTGCCACCCCGGTGGAGCTGGAGTTCGGACAAGTAGAAAAGCTATAAGCCGAGAAGCTATAAGGTAAGCGTTCATAGCGGCGTGGGAGGTGAGGCGGTCGCCAACCGTCAATATCCGAACCACTAACAGGAGTGAGAGATGGCGAAAAAAGTCACTGGATTCCTCAANNCAGGTGCCGGCCGGCGCCGCCAACCCGTCGCCCCCGATCGGGCCGGCCTTGGGTCAGCGCGGCCTCAACATCATGGAGTTCTGCAAGGCATTCAACGCGCAGACCCAGAAGATCGAGAAGAACACCCCGATCCCGGTGATCATCACCACCTATCAGGATCGCTCGTTCACCTTCGAGATGAAGACGCCGCCGGTGTCTTATTTCTTGAAGAAAGCAGCGAAGCTGGACAGCGGTTCGAAGACCCCCGGCCGCGAAATGGTCGGCGAAGTGACCAAGAAGCAGCTGCGCGAGATCGCCGAGCAGAAGATGAAAGATTTGAACTGCGACACGATCGAAGCGGCGATGAAGATGATCGAAGGATCCGCCCGCTCGATGGGCCTCACGGTGGCGGAGTAACGGTCATGGCACTCGGAAAACGCACGACATCCGCTCGAGAAGGCATCAATCGCGACAAGTCCTACCCGATCGCGGAAGCGGTCAAGCTGGTGAAGGAACGCGCCAAGGCGAAATTCGACGAGACCATCGAGATCGCGATGAATCTCGGCGTCGATCCCAAGCATGCCGACCAGATGGTGCGCGGCGTGGTCAATCTGCCGAACGGCTCCGGCCGTACCGTGCGGGTCGGCGTGTTCGCGCGCGGCGCCAAGGCGGAAGAGGCCAAGGCCGCCGGCGCCGACGTGGTCGGCGCGGAAGACCTGGTCGAAAAGGTCAATGGCGGCACCATCGACTTCGACCGCTGCATCGCCACCCCTGACATGATGCCGCTGGTCGGGCGCCTGGGTAAGGTGCTCGGTCCGCGCGGCATGATGCCGAACCCCAAGGTCGGCACCGTCACCATGGACATCACCAATGCCGTGAAGGCGTCCAAGGGCGGCTCGGTCGAGTTCCGCGTGGAAAAGGCCGGGATCATTCAGGCCGGGGTCGGCAAGGCCTCGTTCACTGAGGACAAGCTGGTCGAGAACATCAAGGCGTTCGCCGACGCGGTGCAGAAGGCCAAGCCCCCCGGGGCCAAGGGCCACTACATCAACCGGGTGGCGATCTCCTCCACCATGGGCCCCGGCGTCAAAGTCGAGCCGTCCTCGCTGTTTACCAGCGGCGGCGGTCACTAAAACCGGCTTTTGCCCCACTTTTTCGCGGGGATTGTCGCGAAAAGGGGCTTGGCAAAGCCGGTTGGAAGCTCTAAATGAGCCGCATCGGGCGTGCCGGCCCAGTTTGTCGGCACGCCTTTGCGCGTCTCTAAAAACCAATGGTGATCGGACCTTATTCCTTTTGGACATCCCGGCGGGACATCTGAGAGGGAAAGACCGATGCCGTTGGCTTGCAGGACGCGCAAGGACGTCCCGGAAACGGGCCGGCCGACCTGTCCAAGACTGCCGGCGCCGAGGCCGTAAGGCCGACGCTTAATCCTGCAAAGGGCCAGCATAGACGGGGAAGAGACCCAAGTTTGCGCGCCTCAACAGCGCGCCGGTTTGGTTCGAACCTCGGATACCCGTCGGCAGCTTCGGCTGCTCGCGGGGGGCAGGCTAACTCGAACGTCGTCCTGCCCGGTTCGCTGCGCGTGAACTCAAAAGCGGGACGGCTGGGTGCAACCCGGCGGCTCCCGCGACACGCGGGCAAGCCGTCAACCGGAAAGAGCTTGCAGTGGATCGAGCGGCTAAAGCGGAGTCCATCACCGAACTGAGCGGGGTCTTCAAGACCTCGAACGTCGTGGTGGTGGCTCACTATAACGGCCTCTCCGTCGCCCAGATGCAGACTCTGCGCAAGCAGATGAAGCTGGCGGGCGGCCAGGTGAAGGTCGCGAAAAACCGTCTCGCCAAGATCGCACTCAAGGACACCGACGTTGCCTCCATTGCGTCCCTGCTGAAGGGACCGACCGTGCTCGCCTACTCAGGCGACCCGGTGGCGGCACCGAAGGTGGCCGTCGATTTCGCCAAGGCGAACGAAGCGTTCGTCATTCTCGGCGGGTCGATGGGCAAAACCGCTCTGGACCTCAACGGCGTCAAGGCACTCGCCTCGCTGCCGTCTCTGGATGAATTGCGCGGCAAGATCGTCGGCCTCCTGGTGTCGCCGGCGACCAAAATCGCTCAGCTCGTCAACGCACCCGCGGCCAAGGTCGCGCGCGTGGTCCAGGCCTACGCTTCCAAGAGCGCCGCGGCCTGACGGCTCACAAGCATTCTCTGGTTCGAACCGATAGGAACTGAACAATGGCTGACCTGCAAAAGATCGTTGATGACTTGTCGAAGCTGACCGTCCTGGAAGCGGCGGATCTGGCGAAGATGTTGGAAGAGAAGTGGGGCGTCTCCGCTGCCGCCGCGGTGGCGGTGGCGGCCGGCCCGGCCGCTGCTGCCGCGGTCGAGGAGAAGACCGAGTTCAACGTGATCCTCGCCGCGGTCGGCGATAAAAAGATCGAGGTGATCAAGGAAGTGCGTGCGCTCACCGGGCTGGGCCTCAAGGAGGCCAAGGACCTGGTCGAGGGCGCGCCCAAGCCGGTCAAGGAAGGCGTGAACAAGGAAGAAGCCGACAAGATCAAGGCCACCCTCGAAAAGGTGGGTGCAAAGGTTGAGCTCAAGTAAGCGCATGCTTACTTGAACGAAATCCCCGGGGTTCACCCCCCGGGGGGTCTCGAACTGAAGAAATTAGGTGACCGCAAACGGTCACTGTGGAGGCGGTCGTGAACGGGTGCGGCCCGTTTACGCGAAATTGTGAAGAGTGCGGCGGTTCGGGCGAGGCCCGAATCACATAGAAACGGGTAGCCCCGACGCCTGTCCTGATGGTCGCGATGGATTGCGACCGTTCGGAGAGGCGCCCGCGTTGGCCCGCCGAAATCGAATCGAGAGAGAAACGATGGCGCAGACGTTTACCGGTCGCAAGCGCGTAAGGAAGTTTTTCGGGACAATCAAAGAAGTAGCGGAGATGCCGAACCTCATCGAGGTTCAAAAGGCATCCTATGACCAGTTCCTGCTGGTCAAGGAACCCGTGGGCGGGCGTCCCGACGAAGGCCTGCAGGCGGTTTTCAAATCGGTGTTCCCGATTTCCGATTTTTCCAATTCGTCTATGCTCGAATTTGTCAAATACGAATTTGAGCCGCCGAAATACGACGTCGACGAGTGCCGCCAGCGCGGCATGACCTATGCCGCGCCGCTCAAGGTGACGCTGCGGCTGATCGTGTTCGATATCGACG
>PKXB01000154.1:0-854 GCA_003133345.1 Hyphomicrobiales bacterium | reverse complement strand
TCCTCGGGCAAGCTGTTGTTCGCCGCCCGCATCATTCCCTATCGCGGTTCATGGCTCGACATCGAGTTCGACGCCAAGGACATCGTCTACGCGCGCATCGACCGCCGCCGCAAGATTCCGGTGACGTCGCTGCTCTTTGCACTCGGGCTCGACGGCGAGGAAATCCTGCGCACCTTCTACAAGCACGTCGCCTACAAGCGCGCCAAGGAAGGCTGGCGCGTGCCGTTCGATGCCAACCGGCTCAAAGGTTACAAGGCGGTCAACGATCTGGTCGACGCCGACACCGGCCGCGTGGTGGTGGAGGCGGGCAAGAAGCTCAGCGTGCGCCAGGCCCGCCAGTTGCATGAGAAGGGCCTCAAGCATCTGCGCATGACCGACGAGGAATTGATCGGCCACTACGTCGCCGAGGATCTCGTCAACGCCAAGACCGGCGAGATTTACATGGAGGCCGGCACGGAGATCGACGAGAAGAACCTGAAGGTTCTGATCGAGGCCGGCTACAAGGAATTGCCGCTGCTCGACATCGATCACGTGAACGTCGGCGCCTATATCCGCAACACGCTCACGGTCGACAAGAACATGACGCGCGAGGACGCGCTGTTCGACATCTATCGCGTGATGCGCCCGGGCGAGCCGCCCACCGTGGACACCGCGGAAGCGATGTTCCGCTCGCTGTTCTTCGACAGCGAGCGCTACGATCTCTCCGCCGTCGGACGCGTGAAGATGAACATGCGGCTCGATCTCGACGCACCCGACACTATGCGCGTGCTGCGCAAGGAAGATATTATTTCCGTCATCCGTACGCTGGTCGATCTGCGCGACGGCAAGGGCGAGATCGACGACATCGATCATCT
>PKXB01000125.1 GCA_003133345.1 Hyphomicrobiales bacterium | reverse complement strand
TCCGGCCAGTTGGCCGGACTTAGTTCGTCAATTCAAACAGGCTGGCGGATTAGTTCATCGCCAAGGTCATCGGATCGACGCCGATGGCGACGGTCAAGACCGCCGCGACCAGCAACGCCGCAACGCCGCAATACGCCATGCCCCAGATCGAAGGCTTCATATTATCGGTCATTTTGTTCCCCAGTTGACATCGGGAGGCAACCTAGGGGCGTAGCCTTAACGCCGATTCAATCCACCCCAAATCCAGTTCCCGATGGTTAATCGGGTCTTAACCTCGACCTCACTATTGTGTCGGACCGTTGTGCCGCGGGCCACTCCCGCTTGGCGCATGATCCCGAAAAAGCCTGTCCTCGACTTGATCGGGGGTGGGAACCGATTTTCGGGAAAGATCATGCGCGAGCAACATTTAGTATCCGCATGCCCATGATGACCGCCCAGCGCGAGCCTTCCTCACCCACTGCTGCGGCGGTCGATGGCCGCTCGCCGTTCGTGCGGCTGACCGAATTGATCGTCGGCATCGAGCCGGGCAAGCCCGCCATCAATCTGTCGGTCGGCGAGCCGCAACATCCGATTCCGTCCTTCGTCGGCCCCGAGATCGCCGCCCATCTCGACGAATTCGGCCGCTACCCGGCCAACAAGGGCAGCGAGCCGTTCCGCCGCGCGGTCGCCGCATGGCTCGGCCGCCGCTACAAACTGGCGCGGCCGGTCGATCCGGAAAGCGAAGTGCTGGTGCTCAACGGCACGCGCGAAGGCCTGTTCCTCGCCGCCATCGCCGCCAAGCGCTGGGTCAAACCGCGTGCCGGCAAGCCCGCCGTGCTGATCCCCAATCCGTTCTATGCCGCCTACAGCGCCGGCGCGCTCGCCGCCGATTGCGAGCCGGTCTATCTGCCGGCGACTCGGACAAGCTCCTTCCTGCCCGATCTCGACGCGCTCGACGACGCGCTGCTGGCGCGCACGGTCGCCTTCTACATCGCCTCGCCATCGAACCCGCAAGGCGCGGTCGCGACCCTAGCCTATCTCGACAGACTCGCAGGCCTCGCCCGCCGCTTCGGCTTCCTGGTGTTCGCCGACGAATGCTATTGCGAGATCTACAGCGAGCATCAGCCTGCCGGCATGCTGGAAGCCTCCGGGCCCGACTTCGCCAATGCCGTGGTGTTCCACTCGCTGTCCAAGCGCTCGAGCCTGCCCGGCCTGCGCGTCGGCTTTGCCGCCGGCGACCGCCGCTTTCTGTCGGCCTTTCTCGAGCTGCGCAATATCGCGGCGCCGCAGGTGCCGGGACCGGCGCAATATGTCGCGGTCGCCGCCTATGGCGACGAGGCGCATGTGCGGGAAAATCGTAAGCTCTATTCGGCCAAGTTCGATCTCGCCGACCAGATCATCGGCGACCGCTACGGCTACAAGCGTCCGGCCGGCGGATTTTTTCTCTGGCTCGACGTATCGGCCTACGGCGGCAGCGAGATCGTGACCAAGCGGCTGTGGCAGGAGGCCGGCGTGCGCGTCGTGCCCGGCCGCTATCTCGCACGCGAGCAAGCCGACGGCAGCAATCCCGGCGCGGACTACATCCGCGTCGCCATGGTTCAAGACAAGGCGACCACGGCGGAGGCGCTGCATCGCCTCGTCGCGGTGCTTGTTTGAGGTAAGGCAACATGCCCGCGATCGATCGCAGCCTCGATGCCATCGCTTTCGTCTCCGAGCATTTCCGCGACATCCTGCGGCGGCGCCTGAGCGAAATCGCCGGCCTGGCGTTGATCACGCTGGCGCTGCTGGCGGCCATCGCGCTCGCCACCTGGTCGGTGCAGGACCCTTCGCTCAGCCACGCCACGCAGACGCCGGTGCATAATCTGCTCGGCTTCCCGGGCGCGATTTTCTCCGATCTGGCGATGCAGCTGCTCGGCCTGGCCGCCATCATGCTGCTGCTGCCGGAAATGCTGCTCGGCTGGCGGCTGCTGGCACACCGGCCGGTCGGCGAGAAATGGCGCGGCCTGCTGTGGATCCTCGCCACCTTCTTCGCCGCCGCCTTCGTCTCCACGCTGCCGCGCGTCGGCTCCTGGCCGCTACCGACGGGCCTCGGCGGCGTCTTCGGCGACGCGCTGCTGCACGCGCCGGCGAGGGTTTTCGGCGCCCCGCTGACCGGCATGGCGCTGTTCATCGCGTCCGTTTTGCTCGCCATCGCCACCGCGGTGACGGTCGCATTCGCCGCCGGCATCGGCTGGAGGCGGCGCGCCGATCGGACGCTCGCCCGCGACGCCGACGATGACATCGATGAAGACGAGGGCGATCGCGCCTCGGCCTGGCTCGGTATGATCGCGCACGCGCTGCTGAGCTGGAAGGCGCGCGCCGGCCGGCTGTTGCGCCGGACGCCGCGCAGGCCGCTGCCCGCCGCCAAGTTGGGTAACTTGCCGGCCGCAAGCGGCCCGCGGCAGGAGCCGCGTTTCGACGCCTATGGCCGCGTGGCCATGCCGGCTGAAGCGGCCTTCGCCGGCGAGGAGGACGAGGACGACGCGCAGCCCGCCCCGCGCCGCCGCGCCGCGCCGCGCGTGCCTGTGCGCCGCTCCGTCAACGGCTATGTGCTGCCCTCGCTCAATCTCTTGACCGCGCAGCGCGTCTCCGAGCGCACCACGCTGTCGAAAGANNTCGCGCGTGATCGGGCTGGCCGACGACATCGCCCGCTCGATGAGCGCGGTATCGGCACGCGTCGCTGTGGTTTCCGGCCGCAACGCCATCGGCATCGAGCTGCCCAATCCCACGCGCGAGAAGGTTTACTTGCGCGAATTGCTTTCCGGCAGTGACTACAACGAAAGCGCCGCCAAGCTGCCGCTCTGTCTCGGCAAGACCATTGGCGGCGGGTCGGTGATCGTCGATCTGGCGCGCATGCCGCATCTGCTGATCGCCGGCACCACCGGCTCCGGCAAATCGGTCGCCATCAACACCATGATCCTGTCGCTGGTCTACCGGCTGCGCCCCGACCAGTGCCGGCTGATCATGGTCGATCCCAAGATGCTCGAACTCTCCGTCTATGACGGCATCCCGCATCTGCTCACGCCGGTGGTCACCGATCCGAAGAAGGCGGTGGTCGCTCTCAAATGGGCGGTGCGCGAGATGGAGGAACGCTACAAGCGCATGTCCAAGCTCGGCGTGCGCAACGTCGACGGCTACAATGCGCGCCTCGCGGAAGCCAAGGCCAAAGGCGAGACGCTTCACCGCACGGTGCACACCGGCTACGACAAGGAAACCGGCGAGGCGATCTACGAGAAGGAAGAGCTCGAGCTCGACCCGCTGCCCTATCTGGTGGTGATCGTGGACGAGATGGCCGACCTGATGATGGTCGCCGGCAAGGACATCGAAGGCGCCATCCAGCGCCTGGCGCAGATGGCGCGCGCCGCCGGCATCCACGTCATCCTGGCGACGCAACGCCCGTCGGTGGACGTGATCACCGGCACCATCAAGGCGAACTTCCCGACCCGCATCTCGTTCCAGGTCACCTCCAAGATCGACAGCCGCACCATTCTGGGCGAGCAGGGCGCCGAACAACTGCTCGGCCAGGGCGACATGCTCTACATGGCCGGGGGCGGCCGCATCAGCCGCGTGCACGGCCCGTTCGTGTCGGACGACGAGGTGGAGAAAGTCGTTCGCCACCTGAAGTCGCAAGGACATCCGGAATATCTCGACGAGGTGACCGCCGGCGATCCGGAAGAGGGCGAGGATGGCGCGGTGTTCGACGCCACCGGCATGGGGCTGGCCGAAGGCGGCGACCTCTACAGCCAGGCGGTCGCGGTGGTGAAGCGCGACCGCAAGGCTTCCACTTCCTACATCCAGCGCCGGCTGCAGATCGGATACAACCGCGCCGCTTCGCTCATGGAGCGCATGGAACAGGAAGGCATCATCGGCCAGCCCAACCACGCCGGAAAACGCGAGATTCTGATCCCGGAAAATCCGGCCGACGATCGCTTTTGAACCTCGTCATTCCGGACAGGGCATAAGAAACAGTATTATCGCGATTAAGTCCGAATCAGCGCATGATCCCGAAAAGTGGACACCGGTTTTCGGACCAGCTCATGCGCAAGCAAGTAAGCATAATTGGGGCCGCGAAATAGCCACAGCCGGCCCATAAAGGAATTGAACTCAAAGCAGGGCGCGAGCGCATGGTCCCGAAAAGTGGGTACCGGTTTTCGGAATAGACCATGCACCAGCAAAGCTCGGAGACCGTGATGGCGCGATACCTTGAAGCGCGAACCGGCCACGAATTGGCGATAGCGGCATTGTTCGCATCCTTGTTGATTTGCCTGACGGCCGCCCCGGCGCTGGCCCAAAGCGTCCCGCTCCGGACACCGCGCCCAGCCATCAACGCCCACCCCACCGGCTCGATCGCGGCGCCGGCCAGGCCCGCGGTGCCCAGCGCTGCGCTCGGCGCCCGCGCCCAAGCGCCGCAGGCACAAGTACCGCAGGCACAAGCGCCGCAGACGCAGGCGCCCAATCCGGTCTCCAATCCGTTCGCCGCCTTGCTGGGTCGGTCCACCTCCACCGCCGCGCTCAGCCCCGAGCAGCGCGGCATCATCGAGCGGGTGAACAATTATCTTTCCACCATGCATATCTTGTCGGGCAAATTCGTCCAGGTCGGCCCCGACGGCCGCCGCACCCAAGGCACGTTCTATATTTCCAAGCCCGGCAAGGTGCGTTTCGAATATGACGACCCGAGCCCGATCGAACTGATCGCCGACGGCCAGTCGGTGGTGGTGCGCGACCGCAATCTGGCGACGCAGGATGTCTATCCGCTGTCGCAGACGCCGCTGCGCTTCCTGCTCGCCGACCATGTCGANNCTCAAGCAGTGGACGGTGACCGACCCGCAGGGCTACGACACCACCGTGGCGGTGTACAATCTCGACACCAGCAAGCGGCCGAATCCCGACATGTTCAAGATCGACTACACGAATTATCACAACTGATGGTCGTCATCGCCCGCGAAAGCGGGCGATCCAGTAATCACTGGACAATCTGTAGATACTGGATGCCCCGCTTTCGCGGGGCATGACAGGTGAGTATGTTGCTCCCATGCCCCTCAAGATCACCACCTGGAACATCAATTCCGTCCGCCTGCGCATCGACCTGGTCGCCAAGTTTCTTAAGAGTGCCCGCCCCGACGTGCTCTGCCTGCAAGAAACGAAATGCCCGGACGACGCCTTTCCGCTCAAGCGCTTTCAGCGGCTCGGCTACGAGCACGCCGCGCTCAACGGGCAGAAGGGCTATCACGGCGTCGCCGTGCTCTCGCGCCTGCCGTTCGAGCGCGTCGACGTGCAGAGCTTCTGCGGCAAGACCGACTGCCGCCATGTCGCGGTGACGCTGGGCGAGCGCGCAGCGTTGCGCGATCCAATCACGCTGCATAATTTCTACGTGCCGGCGGGCGGCGACGAGCCGGATCCGGAGATCAATCCGAAATTCCAGCATAAGCTTTCGTTTCTGGACGAGATGCGCGCGCATCCGAACTTGCGTCCGGCGAAAGCCGAGCGCGCCATTCTGGTGGGCGATCTCAATGTGGCGCCGCTCGAGCACGACGTATGGAGCCACAAGCAGATGATCAAGGTGGTCTCGCACACGCCGATCGAATGCGAGAAGCTCAACCTTGCGCGCAGCGCCGGCAATTGGATCGACAGCATGCGCGTGCTCACGCCGGAGCCGACCAAGCTCTACACTTGGTGGAGCTATCGCGCGATGGATAACTGGCGCGAGGCCGACCGCGGCCGCCGACTCGATCACATCTGGACCTCGGATGCGCTGGCCGACCGCGTCTCGAAAATTAAAATCGCCAAGGACTATCGCGGCGCGGCGCGCCCCTCCGACCACGTGCCGGTGACGGCGACGGTGGAAATCTAACCGTCATTCCGGGGCGCGCCGAAGGCGCGAACCCGGAATCCAGAAGCGGACTCCATGTATGCATCTGGATTCCGGGTTCGCCGCTTCGCGGCGCCCCGGAATGACGGCGGAGTTAGCGCGACTCGCCGCCCCTATCCATCGCCTGCTTCACACCGCCGAGCTCGCGCGTCCAGCCGTCGACGCGCTCGGCCACCATGTCGCGCAAATTCTGGGCGGCGGCCGGGTAGCCTTCCAGCATCTTGCGGAACAGACTGCGCGAAATGCGGATCACCACCGTCGGCCCTTTCGCGATCGCGGTTGCCGCGCATACTGTGTCGGTGAGCAGCGCCAGCTCGCCCACCAGCGAGCCGGGGCCGGCGGTGAATTGCTCGCCTTCGAGCGGCGAGTTCGGCTCCAGCAGCAGCGAGCCTTCCTGCACGACATAGCCGCCATCAGCGAGCTCGCCGGCGTAGAACAGCACCGCGCCGCTTTGCAGGTGGCGGGTTTCCGCGCCGATCGCGAGGATGCGCAGCGCCGGCTTGCCGAGCACCGCGAAGGTGGGCACCTGCTCGAAGAAGGTGATGTCGTGTTCGAGGGACATGGCTTATGTTCTTATTTTTTGCGCATGATCTTTACGAAAATCGGTTCTCACTTTTTGGGATCATGCGCTACGGCACCAGCTTGTAGCCGCCGGCTTCCGTCACCAGGATCGACGGCGCGGCGGCGTCCTTCTCGACCTTCTGCCGCAGCCGGTAGATGTGCGTCTCCAGCGTGTGGGTGGTGACGCCGGAATTATAGCCCCAGACTTCCTGCAACAGCGTCTCGCGCGATACCGGCTTCTGCGCGGCGCGATAGAGATAGCGCAGGATGGCGGTTTCCTTTTCGGTCAAGCGCACCTTGCTGCCCTTCGGGCTGAGCAGCAGCTTCGAGCTCGGGCGGAACGTGTAGGGCCCGATGGTGAATACGGCGTCCTCGCTCGCCTCGTGTTGCCGCAGTTGCGCGCGGATGCGCGCCAGCAGCACGGCAAAACGGAACGGCTTGCTGACGTAATCGTTGGCGCCGGATTCCAGCCCCAGGATGGTGTCGCTGTCGGTGTCGTGGCCGGTCAGCATGATGATCGGCGCCTTGAAGCCGTTCTTGCGCAGGATACGCACCGCCTCGCGGCCGTCCACGTCGGGCAGCCCCACATCCATGAGCACCAGGTCGATCTGGCCGCCCTTGGCCGCCTGCACACCCTTGGTGCCGCTGTCGACCGCGATGGCGTCGAACTCCTCATGCAGCGCCAATTGCTCGACCAGCGCCTCGCGCAGTTCGGCATCGTCGTCCACGATCAGGATGGTCCGTCTGTTGGGCATCACTCAAAGGCCCCGCTACAGGAATATTCGCGAAGTAGAGCATTCAGAGCTAAAAGAGCAAGCGTGAACTGGTATTTCGCCTGGATTCGGGGGTTTTGGATCGTGCCGCGGGCAAAACGCGAAACTTCGTTGCGGCGGCTGGCTGTGCGGCGCAAACCGGCGCAGCCGGCGCGCGGCGTGCTGCAAGCTGGGCCGCTGGCGTTGCCGGTGGCGCTCGGCCGCGCCGGCATCAAGGCCAACAAACGCGAAGGCGACGGCGCGACCCCGCGCGGCACCTTCCGGCTCACACGGTTGTGGTGGCGCGCCGACCGGCATCCGCGCCCCGTGACACTATTGCCGGTGCGGCGCATCGGCGCCGACGACGGCTGGTGCGAGGACCCTTCCGACCGTCATTACAATCGGCCGGTCAAGCTGCCGCCCCGCGCCAAGGCCGACCGGCTCGCGCGCCAGGACCATCTCTACGACTTCATCATCGAGATCGACCACAACACGCGCCCGCGCGTGGCCGGGCGTGGCAGCGCCGTGTTCATCCATGTGGCGCGGCCGGGCTTTGCGCCGACCGCCGGCTGCGTGGCGCTCACTATGACTTCGTTGCGCCGGTTGCTCGCGCGCGTCGGCCCGCGCACCAAAATCATGGTTGAGTAATTGTTACCGTCATCACTACGACCACCATTGATTAAGCATAGTCGCGCGCCGCCGCTCGCATAGCCGGCGCATTAACTGAACGGGCATCGCCCTGTGATATTTCGATGACAGCGCGGCGGTCACGCAAGAACTGCAAAACAATGCCGCGCCGGGGTGATCATGGACACGTCAACCGCGCATCATAATGCCCATCATGCCCATACGCCGGCACGCGCCGAAACCGATTTGATCGGCCGCGTGGTGGCCGTCTCCGGTTCGCAGGCCACCGTCGAGCTCAACGCGCGCAACGCCGGCGGCGAACATCCCACAGTCGGAAAATTCATGGGCATGGTGGCCGGCAAAGCCGTGATCATCGGGCTGGTCACCGATATCGGCGAGCAGGCGATGCTGGCGCCGACCGGCGGACAGACGTTCCGCAAAGTCGCGCGCCTCGATCTGGTCGGCGAGATTCGTTCCGGCGAAGCCGGCGCGGCATGCTTCCAGCGCGGCGTCATGGAGTATCCGAACATCGGCGACGGCGCGCTGCTGCTCAGCGATAATGAATTGCGGCTGGTCTACGGCGGCGCCGATAACGACCATGCCCATGTCGGCGACCTGCAGCAGAACACCAATATCGGCGTGCACATCGACATCGACCAACTGGTGAGCCGGCATTTCGCCATCGTCGGCGCCACCGGCGTCGGCAAGTCGAGCGGCGTCGCCATTATTCTGCAGAAGATTCTTGATACGCGGCCGAACCTGCGCATCTTCCTAGTCGATCCGCACAACGAATATGGCCGCTGTTTCGGCGACAAGGCGCAGGTGCTGACCCCGCGCAACTTGCGGCTACCGTTCTGGGTGTTCAATTTCGAGGAAACGGTCGACGCCTTTTTCGGCGGCCGGCCCGGCATCGAGGAGGAAGTCGAGATCCTCTCCGAAGTGATTCCGCTGGCGAAGTCGGCCTATCTGCAATACCGCGTCAACAACGAGCAGCCGCTAGCCAAGAAGCGCAATCCGCGTGACACCGGCTTCACCGCCGACACGCCGGTGCCCTACCGCATCGAGGACCTGATCAACCTGCTCGATGAGCGCATGGGCAAGCTGGAAAACCGCAACTCGCGCATGGTCTATCACAAGCTGATCGGACGCATTGAGACCTTCCGCAATCATCCGCGCTACGCCTTCATGTTCGAGAACGCCAATATCGGCGGCGACACCATGGCCGAAATTCTTGGCTCTCTGTTCCGGCTGCCGCCGGAAGGCAAACCGATGACCATCATGCAGCTCGCCGGTTTCCCGGCCGAGGTGGTCGACTCGGTGGTGTCGGTGCTCTGCCGCATGGCCTTCGACTTCGGGCTGTGGAGCGACGGCGTCGCCCCGCTGCTGTTCGTGTGCGAGGAAGCGCACCGCTATGCGCCGTCCGCCAAGCATATCGGTTTCGGCCCGACCAAGCGCGCGCTCTCACGCATCGCCAAGGAAGGCCGCAAATACGGCGTGTTCCTCGGCCTGGTGACGCAGCGTCCGGCCGAGATTGACTCCACCATCATCTCGCAGTGTTCCACGCTCTTCGTCATGCGGCTGTCGAACGACCGCGACCAAAGCCTGATCCGCTCGGCGGTGTCCGACGCGGCGTTGAATCTGCTGTCGTTCATCCCGTCGCTCGGCACCCGCGAGGTGTTCACCTTCGGCCCCGGCGTGGCGTTGCCGACGCGCATGCGCTTCAAACATTTGCCGCCGGAGCTGCGGCCGAACAGCGAGGCCTCGGGCAACACCCGCTCCGATGCCGGTACCAATATCAGCCGCGATCTGCTCTCCACGGTGATCGAGCGCTGGCGCAGCGCCAGCATGAGCCATCGCGGCGGCGACGACGAATNNCGATGCCGGTCCCGCCCTCGCCGCGCGGCGAGGCGCTGCGCTCGAGCCTACTGAAGAAACCGCTCGATACGACCTCGTTCGGCGCCCCGCCAGGTGGCAAACCGGGCTTGCCGCCGCAGCGGTTCCGCTGAGTTAGGCTTTCTTCAAGTCGGGTTATCGAGGCTGAAGGTCTCTGAGCGGGCATCGTAAGCGAAGGCTTCCGCGAAACGCGCCCATGCGACCACCGAGCGCAATGTGCGCTGGGCGGATTCCGAGGTCATGTGGTCCTCGAGCTCATCGAGGAACCGGCTCCTCGGCGCCGCGTGATTGGCGCGCTCCTGCAGCACGCGCCGGATATGCGTGGCCAGCGGAACATGGTCCAGCAGCTGGCGCTGGAACAGCTTCTTGCGATCGTCGACGCCGGCTTCCGCGAACTGCTTGCCGCTATCGGTCAACCGGATGTCGCCGCCTTCGATCTCCGCGAAGCGCAAGAGCTGCAGCGCTTCGGCGACCGGAAACAGATCGTCCACCTCCATCTGCAACGCGCTCGCGATCACCGGAAGGTCGGCTTTGCCGTTGTAGGGCGCGCCGGCCACCGCCTCGATCAGGCCCGCGAGCAAATTGGCGGACGCCCGCGGCAGCTCCATATCGATGCCCATGCCAGGGAAGCGATCCGGCGCGACGCGCGGCGGCGGCGCAACCGCGCGCGCGGTCATGGCAACGTAGATGCGCTCGACCAGATCGCGGAACGCAGGCTCCAGCCGGCTGCGCGGCTGCGGCATGTCGACATTGATGTCGTCGATGATATGGGCCGGGCTTCTCGAGAACACGAGAATGCGGTCGCACATCAGCACCGCTTCNNCGTCGAGCGCCGAGAACGGCTCGTCCATCAGCAATATGTTGGGATGCACGACGAGCGCGCGGGCGAAGCCCACCCGCTGGCGCATGCCGCCGGACAACTCGCGCGGATAGGCCGACTCGTAGCCGTCTAAGCCGATCAGATCGATGCCGGCCAGCGCACGCTGGCGAATCTCCGCCTCCGGCAGGCCGAGCGCTTCCAAGCCGAGCTGCACGTTCTCCAGAACGGTAAGCCAGGGAAACAACGCGAATGTCTGGAATACCATCGCGATGCCGGGCGCCGGCCCCACCACCGGCTGACCATGATAGAGAATGCTGCCCGCGGTCGGCGGCGCCAAGCCGGCGATCAGCCGCAACATGGTGGATTTTCCGGAGCCGGAGCGGCCGAGCAAGCCGACGATTTGTCCATCCGCCAGCGAGAAATTGATGTCGTCGAGCACGAGCATGTCTTCGCCATCCGGCTTGGGAAAAGCCTGGCGGACGGATTGGATTTGCAGCAATGCGTCGTTCATTGACATCGCCCTGTCATCCGAGCCGGAATTTTCGCTCGGCGTACCAATAAAGCGGCCGCCAGAACGCCCGATTGATAATGACCACGAACAAGCTCATCACGGCAATCCCGAGCACGATGCGGGGCAAGTCGCCCGCTTCGGTTGCCTGCGCGATATAGGCGCCGAGCCCGCTGGCCTGCAACCGCGTGTCGCCCCAGCTCGCCACTTCGGCGACGATGCTCGCGTTCCAGGAGCCGCCGGACGCGGTGATGGCACCGGTGACGTAATAGGGAAACACGGCGGGCAGCGCGATCTTTTTCCACCACAGCCAGCCATGGACCTGCAGATTGGCGCCGATGTCGCGCATTTCGGACGGGATCGCCGATGCGCCGGCCACCACGTTGAACAGGATGTACCACTGCGTGCCCAGAATCATCAGCGGGCTGAGCCAGATATTGGGATCAAGGCGCAGCACGACGATGGCCGATACCGCAATGGGAAACAGCACGTTGGCGGGAAACGCCGCCAGGAATTGCGCCACCGGTTGGATGATTTGTGCCACCCGCGGGCGCATTCCCACCACAACGCCGATCGGCACCCAGATCACCGTGGCGATCGCGATGAGAACGATCACCCGGCTCAGCGTGGCAAAGCCGAGCGCCATCGCCTTGATCGCTTCCGGCGGTGAAATATTGGCAAAGATGAAAGTCGCCACGCGCCACAGCGCGACCGCCGCCAAGGCGGCGACCAGGCCGCTCCACAGACGGTCACCCCAGCGTCCGCGCTTGCCGGATGACTCGCCCGCCGGTCCGGAGCGAAGGCGAAGCAGCGGCCACTGATAAGTCCGCCGCCACAATCTGGACAGTTGGTCGGCCAGTAAAGCGACGACGCGGGAACGGCGCAGCACGTCGAGCACCCACGACCGCGGCGGCAATACGCCAGCCTGCTGCTCGAAACGAAATCGATCCGCCCAAGCCACCAGCGGGCGAAACAGCAATTGATCGTAGAGCAGGATGACCACCAGCATCGTTCCGATCGCCCAGCCGACGGCCACGAGATTCTTCTGCTCGATCGCCAGCGCAATGTAGGAGCCGACGCCGGGCAGCGTGACGGTGGTGTTGCCGACGCTGATCGCTTCGGACGCGACCACGAAGAACCAGCTGCCCGACATCGACATCATCATGTTCCAGATCAGCTGCGGCATGGCGAACGGCGCCTCGACGCGCCAGAAATTCATCCAGGGCGAGAGCCGGAACGTGCGCGAGGCCTCCACCAGCTCTACCGGCACCGTGCGCAGCGACTGATAGAAGCAGAACGCCATGTTCCAGGCCTGGCTGGTAAAAATCGCGAAAATGGCCGCGAATTCCGCGCCCAGCACGCGGCCGGGCGCCAGCGACATGAAAAACACGACGGTCACCGAGATGAAGCCGAGGATCGGCACCGACTGGAGAATATCGAGCAGCGGCACCAGCAGGACTGCGGCGCGCTGGCTCTTGGCCGCGAAGGTCGCGTAGGTGAAGGTGAAGCCGAGCGACAAAACCAGGGCCAGGAACATGCGCAGAGTCGTGCGCGCCGCGTATTCCGGCAAGTTCTCCGGCGCCAGCGAGATCGGCGCCATCTGCAATTCCACCAAAGGCTGTAGGAAATGGCGGCTGGCTTCGGCGACGAAGACCAAGATCCCCAGCGTCAGCAGGATGGCGAGCGCGTCCCAGCGCGTGATGCCACGCGTGGCCTGCTCAACAGATATCGGAATGGTCCCGCGCATGGTTCGGCGTGCCGGCTCTATTATGCTTTGGTGACGCGGGCCCGGTTGAGGACCGGCGCGTCCGCAGAATCGCGCCCGTTCATGAGCACGCTCTGCTGGACCGATGTCGCCCCTGCCAAACGCTTAGAATGGCCGTTGGCCATCTGCAAGTGCCGACTTGCCGATGTTCGCGCGGATGACGCTACTTCCTCCCCACCAGATCGATCAGCGCCGACAGGCCGGCGTGGCGGCTGCCTTCCTGGATGACGCTGTCATATTCGCGGATGTCGAGCGAGGAAAAATCCCCAAAGGCGTCTTGCAGTAGCTCGCGGGTGTAAAGCTGCGCCGGGTCGGACGGCCCGCCGGTCTTGTAGTCGAGCTGCTTAAGGCCATAGCCTTGCATCAGCAACAGCCCGCCTGGCTTCAGCGTGTGCTTGATGCCGGCGAACATTTTCGCGCGCTCCGGCGGCGCGGTAAACTGGATGAAGATTGCCGCCACCACGTCGAACGCTTCCGTCGGCCAAGGCCATGCCGTCATGTCGGCCTGCTCGAAGCGCAGCGTCACGCCGTGCTCTTGGGCGAGCACGCGTGCCTTGGCCTGCGCTTGCGGCGAGAAGTCCACCGACAGCACATCGAGCCCCTGCTCCGCCAGAAACACACTGTTGCGCCCTTCGCCATCTGCGACCGCCAGCGCGCGCTCGCCCTGGCGCAGCAGATGCGTCTTGCTCTTGAGGAAGGCGTTGGGCGCGGTGCCAAACAGATAGCCGGGCGCGGCAAAGCGCGCCTGCCAGCGGTCGAATTCGGATAGCTCCATATATGCTCTCCGCTGTCGTCCCCCCGAAAGCGGGGACGGCAGTATTTTTAATTCCGCTCGCCGAAGATCGCGCTGCCGACCCGCACATGGGTGGCGCCCAACTGGATCGCGGTCACGAAATCCGCGCTCATGCCCATGGACAACAGCTTGAGCCCGTTGCGCCGCGCGATCTTAGCNNTCGAGAAACGCGTCGGCGTCCTGCGGCAGCACGCCGGCCTTCTGCGCCTCGGCGCCGGTGTTGATCTCGACCAACAAAAGCGGCGAGCGCCCCTGCTTGGCGATCTCCTTGCCCAGCGCCTCGGCCAGGCTCGGCCGATCCACCGAATGGATGGCATCGAACAGCGCCACCGCTTCCTTGGCCTTGTTGGATTGCAGCGGGCCGATCAGGTGCAGCGCGATCCCGGCATGCTTCGCCAAAAGCGGCGGCCATTTGGCCTTCGCCTCCTGCACGCGGTTCTCGCCGAACACGCGCTGGCCGGCGGCGATCACCGGCTCGATTTGCTCGGCTTGATGAGTCTTCGACACCGCCACCAGCGTGACCTCCGCCGCGTCGCGCCCGGCATCCTTGCAGGCGCGCGCGATCTCGGCACGCACGGCGTCGAGCTGGGTCGCGGCATCGGTGGAAACGGTCACCATCGTCCCCGGCATTTAGCCAATGCCGCTCATCGAAGCCAGGCTGTTCGCGCACACAAGGCCCGGCCGCATGGCCGGGCCTTGTGTGCGCGAACGCGTTTCGGTTACGCGGCTGCCTGCCACTGCGCCATGGCATCCTTGGCCGGCTTGCTGAGGTGGACGTGGGTGTCCACCTTGGCGATCCAGGCGACCGGGATGGTATGATGCTGGCCGCCGGACTTCAGATCGGCCTTGGTGAGCTTGATCTTGTCCTTGCCGTCCAGGTGATCGACGGCGCCGACGTGCTGGCCGTCGGAGCCGAGGACTTCCATGTGTTCCTTGATGCTTTGAGTATTGATCATACAGTATCTCCTTTTACGCCCGGGCTTACCCCGGGCGCTGTTATGTACCGGGCTAACCCGCCCGGCAGTCCGTTGGTTCCTTGATTTTGCTGGCGAAATTGTTCCAGCCCGTTGACCCCCCGCCCTCTTTCATGTCACCTCCGCGCACCCTAAAAAGAGCCGGAAATGACCGTCGATTCGAGCAAAAACGAGCGCTATAACGCCCGCGCGGCTGAGGCCCGCTGGCAAAGCGTCTGGGACGAACGCGGCATTTTCGCCACCCAAAACGACGACCCGCGGCCGAAATACTACGTGCTCGAGATGTTCCCCTACCCGTCGGGGCGCATCCACATGGGCCACGTGCGCAACTACACCATGGGCGACGTGGTGGCGCGCTTCAAACGCGCCATGGGCAACGCCGTGCTGCACCCGATGGGCTGGGACGCCTTCGGCATGCCGGCGGAGAACGCCGCCATCGACCGCAAGGTGCACCCCAAAGCGTGGACCTACGACAACATCGCGTCGATGAAAGCGCAGCTCAAGTCGATGGGGCTGTCGCTCGACTGGGCGCGCGAGATCGCGACCTGCGATCCGGCCTATTACAAGCACCAGCAGAAAATGTTTCTCGATTTCCTGAAAGCGGGGCTGGTCGAGCGCAAGCAGTCGAAGGTGAACTGGGACCCGGTCGATCACACCGTGCTGGCCAACGAACAAGTGATCGACGGCCGCGGCTGGCGCTCCGGCGCCGTGGTCGAGCAGCGCGAGCTGACGCAGTGGTTTTTCAAGATCAGCGACTATTCGGAAGATCTGCTCAACGCGCTCGACACCCTCGAGCGCTGGCCGGAAAAAGTCCGCCTGATGCAGAAGAACTGGATCGGCCGCTCGGAAGGCTTGGCGCTGCGCTTCATGCTCGATCCGGCCACCGCGCCCAATAAAGAAACCGAGTTGGAGATTTTCACCACGCGGCCGGACACTTTGTTCGGCGCCAAGTTCATGGCGCTGTCGCCCGATCATCCGCTGGCGCAAGCGGCGGCGGCGAAAAATCCGAAGCTCGCGCAGTTCATCGAGCAGTGCCACCAAATGGGTACTTCTCAAGCAGCCATCGACACCGCCGAGAAGATGGGCTTCGACACCGGCATCAAGGCGCTGCATCCGTTCGATGCGCCGTGGAAGCTCCCCATTTACGTCGCCAATTTCATTCTGATGGAATACGGCACCGGCGCCATCTTCGGCTGCCCGGCGCACGACCAACGCGACTTGGACTTCGTCAACAAATACGGCCTCGNNTCACCACCACCGCCTATGACGGCGACGGCCGCATGATCAATTCGCGCTTCCTCGATGGCATGAGCATCGAGCAGGCGAAGGAAGAAGTGGCGAAGCGCCTGGAGAAGGAAACGCGGGGAAATCGCCCGGTCGCGCAGCGCCAGATCAATTACCGCCTGCGCGACTGGGGCATCTCGCGCCAGCGCTATTGGGGCTGCCCGATCCCGATCGTCCACTGCGACAAATGCGGCGTGGTGGGCGTGCCGCAAGCAGACTTGCCGGTGACGCTGCCGGAGGACGTGACCTTCGACAAGCCGGGCAATCCGCTCGATCGCCATCCGACCTGGAAGAACGTCAAGTGTCCCAAGTGCTCTGGCGCGGCGCGGCGCGAGACCGACACCATGGACACCTTCGTCGACTCGTCCTGGTACTTCGCGCGCTTCACCGATCCGTGGATCGCCACCGCGCCGACCGACCTGAAATGCGTCAACGAATGGCTGCCGGTCGATCAATATATCGGCGGCATCGAGCACGCGATTTTGCATCTGCTCTATTCGCGCTTCTTCACCCGCGCCATGCACAAGACCGGCCATACCGGCATGGACGAGCCGTTCGCCGGCCTGTTCACGCAAGGCATGGTGGTACACGAAACCTACCGCAGCAAAACCGGCGACTGGGTCGAACCGGCCAACGTCAAGATCGACGGGCTGGGCGAGGCCCGCCGCGCCACGCTTGCCGCGACGGGCGAAGCCGTCGAGATCGGCGGAATCGAGAAAATGTCGAAGTCGAAAAAGAACACCATCGATCCCGACGACATCATCGCCGCCTACGGCGCCGACACCGCGCGCTGGTTCATGCTGTCCGACTCGCCGCCCGAGCGCGACGTGATCTGGACCGAGGAAGGCGTGCAAGGCGCCTGGCGCTTCGTGCAGCGGCTATGGCGGATGATCGGCGAGATCGCCGATGTTAAAGCGCCCGCCGCGCGGCCGGCGAAATTCGGAGATCAGGCGCTGACCGTTCGCAAGGCCGCCCACCGCGCGCTGGCGAACGTGTCCGACGATATCGCCAAGCTGCGCTTCAACCGCTGCGTCGCGCATATCTATGAGTTCGCCAATGCGCTTTCCGACGCCATCGGCGCGACTGAGGCGGCGCCGGCGCCCGATTTCGCCTGGGCGCTGCGCGAAGCCGGCGACATCCTGGTGCGGCTATTCCACCCGATGATGCCGCATCTGGCCGAGGAGTGCTGGGCGGCGCTGGGTCACCAGACCCTGGTTTCCGCCGAGGCCTGGCCGCAGGTCGAGCCCGATCTGCTGGTGGAAAACACCATTACCCTGCCGGTCCAGATCAACGGCAAGAAGCGCGCCGACGTCACGGTGGCCCGGGACGCCGGAAATGCCGATATTGAGGCTGCCGTTCTGGCCCTCGATGCGGTAATAAGGGCCCTGGACGGCAAGCGCCCGAAAAAGGTCATCGTCGTCCCGCAGAGGATCGTGAATGTGGTGGCCTGACCAAATGTCATTCCGGGGTGGGAAATTGACCCGCATCTTGGCCGCGCTGGCGCTGGCCGGCCTCACCGCCGGCTGCTTCCAGCCGCTGTACGGCACCCAGACCTCGAGCGCCGGCCCCGCCATCACCGACAAGCTGAGCAGCGTCGAAGTCGCGCCGATCAATGCGCCCAACGGCACCCGCCTCACCCGCGTCGGCGTCGAGGTGCGCAACAGTCTGATGTATGAACTCACCGGCGGCGCCGCCGCCGCCGCGGCCAACTACAAACTCGACATCCGGCTCACCTCCAGCAACACGCAGGTGATCGTCGACATCGCCACCGCCCGCCCGGACATCCAGAACTACGGCATCGACGCAACCTACAAGCTGATCGACCTCGCCACCGGCAAGCCGGTGATCAGCGGCACCACCTTCTCGCGCGTGTCCTATGACATGCCGGGCTCCTATCAGCGCTTCGCCCGCGCCCGCGCCTTCCGGGACGCCGAGGATCGCGCCGCGCAGGAAATCGCGGAGAATATCCAGACCCGGCTGGCCTCGTTCTTCGTCGCCGGCACTTAACCCGTCTGTCGTTCCGGGGCGATGCCAACGGGTCCGCGCAAAGCGCGGCCCGAT
>PKXB01000101.1 GCA_003133345.1 Hyphomicrobiales bacterium | reverse complement strand
GGTCAAGGCCGGCCGCGCGGGGGCGGGCGGCGGCGCCGCGGCAACGACCGCCGGCGTGATGGCGGGCGCGCTCGGTACCGGCGGTGGCGTATTGGCGGCGCGAGCGGCGGCCAGTTGCTCGCTCTGCTTCTTGATAGAGCCGGTCATGTCCGCGAGATTGCGCTCGAGCAGCGCGATGCGCGCGGTGAGCCGCTCGCGGTCGGCGGCCAGTTCGCGCACTTGCGCCGCGAGGCGCTTGGTCTCGGCCTCCGCCTCGGCCGCGCGCGGCGGAATCTGGGCGACCGCGCGCCCCGGCTCGCTGGTATAGGCGAGCGCAAGCTGCAGGCGTTTGCCGCCGGCTTCGGTTTGGCTGGTAAGCGCGACGGCGGCGAGCGCAATGGCCGCCGCGCTGCCCCATCCGAACAGCCGCCAGAGCGGGCGCGTGCGCAGGGGCTTGTGGATATTAGGCAAATCAGGTTCCGGCGGCGCGTTCTTGATCGCCATGGACAGCCTCTGCGAGGGCGAATCACGTCATTGAAAACGTTAGCAGAATCCGGCAATGCTCGCTGTCATTGCGTGCTACGCCGCACTTTTACGCACCGGCTCGCTCGGCTATGGGATGCTCCAATTCCGGCAACACTGAGTCCAGCACTGATGCCCCGACGAAACTGCCTTGCGATCGTGCTTGCCGCCGGCGAAGGCACCCGCATGCGCTCCGCCATGCCGAAGGCGCTGCACAGCATCGGCGGACGCACGCTGCTCGCGCATGTGCTCAGCGCGGCGATCAAGGCGGGTGGCAGCGAGATCGCCGTGGTGGTCGGGCCCGATCACGACGCGGTGGAGCAAGCGGCGCGAGCGCTCGCGCCCAGGGCCAGGATTTTCGAGCAGAAGCAACGGCGCGGCACCGCGCATGCGGTACTGGCGGCGCGCACGGCGATCGCGCGCGGCGCCGACGACATATTGGTGATGTTCGCCGACACGCCGCTGGTGCGGCCGCAAACGCTGATCGAGTTGCGCACGGCGCTGGGGCGCGGCGCGGCGGTGGCGGTGCTGGGTTTCAGGCCGGTCAATCCAGCGGGCTACGGGCGGCTGCTGACGCGCGGCGACGAGCTGCTGGCGATCCGCGAAGAGCGCGACGCCAGCGGAGAGGAACGCCAGATCGCGCTCTGCAACGGCGGGCTGATGGCGCTTTCCGGCGACACCGCGCTCGCCATCCTCGACCGTATCGGCAATGCCAATGCCAAGGGCGAATACTATCTCACCGACGCGGTTGCTATCGTCCGCGATATGGGCTTGAAGGCGGTTGCGATCGAAACCGGGGAGGACGACATGCGCGGGATCAATACCAAGGCGCAGCTCGCCGAAACCGAGGCCGTCTTGCAGCAGCGCTTGCGCGCCGCCGCGCTCGATGCCGGCGTCACCATGATCGCGCCGGAGACAGTGTTTCTCTGCGCCGACACCAAATTCGGCAAAGACGTCACCATCGAGCCCAATGTGGTGTTCGGACCCGGCGTCACGGTCGCCGACGGCGCGCTGATCCGGTCGTTTTCGCATCTGGAAGGCGCCCATGTCGGCAAGGGCGCCCGCGTCGGACCGTTCGCGCGGTTGCGGCCGGGCGCCGACCTCGGCGCCGACGTGCATATCGGCAATTTCGTCGAGGTGAAGGCGGCCAAGATCGAGGCCGGCGCCAAGGCCAATCATCTTAGCTACATCGGCGATGCACGGGTCGGCGCGGGCGCCAATGTCGGCGCCGGCACCATCACCTGCAATTACGACGGCGTCGCCAAGCACCGCACCGATATCGGCAAGGGCGCCTTCATCGGCTCCAATTCGTCGCTGGTGGCGCCGGTCAAGATCGGCGATGGCGCCTATGTCGGCTCCGGCTCGGTGGTGACCAAAAATGTGCCGGCCGACGCGCTGGCCGTCGCGCGCGGCGAGCAGACGATTAAGCCTGGCTGGGCAAAACGCTTGCGGCAGCTCAAGGGCTTGGGCAAGAAGAAGACGAAAACGTCCAAGAAATGAACCCTGCGGCTTACATCCGCCAATTGTCATATGGCGAAATACGTTTTGATTTCCATATGTTTGCCGGTGCCGGTTAAAGCAAGAACTTAAATATAGGGGCCGTCCAAACGGATGTGCGGGATCGTCGGAATTATTGGACGTGAGCCGGTCGCCGGCCAATTGGTCGAGGCGCTCAAACGCCTCGAATACCGCGGCTACGACTCCGCCGGGGTCGCCACCTTGGATCACGGCGCCTTGGGACGCCGGCGCGCCGAGGGCAAGCTCGCCGCGCTGGAAGCGCGTCTGGCGCGCGAGCCGCTCGCCGGCAATATCGGCATCGGCCATACCCGCTGGGCNNCACGGCAAGCCGACCGAGAGCAACGCCCATCCGCACGCCACCGACCGCGTCGCGGTCGCCCATAACGGCATCATCGAGAATTTTCGCGAGCTGCGCGAACGGCTGATCAAAAACGGCGCCAAGTTCACCAGCGAGACCGACACCGAGGTGGTCGCCCATCTGGTGACCGAGGAGATGAAAAAGGGCAAACCGCCGATCGAGGCGGTGGCCGCCTCGCTCAAGCAGTTGCGCGGCGCCTTCGCGCTCGCCTTCTTGTTCGCCGGCGAGGACGACCTGATGATCGGCGCGCGCAAGGGTTCGCCGCTCGCCATCGGCTATGGCGACGGCGAGATGTATCTCGGCTCCGATGCCATCGCGCTTGCCCCGTTCACCGACACCATCAGCTATCTGGAGGACGGCGACTGGGCGGTGATGACACACAAGGGCGTCGAGATCCACGACGAGCAGGGCCGCAAAGTCGAACGGGCGGTGCTCAAGTCCACGGCCTCGGCGCAGATGGTGGATAAAGGCAATTTCAAGCATTTCATGGCGAAGGAAATCCACGAGCAGCCGGAAGTGGTCGGCCACACACTCGCCCGCTACATCGACATGACCATCGAAAAGGTTGTGCTGCCGGGCCAATTGCCGTTCGACTGGAAGAAGCTCAAACGCCTGTCGCTGTCGGCCTGCGGCACCGCTTTTTACGCCGGGCTGGTGGCGAAATACTGGTTCGAGCGCTTCGCCAAACTGCCGGTGGAAATCGATATCGCGTCAGAATTCCGCTATCGCGAGGCGCCGCTCGAACAAGGCGATCTTGCCATCTTCATTTCGCAGTCGGGCGAGACCGCCGACACGCTGGCGACGCTGCGCTACGCCAAGCAGCACCAGCAGCACGTCCTGTCCGTTGTGAACGTGCCGACCTCGACCATCGCGCGCGAAAGCGACGTGGTGATGCCGACACTGGCCGGACCCGAAATCGGCGTCGCCTCGACCAAGGCCTTCACCTGCCAGCTCGCCGTGCTGGCGTGCCTGGCGATTGCCGCTGGACGCGCGCGCGGCGAATTGTTGGCCGCCGACGAGCAGAAACTGGTGCGCGCGCTGATCGAGGTCCCGCGCCTGATGGCGGAGGCGCTGGCGCTCGAGCCGCAGATCGAAGCGCTGGCGCAGGACCTCGCGAAGGTGCGCGACGTGCTCTATCTCGGCCGCGGCACCAGCTTTCCGATTGCACTTGAAGGCGCGCTCAAGCTCAAGGAAATCTCCTANNGGGCCGATCGCGCTGATCGACGAGACCATGCCGGTGATCGTGATCGCGCCATTCGACCGCGTGTTCGAGAAGACGGTATCGAACATGCAGGAGGTCGCGGCGCGCGGCGGCCGCATCATCCTGGTAACCGACCCGCAGGGCGCCAAGGAGGCGACCATCGAATCGACCGAGACGATCGTGTTGCCCGCTATGGCCTCGACGGTGACGCCGCTGGTCTATGCCATTGCGGTGCAACTGATCGCCTATCACACCGCCGCCGCCATCGGCACCGACGTGGATCAGCCGCGCAATCTCGCGAAATCGGTCACGGTGGAATAGGATCGCGTTATGGCCGAGATCAACCAGAACCCGGGCGAGACGCCGACGGTCATCGTGACGTCGCATAGCGGCGTGGCCGCCCGCCTGCGCAATTATTTTCTCACCGGCCTGGTGGTGGCGGGGCCGCTGGCGATCACCGCCTGGTTGATCTGGTCGATCGTCACCTGGGTCGACGGATTTATGCGTCCGCTGATACCGGAGATGTACCGGCCGGAAACCTATCTGCCGTGGCCGATCCCGGGCACCGGCCTGATCATCGCCATTGCCGCGCTCATGCTGCTGGGTTTCCTCACTGCCAATTTCGTCGGCCGCACGCTGGTCAGATGGGGCGAGGGCCTGCTCAACCGTATGCCGATCGTGCGGCCGATCTACAAAACCATGAAACAGATTTTCGAGGCGCTGTTCTCGAAATCGGGTTCGAGCTTCCGGCAGGTGGCCCTGGTGGAGTTTCCGGCGCCCGGCATGTGGTCGCTGGTGTTTCTGTCGCAGCCGCCGAGCGGCGATCTCGCGGAAAAGCTGCCGCAAGGCGAGCATGTTTCGGCGTTCATGCCTTGCACGCCCAACCCGACCACGGGCTTCTTCTTTTATGTGCTGCGCAAGGATATCATCGTGCTCGACATCTCGGTGGAGAACGCGATGACGCTGCTGATCTCGGCCGGCATGGTGCAGCCGGATGCCGATGCGCAGCAGAAGCTCGCCGCGCTCGCCACCAGTGCGCGCGCCGTGCAAGCGGCGAAGAAGACGGAGGCGGTGGAGTAGGGGATTGGCCGTGCCGCACGCTCGCTTCACCTCTCCCATAGGGAGAGGTCGGATCGCGAAGCGATCCGGGTGAGGGGTTACAGTTTATCGTGAGTCACTTGCCCCCTCACCCCAACCCTCTCCCCCATGGGGAGAGGGAGCGCGCTGTGCTCGCGGCCGTGGCTTTGCCATCTACCCCGCTCGGATCAGTTTGATCGCCTCGTCCTTGCCGAACAGATAAAGCAGGTGNNAAGCCGGGCAGGCCGCTCTGCCGCGTGCCAAGCAGGTCGCCTTCGCCGCGCAGCTTCAAGTCTTCCTCGGCGATGCGGAAGCCGTCTTCGGTCTCGCGCAGCACGGCCAGCCGCGCCTTGGCGCTCTCGCCGAGCGGCGCCTTGTAGAGCAGCAGGCAAGTCGAGTGGCCGCTCCCGCGCCCGATGCGCCCGCGCAGCTGATGCAATTGCGCGAGCCCGAAGCGTTCGGCATGCTCGATCACCATGATGGTGGCTTCCGGCACATCAACGCCGACCTCGATTACCGTGGTGGCGACCAGAAGCTGCGTCTCGCCCGCCGCGAAGCGCGCCATGGCGGCATCTTTTTCTGTGCCCTTCATGCGGCCATGCACCAGATCGACTTTTTTGCCGAAACGTTTGCGCAGTTCCTCGAAGCGCGCCTCGGCGGCGGCGAGATCGATCTTTTCGGATTCCTCGACCAGCGGGCAGACCCAATAGGCGCGTTGGCCCGCGTGCAGCGCGCGGCCGGCCGCGTCCTCGACCTCCTCGATGCGCGACAGCGGAATCGTGCGGGTGTCGATCGGCTGGCGGCCGGGCGGCTTCTCGCGCAATTCGGAGACGTCCATGTCGCCGAAATAAGTAAGCACCAGCGTGCGCGGGATCGGCGTGGCGGTGAGCACCAGCACGTCGACCGCCTCGCCCTTCTGCGCCAGGGCGAGGCGCTGATGCACGCCAAAACGGTGCTGCTCGTCGACGATGGCGAGCGCCAGATCGTGGAACGCGACATTCTCCTGGAACAGCGCGTGGGTGCCGATCAGGAGATCGATGTCGCCGAGCGCCAGCCGGTCGAGAATAGTCTCGCGTTCGCCGCCGCGCTCGCGGCCGGTGAGGATGGCGACGCGCAAGCCGGCGGCCTCGGCCAGCTGCGCGAAGGTCTTGAGATGCTGGCGGGCGAGGATTTCGGTCGGCGCCATGAAGGCGGCCTGGCGTCCGGCTTCGATCACCGCCGCCGCCGCGATTAGCGCCACCACGGTCTTGCCGGAGCCGACGTCGCCTTGCAGCAGCCGCAACATGCGCTGCGGACGCGCGAGGTCGGCGACGATGTCGTCGACCGCCTTTTGCTGCGAGTGGGTCAGCGCATAGGGCAGGCTCTTGAGGATGCGCGCGCGCAGGCGGCCCTCGCTGGCCGAACCGCGGCCGGCCTGCCGGCGCATATGCGCGCGGACGAGCGCGAGCGCGAGCTGGCCGGCGAGCAATTCGTCGTAAGCGAGCCGCGTCCAGGCCAAACTTTCCGGCGCGATGTCGTGCGGCTCGGCCGGCCGGTGCAGATGGCGCAGCGCGGCGGCAAACGCGGGAAAGCGCTCGCGCGCGATCCAGGCCTCGTCTTGCCATTCCGGCAGCTCGGGCAGCCGCGCCAACGCGCCCTCCATCGCGCGCCGCACATTGCCGGGCGCCAGCCCCTCGGTGAGCGGATAGACCGGCTCGACCAGCGGCAGGCTGGCGAAGCCTTGCTCGTCCACCACCCGGTCGGGATGCACCATCTGCAACATGCCGTCGTAGAATTCGGCGGTGCCGGAGACGTAGCGCGTTTCGCCCACCGGCAAGAGCTTCTCCAGATAATCCTTGCGCGCGTTGAAAAAGGTGAGCGTCAGCGTGGGGCCGCTCCCGTCGCTGGCAATGATGCGATAGGGCGCACGCGGGCGATGGGGCGGCGCGGGACGATGCTCCTCGACCGTCACCGCCACGGTGACCACCTGGCCGGGCTGCACCTCGTTGAGCTTTGGCCGTGCGCGGCGATCGATGACGCCCGCGGGCAGATGAAACAGCAGATCCACCACGCGCGGCGCCTCGCGCTCGAGCAGCCGGGCATAGAGCTGCTCCAGCTTCGGCCCAACCCCGGGCAGGCTGGTGAGCGAGGCGAACAGGCGGTTTAGGACATCAGGCCGCATGGGCGGCATGCTGGCTTGCGCGTTCGGCGGACGCAATGCTGGGCTGTGCAAAGCAAACGCTGACAGCGCCCCGCAAGCCCTCTATATAAACCCCGCCCGGCCCCGTCCGGGTTTTTGGCGTTGGAGCGACACGATGACCGGAACCGAGATTTCGAGCGATGGGTTGGACCCGCGCCGGCGGCGGCTGCTGTTCCGCTCCTGGCATCGCGGCATTCGCGAGATGGATCTGGTGCTCGGCCGCTTTGCCGACGCGCATATCGCGGAGTTGAGCGACGCCGAGCTCGATGAATACGAGACCTGGCTCGAGATTCCCGACCAGCAAATTTTCACCTGGGTGAACGGCTCGCAACCGGCGCCCGCCGAGATCGACACCGCGATGTTCCGCCGCCTGCGCGATTTCCATTATGGCTAAATCTCCCGCCGCATTGTTGCAGGCAGGCCAGCCGCTCACACTGGCGCAAGTCGCCGACGGCGCCGAAGGGCTGGTGCTGGCCGATCTGGCGCGCGCCATCGCGGCGCGCCCCGATGCGCCGGCGATTTCGCTCGCGGTGATCTGCCGCGACGGCCAGCGCATGGCGGCGCTGTCGCGCGCGCTGGCGTTCTTCGGGCCAGACATTCTCACCATGGAATTCCCGGCCTGGGATTGTTTGCCCTACGACCGGGTGTCGCCCAATGCGTCCGTGGTGGCGCAGCGCATGACCGCGCTGTCGCGATTAGCGCGCGTGAAAGGCCGCGACAAGCCGTCGGTGCTGCTCACCACGGTGAACGCCGCGCTGCAGCGCGTGCCGGCGCGCGAGTTCGTGGCGACGCACGCGCTGTCCGTCGCGCCCGGCAATGTCATTGGCATGGCGAGCATCATGGCGTGGCTGGAGCTCAACGGCTTCACCCGCGCCTCGACCGTGCGCGAGCCGGGCGACTACGCGGTGCGCGGCGGCATCCTCGATCTCTATCCGCCCGGTATGGACATGCCGGTGCGCTTCGATTTCTTCGGCGACGCGCTGGAGACCATCCGCAGTTTCGATGCGCAGACGCAACGCAGCGAAACGCAATTGCGCGGGCTCGATCTGGTACCGGTGGCGGAATTCCAGCTCGTCACCGAAACCATCCGCCGCTTCCGCACCGGCTATGTGGCGGAATTCGGCGCAACCTCCCCAGACGATCTGCTGTACGAAGCGGTGAGCGAGGGCCACCGCTATCCGGGCATGGAGCACTGGCTGCCGCTGTTCCACAATACGCTCGAAAGCGTGTTCGACTATCTCCCCGATACGCCGCTGGCGCTCGAGCATCTAGCCGATGACGCCGCGCATGAGCGCCTCACGCAGATCGCCGATTATTACGACGCGCGGCATGAGGCGCTGAAGGACGGCGTGACGCCGCCCTACAAGCCGCTGCCGTCGGCACGGCTCTATCTCGCTGAAACCGAATGGAAGGAGCGGCTTGGCGCTTCGGCGCTGGCGAAGCTGACGCCGTTCGCGGTGCCGGAAGCGCGCGACGTGCTCGATGTCGGCGCGCGCGCCGGCCACAATTTCGCGGCCGAGCGCGCCGCGCCGGGCGCCAATGTGTTCGAGGCGGTCACCCAGCACGTGCTGGCGCAGCAAGCGTCAGGCAAGCGGGTGGCGGTCGCGCTCTGGAGCGAGGGCGCGCGCGAGCGCATGAGCCATGTGCTCGCCGACCACGGACTGCACAATTTGACGCCCGTCGGCTCGTGGCCGCAGGCCTTGAGCCTACCGAAAGCCGCGGTGGCGTTGGCCGTGCTCGGCATCGAATTCGGTTTCGAGACCGCCGACGCGGCCATCGTCAGCGAGCAGGACATTCTCGGCGATCGCTTAGTGCGGCCGCGCCGCGCCATGCGCCGCGCCGACAATTTCATCGCCGAGGCCACCAGCCTGGCACCCGGCGATCTGGTGGTGCACGTCGATCACGGCATCGGGCGCTTTGCCGGCCTGCAGGCGATCACGGCGATGGACGCGCCGCACGATTGCCTGGAAATTCACTACGCCGAAGGCGCCAAGCTCTATTTGCCGGTGGAGAACGTCGACCTGCTGTCGCGCTACGGCGCCGAGCAAGCAAACGTCGATCTCGACCGGCTCGGCAGCGGCAACTGGCAGGCGCGCAAGGCGCGCATGAAGAGCCGCATTCGCGAGATCGCCGGCGAACTGATCAAGGTGGCGGCCGAGCGGCTGACGCACGAGGCGCCGCGCTTCAGCGTGGGGCCGGGCGCCTATGACGAATTCTGTGCCGGCTTTCCCTATGAGGAGACCGACGACCAACTCGCCGCCATCGAAGCGACCATCAAGGATTTGAATTCCGGCCGGCCGATGGACCGGCTGATCTGCGGCGACGTCGGCTTCGGCAAGACCGAAGTCGCGTTGCGCGCGGCCTTCATCGCCGCCATCAACGGCAAGCAGGTCGCCGTGGTGGTGCCGACCACGCTGCTGGCGCGCCAGCACTTCAAGACTTTCAACGAACGCTTCCACGGCTTTCCGGTCAACGTGGCGCAGGCCTCGCGTCTGGTGACGGCGGCGGAGCTTGCCGCGGTGAAGGCGGGCCTGGCCGCAGGCCACGTCGATATCGTCATCGGCACCCACGCGCTGCTCGGCAAGGGCATCGCGTTCAAGGACCTCGCGCTGCTGGTGGTCGACGAGGAGCAGCATTTCGGCGTCGCCCACAAGGAAAAGCTCAAGACCCTGCGCGCGGAAGTGCACGTGCTCACGCTCACGGCGACGCCGATCCCGCGCACGCTGCAACTGGCGCTCACCGGCGTGCGCGATCTCTCGATCATCGCCTCGCCGCCGGTCGACCGGCTGGCGGTGCGCACCTTCGTGTCGCCGTTCGATCCGATCACGGTGCGCGAGGCGCTGCTGCGCGAGAAATACCGTGGCGGCCAGGCGTTCTATGTCTGCCCGCGCATCGAGGATCTGGCCGGCGCCAAGGACTTCCTCGACAAGAACGTGCCGGAGGTGCGCGTCGGCGTTGCGCATGGGCAGATGCCGCCGACCGTGCTCGACGACATCATGTCGGCGTTCTACGACGGCAAATACGACGTGCTGTTGTCGACGACCATCATCGAATCCGGCCTCGATATTCCGAGTGCCAACACGTTGATCGTGCATCGCGCCGACATGTTCGGCCTCTCGCAGCTTTATCAACTGCGCGGGCGAGTGGGGCGCGCCAAGCTGCGCGCCTATGCGTTGCTCACGCTGCCGGCACAGCAAAAGATCACGCCGCAGGCCGAGCGGCGGCTGAAGGTGCTGCAATCGCTCGACACGCTGGGCGCCGGCTTCCAGCTCGCCTCGCATGATTTGGACATTCGCGGTGCCGGCAATCTGCTCGGCGAGGAACAGTCCGGCCACATCAAGGAGGTCGGCTTCGAGCTTTACCAGCAGATGCTGGAAGAGGCGGTGCTCAGCCTGAAGGCCGGCATCAGCGCGCCGGTCGCCGACCGCTGGTCGCCGCAGATCACCATCGGCACGGCGCTGCTCATCCCGGAGGATTACGTCGCCGACTTGTCGGTGCGGCTGGCGCTCTACCGGCGGCTGGCCGAGATCGAGGACGAGTGCGACATCGACAGCTTCGCGGCGGAAATGGTCGACCGCTTCGGCCCGCTGCCGGGCGAGGTCGAGCATCTGCTGCAAGTAGTGGCGATCAAGGCGCTGTGCCGGCGCGCCAATGTCGAGAAACTGGAGGCCGGGACGAAGGGCGTCGTGCTGTCGTTCCGCGACAATATCTTCGCCAATCCGGAAGGGCTCATTGCCTACATCCGCGAGCAGGGCTCGGGCGTACGCATGCGGCCCGATCCGAAAGATGCAAAGGGCCAGCAACTCGTGTTCTTCGACGACTGGGAGCGGCCGCAGGATCGCCTGAAAGGGACCGCCGCGATTTTGCGCAAGCTTGCGTCAATCGCGGAGCAAGCCAAGGCGGCGTGATGCTTAATTTCTGCGCATGATCTTATCCGAAAACCGGTTCCCACTTTTCGGGATCATGCGCTACTCCGCCGCGTCGCTTTGCGCGGCTTGCGCCGTGCGGTCGATGGCTTCGGCGAGATATTCCGGCGACTGCGCGCCCGACACCGCGAACTTGCCGCCGAAGATGAAGCAGGGCACTCCCTCGATGCCGGCTTCTTTGGCCGAGAGCGCCTCCTGCTCGATCTGCGCCACGTCCTGATCGCTCGCTAGGCCTTCGCGTACCGTATCGGCGTCGAGCCCGACGCTGGCAGCCGCCTGGACCAGCGTGTCGCGGTCGGTAAGGTCGGCACCTTGCGTGAAATAAAGATCCATCAGCTTCTGCTTCATCTCGCCGGCTTTGCCTTCCACCTCCGCCCAGCGGATCAGCCGGTGACTGTCGAGCGTATTGGGCTGCCGCTTCACCTTGTCGGAGGCGTAGGTCAGGCCTTCCGCGGCGGCCGCCGCGGTGACGCGCTGGGCGATGCCCTCATAGCGCTCGGGCGAGCCGAACTTCTTGGTCAGGTATTCCTCGCGCGATATGCCCTCGCGCGGAATCCAGTCATTGAGGAAATAGGGGCGCCAATGCACCTCGACCGCAACGCCGGGCCGCAGCGCCAGCGCTTTTTCCAGACGGTGCTTGCCGATAAAGCACCACGGACAGACTACATCGGAGACGACGTCGATACGCACCGGTTGGGTGTCGGGCATGGCTGGCTCCTGTCGGAGCTAAACTAATCATCCGCTCACTCGGCGGCAACCACCCGGCTACCCATCACGCGCGCCATGAGACTATCGAGCGTGTCGCTGGCCTTCAGCGTCGCCAGCGTTACGTTGGCGGCGACATTGTCGCGCCCGCGCCGAGGCACCAACATGGTGTTCTTGATCAGGCCGGCGATGCGGCGCGCCACCACATGAGCGCTGCGCAGATCGGTCTGCGTGAAGGCGATCAGGATCGAGCCGTCGTCGTCGTGGCAGCCGAAATCGATATTGCGGATCAGCCGCGTCACCAGCCGGGCGCCGTCCATGCTGGCGCGTTCGTCGAGCGCGCCGTCGACGGAAAAGCGCGCCAGCGACAATGGCTGGCTGCGGTCGCCGGCTTCGGCCGCCGCCTTGCCGAGCTCGCGCCAGAACGTGTCGCGCGTATGCAGGCCGGTTTCCGGATCGAACATGCCGTCGGCATCGAGTGACTTCAACATTCTCTTGAGCCGTGCCTCGAAGGCGTGCATGCGCACCAGCGGCACCATGCGCGCGACCAGCCGCACCGGATCGCCGGCGACGTGATCAATGTTCGGCAGCGCCTCGATGAATTCGGGCGGCGCCTCGCCGATCACCGCCACCGGAATGTCGCGGAAGCGGGCATCCTGCGCCAGCACGGTGAGGAAGGCCTCCACCTTGCGCGGGGAAAAGCCGTCGCCCAGCACAATGCCGTCGACGTCGCGCGCGTTGAGGTGCTTGGCGGCGGTCTCCACGCTGAGCGCGCCCACCAGCTTGACACGCTCGCCCATCGACACGCTGAGCTTGGGGTAGAGCGGCCCGCGACCCGCGATCAGCACGGTGGCGTCGTCGAGCGCGTCGCCGATCGGCATCGGCGGCAGCCGGCCGTCATGCGAGGCGAAGGTCTCGATGCGGCGGAGCACGGTCGCGTGCAGCGCGCGCACGCGCATGGCCGATTGCAGGCGCGCGATCAGCCGCTCGACCGGCAGCGCGGCGTCGGCCGGCAAGGCGATCGGGATGGCGGCTTCTTGGTCGCCATAGGCGCGCGCGATCACCGGCACGATGGTGCCGTTGGCGGTGGCGATCTGCAGGCAAAGCATGCGCGCGGCGGCTTCATTGGGCGGGGCGCCCGGCTCGGCGATCACCACGGCGGTGGGCTTGACCGAAACGAAGGCGGTCGGCGCATCGGCCCATGTGGTCTCGATGATCGGGAAGGCGCCGGCGGCAACCAGCGCATCGACCAGGTCGGTCGCCGGGCTGTCGGCGACCACGATCATTGGACCTTGCAGCGACATGGGGGGCGCACGCACGTGTTACGAAAAGTCGCGCGACCCTAGCGGCGCGCGATTAATGCCCCGTCAACGAAATAATGAAGATCAGGCGGCATTCCCGCGCGGGAGAAACGCCGCGGCAATCAGCGAATTGACGCCGCGCGCCTGCAATTTGGCGGCGAGGGCCGCACCGTCTTGCGCGCTGCCGGCGAAGCGCTGGCCGAGATGGGCGTCGGGCAGTGCCACAATAACGGCGGCGGGATCGGCGCCCGCCATCACCGCATCGACCTCGCGCTGGCAGAAGCGGTAACCGCCGACCGTTGTGATGCCGGCCGGCGCGACGAATGCGCCGTGCGGGATCGGCGCCGGTAGGCCGTCGGGCCCGCGCCGGGCCGGCAGCAATCCGGTTTCGTCGAAGCTCGCAATGTCCACTAGCGCCGCATCGCGCTGCCACGGCACGGCAGAGGCGAGTTGCTCGGGCGCGCGCCACAGCGCGAGAATATTTTTGATGTGACCGCCGAGCAGGCCTGCGTCGGCCAGCAGCGTCAGCGCGGGGCCCGGCAGCACGACGCTGCACGGCTCATGCGCGCGGCTTTGCTCGGCGAACACGGCCGGATCGAAGCCGTGATGCAGTGCCAGCGTCCCGCCGGCGAGCAGCCACGGCATTAGCGTGAGGGCGATGCCGGCGAACGAGACGGCCGGGATCGTGGAGAGGATTGTTGCGTTCTCGGCAATGCCGGCTTCGCGGAACACGGCGAGCCCGCCGGCGATTAGCTCGCTCTGGCTGCGCGCGACGGGCACGAACCCATCGCCGGTGACGTCGAAGGTGATGGCGGCGACATGGGCGGCGGCAGGGCCCGGCCGCACGGACGGCTGGTAGAATTCCGTCGGTGCGGGATTGAACACATCATCGAGCGGCACCACGCCATCGGGCAGATCGCGCCCGAAGCCGCAGATGTGCCTGATCGGAAACAGCTCGGCCGCCACCTGCATGGCGATCTCGGACTGCGCGGCAAGTCCGACGTGCGAAGACGTGACGATCGCCTTGGCGCCGATGCGCGAAAGCGCGGCCACCATCTCTTGCTCGCGCCAGAGCAGGGGCATCGGCGCGGCGATCATGCCGGCGCGCAGTACGCCGAGCAGCGCGATCACGCTGTCCACGGTATTGGCAAGCTGCATCGCCACCACCATGTCGGTCTGCAAGCTTAAGCGTCGCAGCTTGGCGGCGAGCGCCGATATCGCGCGGTCGGCCTCCGCATAGGTCAGCCGTCGCGGCGCGCCGCCGGTGATGGTCTCGCCATTGGGCGGATCGATCAGCGCCAAAGCGTCGGGGCGGCGCACACCGGCGCGGCGAAACAGGTCATCGAGCGTGGCGCCGGTGCCCTCCGCTTGTTGCGTGTCGCTCAGGATCATTTGGCGTCCCCGTGCCACCAGGTTTCCGGCAGATAGCCGAACAAGGAAGTCTGCGAGGGATGCTTGATTCGTGTCCAGCGCGCTATCCATTGTTTGGGCGGGAAATAGAGCGGCACCACGTAGCAGCCGGACAGCAGCACGCGGTCGAGCGCGCGGCTGGCGGCGACGAAATCTTCGCGGCTGGTGGTGCTGAGCATGGCGGCGATCATGGCGTCGACCGCCTTCGACTTGACGCCCATATAGTTGCGGCTGCCTTCCTGCGTGGCCGCGTCCGAGCCCCAGTAGAAGCTCTGCTCGTTGCCGGGCGACAGCGACTGTTCCCAGCGATACTGCATCATGTCGAAGTCGAACATGATGCGCCGGCGCTCGAACTGGGTGGCATCCACGCTGCGCACGCGCGCGTCGATGCCGGCGCGCTTGAGGTTGCGCACGAAGGCGAGCGCCAGCCGCTCCTGGTCGCGGGTGGTGGTGAGCAGCTCGAACGCAAACGGCCGCCCGCTGGCGGCGTGCACCAGTCGCGTGCTCTTGAGCTCGTAGCCGGCGGCGGCGAACAGCGCGAAAGCCCGACGCAATCCGGTGCGATCGCGGCCCGAGCCATCGCTGACCGGCGGCGCCCAGCTGCCATCCATGATGTCGGCGCGCACCGCGTCGGGAAACGGCGCCAGCAGTTCCCGTTCGCGCGCATTGGCCGGCACGCCGTGGGCGGAGAGATCGCAGCCGTCGAAATAGCTCGCCGTGCGCTTATAGAGGTCGAAGAAATAATTGTGGTTGATCCATTCGAAGTCGAATAGGTTCAGGATCGCCTCGCGCACGCGCATATCAGCGAAAATCGGCCGGCGCGTGTTGAACACCAGGCCGTCCATGCCCTTCGGCAGGCCGTAGGGGAATTCCTCCTTGACCACGCGGCCCTGAGCGAGCGCCGGGAAATCGTAAGCGGTCTGCCAGCGGCCAGGATCGGTCTCCGTGCGCACGTCGTAGAGGCCTTTCTTGAACGCCTCGAAATGCGTATTGCCGTCGCGGTAATAGTCGAAGCGGATGGATTCGAAGTTCCACAGGCCGCGATTAATCGGCAGCTCGCGACCCCAGTAGTTCGGATCGCGCTTGAAGCTGACGCTCTCGCCCGGCTTGACCGCGCTCACCGTATAGGGACCGCTGCCGAGCAGCGGTTCGAATGTCGTGTCCTCGAACTTGTCGGGATCGATCGCGTGCCTGGCCAGCACCGGCATCAGCCCGATGATCAGCGGCAATTCGCGGTCGTCGGCGCCGGCAAGATCGAAGCGCACGCTGCGCTCAGCCGTCGCTTCCGCCTTGACCACCTTGGCATAGTAGATGCGAAAGTTCGGGCGCCCCTTGTCGCGCAGCAGCTGCCAAGAAAAAATCACATCATCGGGGTCGACCTTCTTGCCGTCGGCAAAACGCGCCGCCGGATTGAGCGTGAAGGTGACGGTGCTGCGCGCGGCATCGGTCTCCACGCTGTCGGCGAGCAGACCATAGAGCGTGAACGGCTCGTCATAGCCGCGCGCGAGCAGACTCTCGATCACGTAACCGCGGATATTGGCGGCTGGCAGTCCCTTGACGGTGAACGGATTGAGGCTGTCGAAGGTGCCGAGCACGCCTTGCACCAGTTGGCCGCCCTTGGGCGCCGCCGGATCGGCATAGCTCGGATGGCTGAACCCGGCGCCCCAGTCCGGCTCGCCATGCATGGCGATGGCGTGGTGGGCACCCGCCGCCCATGCGGAGATGCGTCCGAGCCCGCTGGCGGCCAGCAGCGCGCCAAGCATCAGCGTGCGCCGGGATGCCTGCCATTGCATCAGCGCGCGGTAGTTGGATGAGGGCGCAGACAGCGGTCGAATGCGATTCGTTTCCGGTTTTGCGCAATTTATCACAAGGGGTGCCGCCGTGACCGCCCTCGCATTTTCGGCGCATTGGTGGCTTTATTGCAGGCGTAATATCGGCCTATCAGGCAGGTCTATAGCGTCACGCTCCCGCCGTATTTCAAACGGAGAGAGCCGAGCTATCAGGCAACCGTTCGG
>PKXB01000063.1:4799-4977 GCA_003133345.1 Hyphomicrobiales bacterium | reverse complement strand
GATGCCCCATGGCGTTGCCGAGGTTCACCAGGCGGCCTTCCGACAGCAGGATGATGCGGTGACCGTCGGGGAACGCGATCTCGTCGACCTGCGGCTTGATGTTGTTCCACTTCAGGTTCTTCAGCGCGTGCACCTGGATCTCGCTGTCGAAGTGGCCGATGTTGCAGACGATGGCGCG
>PKXB01000063.1:0-4763 GCA_003133345.1 Hyphomicrobiales bacterium | reverse complement strand
CATCATCACGTCGGTGCCGCGGCGGATGCCGTCGACCAGCGACTCGCGGCAGCCGTAGAGATTGTCAAATTTCGATTTGGTCACGCTGTCGTTGACGTTGATCGCCGGGAACAGCAGGCGGCCTTCCTTGGCCATCTGATAGAGCCGGTGCACGCCGGTGGTGGTCTCCTCGGTGACGCCGCGCACTTGCTTGGCGAGCTTTGCGTACCAGCCGGGCTGCTCCTTGATCCGCTTCTTGATGGCGGCGAACAGCACTTCCTCTTCCTCGTTGCCGGGATGATTGAGCACCGCCGCATTGCTCTCCGCCTGCAGGCCGAGGTGCAAAAGCAACGTGGCGTCGCCGCCGTCGTCGAGGATCATGTTCGGGAAGCCGCCGTCCGACCACTCGAAGATGCGGTGGGTGTAATCCCAGTAGTCGACCAGGCTCTCGCCCTTGACCGCGAACACCGGCACGCCGGCTTGCGCGATCGCCGCGGCGGCGTGGTCCTGCGTTGAATAGATGTTGCAGGAAGCCCAGCGCACATCGGCACCGAGGTGCGTCAGTGTCTCNNATCAGCACCGCGGTCTGGATGGTCATGTGCAGCGAGCCGGCGATGCGGGCGCCGCGCAGCGATTGAAGGGGCCCATATTCCTCGCGCGTCGACATCAGGCCGGGCATCTCAGTTTCGGCGATGTTGATCTCGTTGCGCCCCCAGGGAGCGAGCGCGATGTCCTTGACGACGTAGTCGCCGGCTTTGGGCTTAGGCTTGGCGGAAGCGGTCATGATTGTCCTATGCGGCACGCGTGAAAACGCTGGTTTGTCGGCCCGAGCCTATAACAGGCTGCTGCCGGCCCCGCAACGCAGATATAAAGATTTCTTTATGTTGATTTGGGCGGCCGGCTAAGGCGCCCATGCTCATCTCTCGCCGCCGACGTCATTGCCCTTCGGGGCGGCCGGCGGGTTGGCTTTCACCACGCCCGCTTTGGTCAGGGCGGCGGCGACCTGCTGCATCCGGTTGATGAGATCCACGGCGGCGAGCGGCTGCAGCACCAGGCGGCAGACCGGGTAGCGCCGGCCAGTGACCGGCGCATCCGGCTTCACGTCGTCCATGCGGGTAACGGCGAATTCCAGCCGCAGCGTCTGCCCGTCGAATGACAACCCGCTGATGCTGTCGGCGAAGGTCTCCAGGCAGTCCGGCCGGTCGAGATAGCGGAGGGTGACGGCCGGGCGCGGGGGCGCGGCCGCTGGGGGGGTTTTAGCGACGGCCGCAGCCGGCTTTTTTTGGTCTTCCTTCTTGTCGAACATGCTTGCTCTCCCTGACCCGCGCCGCTTGCGCCCCCGCAACATCCGGGGGGCTCTAAGGGCGCGTAGGCCATGGTAGCACAGCGGCGGGGCGGTGAGCGGACCGGGAGCGGGTCCGCGCGGCGTTTAATCCTCTTCGCCGAAGCGCGAGGCGATCAGCGCGCACAGCGCATCCACCGCCGCCGCCGCTTCCTTGCCGGTCGCCGAAATAGTGATGGTGATGCCGGGCCCCGCGGCCAGCATCATCAGGCCCATGATCGAGGTGCCGCCGACGCTTTCTTGACCGCGGGTCACGGTGATGGCGGCGTCGAATTGTTCGGCGGTCTGCACGAATTTGGCCGAGGCGCGGGCGTGCAGGCCCTTCTTGTTGACGATCTCGATCTCACGCACGACGGCGGCGGAGCTATCCTGCGGCAGAGCGCCGTCCGCTTGAACGGGGCCGTTCATTTACCGGTGAGCACCCGGCTGGCAATCGTGCAGTATTTGCGCCCGGCTTCCTGGGCGGCGGCCACCGCCTGTTCGAGCGGGCAGGTCTCGCGCACCTTGGCGAGCTTGATCAGCATCGGCAGATTGATGCCGGCCAGCACCTCGACCTTGGGCTGGCTCATCACCGAAATAGCGAGATTGGAGGGCGTGCCGCCGAACATGTCGGTGAGGATGGCGACACCGTTGCCGCTATCCACCCGCTTGACCGCATCGAGAATGTTCTTGCGGCACTGCTCGACGTCGTCGTCGGGGCCGATGGTCACCGCCTCGATCTGGCGCTGCGGGCCCACCACATGCTCCAGCGCTGAGCGGAACTCGATAGCGAGCCGCCCGTGGGTTACGAGTACGAGGCCGATCATCCGGAACTCCTCGCGGGCGCTACGCTGCGCCGCACGAATGGGGGCGCATTGAGGCCCATTCGAAGGCCCGTTGCAAGGGCTTGCCTCGCTATATAAGCGCTCTGCTGCACTGCGAAAAGGTGGGGCCAAAGGGGGGCTCGGAAGTATCCGTTTTCGGCGGCGCCGATCCTAGGGCCGTTATGGTTAATTTTTCCAACCAACCGGCGGGCGCCGGGGGTAGCCCAGTTGCAGGGCCAAGGTCAATTGCCGGCAGCCGGTACCTTGAGGAAAGCCAACAGCACGGCCAAGGCCGGCATTCCGGCTGCGATCGCTAGCCGCGGCAGGCTAACCCCGCCAATGACGGTCTTTCCGGCCTCCTGAGCCGGATGCCGGGTGGCATCCTCGGCCGCCAAATCCACCACCAGGGCGACCACCGCCACGGGCTCATAGGGCAGGCGCCTGATGCCGAGGCCGCGGATTTCGAGCATCCCGGTCAGCGCCGGGGCTGGGCGCACCAGCAAACGACCCGCGCAGGCCTCGACATGGGCGCGGTCGTCCGCCACCAGCCGAGTGAAGGGCAGCGCGCTTTGCAGCAGATCCCAGACCAGTTGCGATTTGCCGGAGCCGGCCGGGCCGCGGATCAGTGCCGCCTTGGGCCCGATCAGCACGGCGGAGGCATGGATGGTTGCCGTGTCGGCCGCCATCACATCGCCGGCAGCCGTACCACGAAGCGCGCGCCGAGCACGCGCGGCTCTTGGCCGGCGGCGGCGACGCTGTTGCGGTTTTCGACCCGGATGCTGCCGCCATGGGCTTCGACGATCTGCTTGGTGATCGACAGGCCGAGACCGGAATTCTGTCCGAAGCCCTGGTGCGGGCGGTCGGTGTAGAAGCGTTCGAAGATCTTATCCAAGGCTTCCGGGCGGATGCCGGGGCCGTCGTCGTCGACCACGATCTCGATCTCGTTCTTGAGCCGGCGGCAGGTGATGCGCACGGTGCCGCCGGGCGGCGAGAACGAACGCGCATTGTCGATCAAATTGCTCACGACTTGGCCCAGCCGCGAGTCGTGGCCCGGCGCTTTGAAAGCCGCCGGGCTGCCGCCTTCGAAGGCGAGCGTCACGTTGACGTCGTCGGTGCGGATTTCGTTGGCGGCGGTCACCAGCGCGTCGAGCAGCTTGGCGAAATCGACTTGGGCGGCCTCCTGCCGCTGCAGTTCGGCATCGAGACGGCTGGCGTCGGAAATATCCGAGATCAGGCGATCAAGCCGCTTCACGTCATGCTCGATCACTTCGAGCAGCCGGCGGCGGCTTTCGTCGGTCTTGGCCAGCGGCAGCGTTTCGACTGCCGAGCGCAGCGAGGTGAGAGGATTGCGCAATTCATGCGCCACGTCGGCGGCGAAACTTTCGATCGCCTCGATGCGGGTATAGAGCGCGTTGGTCATTTCGCGCAGTGCGCCCGATAGATCGCCGATTTCGTCGCGCCGGCGGGTGAAATCGGGGATTTCGACGCGGCTGCGGATGCGCCGGCGCACGCGCTCGGCACCGTCGGCGAGGCGGCGCACCGGGCCGGCGATGGTGCCGGCCAGCAGCATGGAGAGCACCACCATGACGGCGGCGGCGACCAGGAATACCTTGACGATGGCGAGCCGCTCGGCCTCCACCATGTCGTCGATGTCGGCGCCTTGCGTGGACAGCATCAGTGCNNCCACGGTCGTTGACCCGCACCATGCTGGCATGCAGCCCGTTGAGCGCCTGCTCGATCTCCGAATAGCCCTTGCCGTTCTCCGGTCCGAGTTCCTTGTAGAGCGGCAGGTCGCCGCGGCCGAACCAGCGGCGCACGGCGATGAAGGAGCGCTCCATGAGGCCGGGCTTTTCGGTATCCGGCGGCGGCAGGTCGAAACGCAGCACGTCGCCGCGGCCGTACAGATTGCGGCTGTCGAGGATCAGCACGCCGTCGCGGTCATAGATGCGCGCGCGCGTCTTGGTCGGTGATACCAGGCGGCGCAGCACCGGCGCCACCCGTTCCGGGTTGATCGGGAATTCGATGCCCGATTGCGACTCGTCGGACGGCCCATAGCTTTCGCCGGTCTGCAATTCCAAGAGTCGCTCGGGATCGATCGTGATGGAGTCGGTTTCCACCGTGGCGGATGCCGCGATCGCGCCGGCGATGATCTCGCTCTGCACCAGCAGGCTCTGCACGCGTGCGTCGATCAGGCCGGCGCGGAACTGCGAGAGATAGAGTACGCCGACCACGAGCGCGACCAGGCCGGTGAGATTGAGGAAGACGATGCGGCGGGTGAGACTGGAGAAACTTTGCGAAACGAAGAATGCCCAAACCGAAAGCAGCGCCCGCCGCACGGCGCCAAAGCGCTTGCGCTCGGGGCGCGGGGTTTCCTCGCCGGGCCTTTCGGCCTCGGATTTCTGCGCTAGAATTTCAGCGGTTCGATCGAGCACGTCGTTCAATCCAGCCGGGTTGATCGTGGGCCCTTAGTCCCTGTGATTTTACCGCAAGCCGGGACGTTCCGTCAGTCATGTTTCCTTGAAGCGATAACCGACGCCGTAGAGCGTCTCGATCATCTCGAAGTCGTCGTCGACGACCTTGAACTTCTTGCGCAGGCGCTTGATGTGGCTGTCGATGGTGCGGTCGTCGACATAGACCTG